>DATNKB010000001.1:0-5981 GCA_035603595.1 Candidatus Dormiibacterota bacterium
TGATCGACCGGCATCAATTGCCCGTTGACGAACAGGCCGTAGACGCCGTGGTCGAGCCAATTGCGCGCCAGCTCTTCGTAGAATTTTGTGTCGCCAGAGTAAAAAGGAAAATGGGCGATGAAATACAGCCTCAGCGCGAGCCCGCAAAGCAGCGCCGCGACGAGATGGCGGTAGGAAATGGGCAGTGTGCCGACTGACGCGCCGCTGGAGCTCGTTGCCATTCACTCCAGTCTATATGCGACGGCGTTTTTCGTCAGCGCAACGCAGCAAGGTTGGGCAAATCGGGATCTTTCAATCGTTTTGGCGCTGATATGTCTGACAGGCCGAACAATCAACGCTGTGATGTTTCATCTAGCAAGGCAGTCATTTCCATTACCCGCCGGTAGTACTGCTTGTGTTTCAGCTGCGAGGCGGCTTGCTCGTCGATAATAAAGGTGACGTCAGGATGAAGCTGGAGGGAAGAAGCAGTGACGGAGGCGGAAATAGGGCCTTCGATAGCCCGCGCGACCGCGTCAGCTTTTAAGTCGCCGCTGGCCAGGATGAGAATTCGACGCGAATCCTGAATCGTTCCAATGCCCATGGTGATGGCACACTCGGGGATTTTTTCGCCGGGGATGAAGGACTTGCGATTGTCTTCGATCGTCTCGCTGGTGAGAACTTTCAGCCTGGTCCTCGAAGCCAGGCTCGACGCCGGTTCGTTGAAGCCAATGTGGCCATTACGCCCGATACCAAGAACCTGCAAGTCGATGCCACCCGCTGCCCGGATTTCCTCTTCGTAAGAAGAACAATACTCTTTGTAATTGCCGGTAATCATTCCATCAGGAATGTGAGTTCTCGACGCGTGGATGTTGATGTGGCGGAAGAAATTCTCGCGCATAAAAAAGTGGAAGCTTTGCGGGTGATCCGGCGCAATCCCGAGGTACTCATCGAGATTAAAAGTAGTTACATCTGAGAAGTCGAGAGACTCCTCACGGTAGATACGAATGATTTCCGCGTACATCCCGAGAGTGGTGCTCCCGGTGGCGAGCCCCAAATTAAGAGAAGGATTGCTCCTCACCGCCCTCGCGACAATACGCGCGGCTTCGCGGCTCAACGCAGCAAAGTCCGGTTCGAGTAATACAAGCATGGTGTTTATTCTGCTGATCGCACTAACGGAACCGGCGAATCAACAGAGTGTGGCGACCCGATCGGTATAGACCCAAAACGTAGATGATGGCCTTACCTTTGTTTGTATAAATGAGCTGACGCATGCGAAGAAGCGGCGACCCTCGGGGGACCGCCAGCAGCTCGGCGGTTTTGAGATCCGCTGCCGTGGAGTCAATCTCTTCATCCGCGTAGGCCAGTTGTATACCATATCGGTTTTCCAGCGTACTGAAGAGTGAGCCGCGCTCCAACGACGCGGCGATTAACCCGGGGAATTCCTGAGCGGAAAGATAGCAGCTCTCCAGCGCGAAAGGCTCATCGCCAGCTTTTCGCACGCGCTCTATCATGGTCAAGTGACTAGCCGCGGAAAGTGAGAGACGGGCCGCAATGTCGGGTTCATCGTCGAGCACGCCCGAGGACACGATCTTGGACTGAGCAATTAAACCGCGGCTGGACATTTGCTCCGTGTAACTCATCAACTTGTTGAAATGAATCTTGGGCGGGGCGACGAAGGTTCCCGCGCCGCGCCTCCGCTCAACGATTCCCTCGCGTGCAAGATCTGCAAGAGCGTGGCGGGCAGTCATGAGGCTGACTCTGTGGAGCTTGGCGAGTTCTCGCTCGGAATCAACTACGTCCCCAGGACTCAGCTGACCAGTTTCAATCCGCCGTCGAATTACATTCTGAATGCGCTTGTAAGTTGGCTGCCCGTTTCGACCAATAGGCGTCATGAAGGCTCCGCAAATTTGCTGCGAGTCTCTCGATCCAATATTTCTGCGTGATTAATTGCGCATCGATCGCACGCAGATTACGGAAAAGCTCTCTCGACGAGCAGAGCAGCCCGCTATAGAGCTATCTGTGACCGCTATCGAGCGGCAATCTTGGGTTCTGCGAAATACTTATACAATGGCTTTTTTTTCTTGACAACAGATACTTTGCGCTATATAGCTCTTTCCCAAGTATAGGGGTGGAGCGACGTGGGCGATGGATTCCGTCACTCCTTGCAATCAATCAGTCAGGAGGCTGCGATGAAGCTGCATTTTAGGTCCACCGGTCTTGGGGCGGTGCTCTCAGTATGCTTAATCACACTATTGTTGGCTCTGGCGCCGGGCGCTGTGGCCCAGGAAGTGACGGCGGCGATTAATGGAACGATCACGGATCCGAGCGGAGCGCCCATTGCAGGCGCCACGGTGACCGCCACGGATACTGCGCGGGGGACAACCTATACGGCAGAGACGAATTCCGACGGAGCGTACTACCTTCTTCATGTCGCGATCGGGACCTATGGAGTGAAGGTGGAAGCGAAAGGGTTCCGAACTGCGCTGCACACGCCCTTTGAACTCGTCCTAGATCAAGTTGCGCGGATCGACGTGCAGATGACCGTAGGAGCCGTGTCGCAGACTGTGGAAGTAAGTGGTGCAACCCCTCTGCTTCAAACGGAGACCACCGACATTGGCACTCATATCGATCACGTGGTAACGGAAAATGTTCCGTTGATTACGGGAAACTATAACAAGCTCACTCTTCTGACGCCCGGGGCCGTGGCCACGAATCCCGGGGCGTTTCTTTCGGGTCAAAACACATTTCAAGTAGGGCGCCCCTATATCAACGGAAATCGCGAGCAGACAAACAACTACATTCTCGACGGGATCGACAACAATCAGAGCGACAACAATGAAGTGGCCTACTCACCGAGCGTGGATGCCATCCAAGAGTTCAATTTGATCACCGACACGCCCTCGGCAGAGTTCGGGAATTTTCTGGGAGGTATCGTCAATACGACAATCAAGTCGGGCACGAATTCCTACCATGGCAGCGCGTTTGAATTCTTCCGAAACGACGCACTGAATGCCAATGAATGGAGCAACAATCTGACGGGTGTTCCCAAACCGGCTCTGCGGTACAACCGATTCGGAGGCACTTTCGGCGGACCCATAGTCAAAAACCGGCTGTTTTTCTTCTTGGACTACCAGGGACAGCGCCAGGACGCACCGTCAACTCAATCTCTCCAGGTGATGAGTGCGGACGAGCGCGCGGGAAATTTCGCTGAACTGTGCCCAGCAGGATTTACGGGAGGCGGCATTTGCACGAGCACAGCCACCGGGAATACTCAATTGTTTATGCCGCAGTCAGGTGTGAATCCGACGGCTAGAACGCCTATTCCGTTTAACAACCTAACTGCGGCGGGGCTCACCTTGAGTCCAGCCGCCGTAGCCATTGTTGGCTCGCCGTTTTATCCCTTGGCTAACAGTGGCAACAGGTTGCAATTTTCGCAGCGCATCTTAAACAATGCGGATCAGGGCGACGCTAAGATTGACTGGACTCCCACGGAACAGGACCGCATTTTTGGGCGCTATTCGCAACAATCCGTGCGGAATCCGACCATCGCAACGTTCGTCCTGAATCCGAACGGCATTACGAACTTCAATTATCCTTTGAAGAACGGAGTTATTGGTTGGACCAGGACGATTAGCCCGACCACCGCCAACGACTTCCGGGTAGGTTTTAGTTATTTCCCGGTCAGCCAAGGTTTTAGCAGCCCGACCGGGACATTTGGTATTCCTTCGTCGAGCGATTTTCTTCCGTCCATTCAAGGTTTATTCGGTGGTGTTACCAACATCGGGAATCCGCTTTCAGCGTTTAATACATTCGCTGACACTGTGATTCAGATTGGCGACTCAATTGTAAAAACGCACGGGAATCATGAGTTTCACGTAGGGCTTCAGTTCAAGAATTACCGGGACAATTTTCTCTATCCTGGCAATGAAGGACTGGCAGGCTTTTTCAATTTCAACGGGCAGTATACCGGCAACGGTGGTTCTTCCCTGGGTTCCGGGCTTGCAGATTTTATGCTCGGTCTTCCCAACAACCTGGGTATCGGTGAAGGAGTTGGTAATCGGCACGTGCGGAATAATCTGTGGTCGGTATATGGGCAAGATAATTGGCGGCTGAGGCGTAATCTTACGTTGAACCTCGGTCTGCGCTGGGAGCTCAACACGCCCCGCACCGCTGTGGACGGTAACGCTGTGAATTACGAGTTATTCGGGGGAGACCTTATCACCTCTCAGATGAATAACCACGGTCTGGGCAAAGCTCTCTATAAACAATACAACGGGATCACAAACTTCCAACCGCGCATCGGAATAGCCTGGCAGCCCGGCTGGGATTGGGCAAAAAATACCGTGGTCCGTGCCGCTTACGGGGTCTCCAGCTTCAATGAAAGCAATGGAGTAAACAACCTGCTGACGGCAAACCCGCCATTTGAGGTGGCGCATAACGTGACTTTCGCGCCCACTACTGCACTACCCCCCAGCACTCTGGACCAGGGCTTCGTCGGGTTTCCCACGGGATGTACTCTCGCGCAGGCGGTAGTTTTTGATCCGGTCTGTTTTCAAGGCGTGAACATTCACGCTTTTAACGTAAACATACGGCCGGCGGTGCAGCAGGAATGGAACTTGAATATTCAAAAGCAATTCGGAAATTCGACAACCATTCAAATCGGCTACCTTGGTGAGAACGATCAGCACCTGAGCAACATCACTATGTTGCAGCAGAAGCAATTGAACCCTGACGGTTCGATTTCTCCCAGCCCGTTCCTCAATCCAACCCTGCTCAGTGAAGTTGGACAGGCAAGATTTTCAACCTCAAACGGCATCAGCAACTACAATGCGTTGCAGATTATCTTTCAGCAACGCTTGAAGTATGGCTTGCAAGCGCAATTGAATTACACATTTTCCAAATGCCTGAGCGATACGCCCGGGTTCTTCGGCCAGTTCGGCGACAACGTGGCCACCGAGGCGCAGACAATTGCAGGCTGGGCGTTCCCGCAGAATCCCTACAACCAAATCGGTGACTATGGCCGGTGCCCGCAAAATAACAAGCACCTTTTCAACGGGTATGTGGTTTACGAGATCCCTTACGGGCATGGTCGACGGTTTGGCAGCGATGTGAACGGCTTCGTAAACGCTGTGGCCGGAGGGTGGCGGGTGAGTTCGGGCTTCATCTTCCACACCGGCTTTGCCCAGACCATTTTTGCAAGCAGCGACACATCGGGGACCGGTGGATTTTCAACGCGCGCGGACTGCGTTCCTGGCGAGCCTGCACGAGTCCCGATGGTGTTCAATCCTGCAAACGACGGAGTCAGTTTCTTGAATCCCGCGGCCGTAACCACGCCGGCGGCTGGAACTTTCGGCAATTGCCCAGTGGGGGCGTTCGATGGTCCCAATTACAAGTCTGCTGATCTCAGCGTGGCTAAAGAATTCTCGATAACCGAAAGGCAGTCATTGGAGTTCAGGATGGATATGTCGAATTTTACGAACACCCCGATCTTCAATTTCGGACAAGAGTTTAGCGGCCAGCACACGGCAGGAACTTCCAACTACGGGGAGATCTTCACGTCCCAAGGAGCGCGGAGCATACAGTTCGCGTTGAAATATCGTTTCTGAGCGAGACGGTCGTCTCATTAACCCTCTCAACGAGCCGCCTTGAAAGGAACAGGCGGCTCGTTTTATCGAAAGTCACTATCGCCGATTCAGCAGAGTTTTTGAAACGCTCAGCCTTCAGTGGTTGCCGCGGGGGCGATTTGTGGTGCGCCTTGCCCCTGATTTAACTCTCTAGCCATCCGCCAGGCGCATATTGTGGCAACCAGCACCAGGAATATTCCGAGCGGCCAATGGTGCATCAGCAATTTGCCCACGCCAAATAGCGCGCTGTAAACCATCGTACAGCCTAGAATCCAGCACCAAAGGTTACGGCCGATGTCGTGCGTTCTCGGAATTTCGGGAGCCAGCGCGGCAATGGCGCTCCAGCCGGTGACGTCTGGCCGCACCTTTCGATAGAAC
>DATNKB010000002.1:0-4999 GCA_035603595.1 Candidatus Dormiibacterota bacterium
GCCGGCGAACGAAACCGGAGTTGCTGCACCACCAACGCAAGCAAACGGAGTTGCGTTGAATGCTCCATTCGGGAGTCTCAATAACCGGTCGAAGAGTATGTCGTTAAAAACCGTGTTGTCGTAGTAGAGACCGATTCCAGCACGGATCACGGTCTTTCCATCTTTCTTGGGATCCCAGGCCACACCGAGCTGCGGCGCGAGGTTCGCGTTTGGCTGGTTGACCTTGTTGCCCGTGCCAGGCAAAAGCGCGTTCAATGCGGGGATAGCCGCAAGGTCGCTGTCCGAGCGGAATGTGTCGCGAACGTAACGCAATCCGAACGTTGCCGTCAGGTTCGGCTTAATCTTCCAGCTGTCACCCAGATAAGCACTTAGGCGATTATCCGGTCCAAGTCCGCCAGACGGCTTTCCGAATGCCGATTTTTCTGTGAAGGAACCCTGCCCGTTACCAAGAATGGCCAAGTCAGCCAGGTAGTTTAACGGGCAATTGATCCCGCTCTGGCCGTTGGGACAAGTAAGGTTCGAGGCTGCATCGAATCCACCGAAGTTCCGGGCTTGGGCATTCAAGCCAAAGAAATCGGAAGACGTCCATCCGTGAATGTAGTTGTAACCAAGGCCGTACCGGATAATGTGCGAGCCCCAGACTTTGCTGCCGTCATATTTGATCTGGTGATCGCTCTGAATCGTGGACTGCGGAGCGAGAAAGCTGGGACCTGTGAAGAAATTCTGTTGCTGGAAAAACAAGCTGATCGGAAAATCGGCAAAGGGCTCGCCGCTTCCGGTAACCGCATCACCCAACACGTTTACGAACTTCAGATATTCGAACCGGATGCTGTGTGTGTAGCTCCCGGTATTGAAATCGGCTCCGACCACATCATTTTTCGTTCTGGACCGGTTGTTGAAAAACGAGAACGAAGATGCGCCGCCGAAGGAATCCTGCGCCAGGTTTTGAAAGTAACTAAAGCGATAAAACATGTGCACGGCTTTGGTCACCTGCCAATCCAGTTTCCCGATTAGGTCGGTTTCGTGGAAAGGCGCGGGGAAATTCCCTGAGAAACTGTCGAACGGCGCCGCAACAACGACTCCGGCCGAAGCATGCTGCAGAGTGTGCTCACCATCAATAAAGAAGAACAGCTTGTCTTTCAGGATGGCGCCGCCCACGTTGCCGCCGTATTGGCTGCGCTGGAACTGCGCATCCGCCGGAAACGCAGCCGCCTGCCCGCTGTCGCGGAAAAGACCGAAACCTTCTCCGTGAAAATTATTCGTGCCGGACTTCGTGGCTACGTTCACCGCGCCGGACGAGGTAAGGTCGTTCGAGAGATCCAGGCTGGACTGAGCGAGCTGAAATTCGGCGATCGCACTGGAAGGAATGCCTGTGGTAGTGGTGCCCACGTTTTCATCGCTAACGTCCACTCCATCCACCGCGATTCGCGCGCTGCGGCCGAATCGGCCTCCGAACGAAATCGAAGAAAATCCGGTCTTGGTCGGATCGAAGTTGCCGCCATCTTGAATCTGGACGCCCGGCTCGAGCTGTGCGAGATCGAGGAAGTTGCGCCCATTCACTGGCAGATTTTCAATTTGCTGAGTGGTCAAGCTTCCAGATACCTGAGCCTGATCCGTATTGACGGTCACAGCTTGGCCGCTTACTTCCACAACTGTGCTGGAAGCGCCGAGCTCGAGCTTGATCGTCGCGCTGGAAACCTGATTGATCTGCACAACGTAGGTTCCAGTCACTGTCTTGAAGCTGGGTGCTTCTACGCGAACAGTGTAGTTTCCTGGAACGAGCGAACCCGAAGTGAAAGTTCCGGCCGACGTCGATGTCGCATCGAGCGTGGCGCCGGTATCTTTGTTCGTGATCGTCACCTTGGCGTCGGGCACCACACCGCCCTGCGGATCCGTCACCACGCCTTGAATGCTCCCTGCTTGCACGTTCGACTGCGCTTGCGCCGGCTGATAGCTGAGCAGCAGCACAGCCAGCAGCGCGAACGTGAACGCTGTAAATCGCTTCCAATTCATACACCCTCCTGAAGATTCAACTCGAATTCGAATGGCTGAATTCACCACCACGCGCATGGGAAAAATATCGCCGTGGCCTGTATGGCACGTTGATGCCCAGCCCTAAACGAAAAATACAATGTTTGTTTTCAGAGGCTTAGAGAGCGGATGCCGCTAAAAAGAATTTCTTGTCCTAGTTTTCATAGCGCGGTGCCAGCGGGCAACGTATGAGGAAAAACCGAATTCAGAGAGTGTTATGACGTTTGGTATCGCATTTTACATATTTTTCATTTCCGTCTCGATCGTTCCCGCAAAAAATCGGGCCTCCGCAAGCCTCCGATTATTGCGGAAGCTCTGCGAATGTCTGCTGCGCGAACGTGAACGCATCCGCTTGCACCCGCACCGGTCCCTGAAAAGGCTGATCAATTTCCGCGATGGAAACCAGAACGAGCGACAGCAACAACGAGAGTACAAATACGTGGATGAAATGCAGCGCGAAATTCTGACAGCCGAAAAGGCAGGCCGACCCGATCACTACAATGCCGCCAACCACCAAAACGCCCCACAGAATTCCCGGCAGTTTCATCCGGCTCTCAATCTGGCGCAGGCGCCGGTGTTCGGACATCTGACTGAGCGTGCTGAAAGCCTGCTCATATTTTGACTGTTCAAAGCCATCCGAGCCGGCAGAAGCGGAGCGCCCACTCGAACCCGCTATGCCGGCGCCCGAATGGGCCTGCACCAGGACGTCCCACATTTGTTGCGTGATGTCAAAACCGTGCGCGCTCAGCCGCTTCTCCGCCATCGCCGACCATTCCTCATTCACCATCACCGCGGCATATTCGCGGCACAAAGCACGAAGCGGTTTCGACTCCGCCGGCGCAAGTCCGCGAGCAATGCGATACAGATCCACGAGGTAGTTCGCTTCCATCTCAGTAGTCACACGCGCAGTCTGAAAGTTGTTCCAGACGTTCCAGAGCATAAACGCGAGAATCACCGCGTACGTCGTGCCCAATACGCTGATCTGCCAGCCAATAATGTCGTTGTGTTCCGTCCGCCGCGTCACCGGCCATACGCGCCGCAACACAGCCAAAAAAACCAGTGACAGCGCCATCGTGCCCAGGACAATCAGCACAGACTGCAACACACTCAGCATCGACCGGCCCTCCCAGCATTGCGCCCTATTGTAGAAAATGCCCTAGACTCGCGCCGCTGGCTGGCCATCCTAGGTTGTCACAGGAAATTCGTCAACGGCGCGCCACTCCGGCCTTCGCCGGCTCCAACTCCACCCGCCGCCCCACCGCTTGCGCGATCACAGCGACTTCACCCATAAGCTGTGCGAACTGGTCGGGGTAGAGCGACTGGGCGCCGTCAGAAAGCGCTCGCTCGGGATCAGGATGAACCTCAATGAGTAATCCGTCCGCACCCGCCGCGATTGCAGCTCGGGCCATCGGCGCCACTTTATCCCGCCGCCCGGTTCCGTGCGAAGGATCGGCGAGAACCGGCAAATGCGAGAGCTGTTTGATCACGGGAATTGCCGCGATGTCCATCGTGTTGCGCATGTACGTGTCAAATGTTCGGATGCCGCGTTCGCAGAGAACCACATTGTAGTTTCCTCCCGCCATGATGTACTCCGCGCTCAGCAGCAGCTCCTCAATCGTCGCGGACATTCCGCGTTTCAGCAGCACCGGCTTCGCGATTTCGCCGAGAGCGCGCAGCAAGTGGTAGTTCTGCATGTTGCGCGCGCCCACCTGCATCATGTCCACGTACGGAAGCATGATTTCCACCTGCGATGGATCCATTACTTCGCTCACAACCAGCAGGCCGTTATCATCGGCAGCGCGCCGCAGCAATTCGAGCCCATCTTCGCCGAGTCCTTGGAACGAATAGGGCGATGAGCGCGGCTTGAACGCGCCGCCGCGAAGCAATTTCGCTCCTGCTTGTGCCACGCGCGCTGCGATTGAGTTGATTTGTGCCGCCGACTCCACCGCGCAAGGCCCCGCCGCAATCGCGACGGATGTTCCGCCCACCAGCACGCCATTGCCAAGATCAACGATCGAGCCTTCGGGATGGAAGTGACGCGACGCGAGCTTGAATGGATGTGCGACGCGCACGATCTCTTCGACGCCCGGTGCGGCAAGCAGCGCCTCGAGTTCACTGCGATGCTCGTTGCTGTTGCCAACGATGCCGATCACCGTTCGCTCCGTTCCGCGGCTCAAATGCGCCTGGCAGCCGCATTCTTTGATCCGCGTCACAATGTGGTTCACCTGCTCTTCAGTTGCTTCCGCTCCCATGATCACGATCATTGTTCCGTCTCCCTGTTGTGCTTGAATGTTTCTTAGTTTGCCTTCGCGCTGAAAATCTCGGCCGAAACGTACGAGCCGAGAATCCGCAAATTCACGCTCAGCTTCTCCAGTTCGGCGATCGCTGCTTCGACCTCCGGATCGAGCGTCGAAGCCTGTAAGTCGAGATAGAAACGGTATTCCCACGGACGCCCGGCAATCGGCCGGCTCTCGATCTTCATCAGATTGATTCCGCGGCGCGCAAAGGGTCCGAGCGCGTGGAAAAGCGCTCCGGGCTGGTGGGCCGTTTGAAACACGAGCGAAAGTTTGTTAGCCGCGTCGGAGGTTTTCGTTGAAAAGCCGAGAAGCAAAAATCGCGTGTAGTTCTCGGAATTGTCCTCCAAATGATCGCGTAGAATTCTGCCGCCATAAATTTCAGCGGCGCGCCGGCTGGCGATCGCAGCGCGCGATAGATCGCCGGCCGCGATGATCGTGCGGACACTTCCGGCTGTATCTTCAGTGGCGATTCGTTTCAATTCCGGGCGCGCTTGAAAAAACCTCTCGCACTGCGCCAGCGCCACTGGATGCGATTCCACGGTGGTTACCTGTTCGATCGTCCCGCCCGGCACGCCGATTAGGTTATGCACGATGGGAATAATTTCCTCGGCGATGATGCTCAAGCGGCTCTCTACCAGCAGGTCAAACGTTCGATGAACTGAGCCCGCAAG
>DATNKB010000003.1:0-14059 GCA_035603595.1 Candidatus Dormiibacterota bacterium
GCCGCTCGTCAATCCATGGGTGCGCGGCGACGGCGTCGGATACTACGCCTTCGCCCGGGCTCTGCTCATCCAGCACAATCTCGATTTCAAGCAAGACTGGCTCAGGGCCAACCCGACCTTCCGCATGGGAAGGACGGATGCAGCAGGAAATCTTCTTTCGGCGGAGTACACAGCCACGGGCCATATAGACAATCATTTCTCGGTCGGCCCCGCAATTCTCTGGTCGCCATTTTTACTTGCCGCCCATCTTTTCGTTCTTTCCTATGACGCTCTCGGCGGCCACGTTCCGCCGGATGGATTTGCCAAACCGTACGTCGTGTCGATGGCGCTTGGCACGGCGTTCTATGGCTTTCTTTCTCTGTGGATCTCGTTTCGACTCGCCCGCAAATATCTCCCCGAGCAATATGCTTTCCTTGCGGCGCTTGGAATTTGGTTTGCGAGTTCGCTGCCGATTTATATGTATTTCAATCCGTCCTGGTCTCACTCCCACTCCGCGTTTATCGTCGCGCTCTTTGTCTGGTATTGGGACCGAACCCGCGATGGCCGTTACTGGGCTGAATGGACCTTACTGGGCGGAATCGGCGGCCTCATGATGGACGTCTATCCTCCGAACGCAATTCTCCTTCTCCTTCCCGCGCTCGAATCTTTGTCCATCTATTGGAAGGAACTGGCGCGCCACGATTGGAAGTCGTTCGGTCGCGAGCTTCTGAAAAACGCGGCTTTTGCAATCACGCTTTTCGCCGCCTTTCTGCCGACTCTGGTCGCCAAGAAGATAATTTACGGCGGCTACTTCGATTTTGGTTATGGAGAGAGTTGGTTTCTGAATTCACCCGCGCTCCTCAAAGTTTGCTTCTCCCCCGATCACGGCCTCTTCAGCTGGACTCCCATCACCCTCCCCGCCGTGATCGGATTATGGCTCTTGCGCAAACGCGACGAGATTCTCGGCCTCTGTTCGATCATCGTTTTCGTCGCATTCCTCTATCTGATCGGCTGTTATCAGGACTGGGACGGCCTCTCGTCCTTCGGCAACCGCTTCTTCGTCTCCCTCACCGTTCTTTTCGTTCTCGGCCTCGCAGGCTTCACACACTATTTCGCGCGCGCCTGGAATGAACGTCGCACTTGGCTCGTCGCTCAAGCCGCCACCATCCTGCTGATTCTCTGGAATTTTGGACTTATTTTCCAATGGGGCACGCACCTGATTCCCGCTCGCGGCCCGATTTCCTGGCGTCAGGCGGCGTACAATCAAGTGGCAGTAGTGCCGGTCCAGATCGCCGGAACTCTGAAGCGCTACGTTACCCACAGAGGTCAATTGATGCGTAATATTGAGCAGGACGATGTCGAGCACATTAAATCGCAACCGGACGGTGGTTCTGAATGAGCACGATTGGCGTCAACGTTGACGGGCCATCCTCGGTGAGGCAGCCACCGGGAGCGCCGGCGCCAGAGGTGCCGGTGGTGCACATTACGCCGCCGACGCGGTGGTGGGTCCTGCCCCTCGCTGAACTGTGGGAGTATCGCGAGCTGCTTTATTTCTATGTGTGGCGGGAACTTAAGGTGCGCTACAAGCAGACCGTGGTAGGCGCTGCCTGGGCCGTGATTCAGCCGCTCATGACCATGCTGGTCTTCAGTCTGTTTTTTGGCAAGCTGGCGCATATTCCATCGGGCGGTTTGCCTTACCCGGTGTTTTATTACAGCGCGCTGCTCCCGTGGATGTACTTCGCAGGCGCGCTGCAAAATGCGACGAACAAGATAGTGGAAAATCAGTACGTAATCACGAAAGTGTATTTCCCACGGTTAATACTGCCTTTTTCGGCGGTGCTCTCGGGGCTGGTGGATTTCGGCGTATCGTTTTTGATGTTTGTCGTCATCATGATCTACTACCGGATGCACGCAACTGCAGCGATGCTGTTGCTCCCGCTGTTTTTGCTGCTGGCAGTGCTTACGGCGCTAGGTGTGGGGCTGTGGCTCTCGGCGCTGAATGCGATCTACCGCGACGTGCGCTATGTGGTTCCATTCTTAGTACAGTTCTGGATGTTCGCTTCGCCGGTTGCCTATCCCAGCTCGCTCGTCCCAGCCAAGTGGCGTCCGCTCTATGGTTTGAACCCGATGGCGGGTGTAATCGAGGGCTTCCGCTGGTCGCTTTCCGGCACCGGGAACCCGCCGGGGCGAATGCTGCTAGTCTCATCTGCGGTAGTGGTGGCAGTGGTGGTGACCGGAATGATGTATTTTCAGAAGATGGAATCGAAGATCGCGGACGTTGTCTGATGACTGCATTGCAAGAGGGTATATCACCACCAATCTCGCCAAGTGACGGGAAGTGCTGCGACTCATGACTCAGCCAGGAGTGGGTTCGCTGAGCTAGTGCTCGCGGCTGCCCCTGAGCGAGCGGAATGTGCACGCCAAGTAAGGACTCGCCTTGCCGGCGCGTCGGGCCGCCCGACCGCGACGTTCTTACTCCCAAGCGTTTTCAGGGAAAGGCACGACAGTCGTGGTGTGCACGGCGACGCCGAATCGGCCAAGGCTAGTCAGGGGCTCGCTTCCACTTGAGCGGACGGAACGCTCTTCGAAGAGGATCGAGAATGTTGGAGGCGATACCCATCCCTCGTACGAATGTGATAGTTTTTATACTGTCCATTCGCGAGTTTTACCTTGATCGTGCGCCAGCCACGGTTGGGATTCGGCTGTGGATAGTAACTCAGAGAATAAAGATGGGCTAAGTCATCGCGGATGGAGGCAAAGGCATTCTGTTCCTCTTTCCAGTTCTTGGCAAAATAGACCTTGCCTCCAGTGGCAGCGGTCACGCGTTGAAACACTGCGTTGGAGATTGGTTCCAAGTGCGCCTGTTGTGTACTCACCATGTAGATCGTCGTGCCGGTCGATTGCGCCAACTCGGCCACTTCCTCGGGCGGTACCGTGCTGGCGTTATCGGGACCATTTGAGAAGACAATGATCACTTTTCTTCCGATAAGGCGAGCCGCGTCTTGAATTGTCAATAAGAGACAATTGTAAAGCGCCGCATCGTCTCCGGCTACGGTCGTACGCACACCGCTCAAAACCTGCGACCGATCGGAGGTGAGCAGGGCGGCTCTGGAAAGGTCCCGGCTGTAAGAATAGAAGGCCACCCTGTTCGCGCTCTCGAGGGATCGAATGAAATCAGCGATGGCATCCTGGGCGATCGCAAAGTTGCGGTACATATAGTTGCTAGTATCGAAAAGAACGAATACGTCTGCGCCCTCTACTAATCGAGATGTCAATTCACTCGCGGAGACGGATGTGCCCGAGTTTTTTTGGTCCACGGGGGAATTTGGCGGATCGGCACCTGATGGCGTCGCTTTCATTAGCGCGCGCACCGATTCTTCGCCCTCCCCAAAAAGAGCGATGTTTTCTGAAATGCCGTCCTCGGTAATGACGAAGTCCTTGGGACCAAGGCCGGTAATGTAGTTACCCTTGCTGTCTGTCACGGCCACGTTCAACTGTACTAGGTCGACCTTCACGTTGATACGCGGCGCGCTGACCTCCTGGGCTATCGCCGGGGTTCCGGACAGAACAATCAGTTCCACAAAAAGGCCGAGAAAAACACGATATCTCTTTAACATTACGGGGCCTCAATATTACTACGTACCGCACTTTCGGGCAGCCGATCGAGCGAGCCTTTGAATTGCTCTGGCCGTACCAAAGTTGTCTAGGGTTGAGGGGTACCACCATTCGAAGGCAACGACGCAACCTTGTCCCTAAGAAACTCTTCTCCAGTTTCTCGCATTGCGCGAAGAATTGCCGGCCAATCGTTCAGGTCCGTGGCAAAAATCTTCGTGATCATGCGGAGAGTGAGCTCGGGGGCGAGGTGATTTAGCGTCACTGGTGAATAGCCCATCTCGTCCGCCAAGCGGGCCCAATACAGATTCGTCGAATCCCAGGTCTCGGCCAGCAGTCGACTGGAATACCCTTCGAACGTGGGGAATGGTCTCAGGTTAAGCAGTTCGCGAGAATACGTGCCCGCCAATTTGGGATGAGGCACACCGAAATCCTGCGACAATCGTACCCAGTCGAGCGCCGCCGGATCCTGGCGAGACAAACCTATCAATTCTCGCCCCGCCTCCCCCCGGAAGTTTGTTTCCTCCGGAAATCTTCGCCGAATTTCAGCTGTCAAATAGAACGTATCAGCTGGTGTGATTGTAGAAGACAGCTCAGGGAGACGTCCTTCTCGCAGAGCATCCTCCAACTGTGCCGACTTGCGGGGAGCCATTCGGTCGGAGAGGATACTCATCACTTTGCTGCGGAACTCTTTATCTTCGGCCGCGGCCGCTAGGAGTTCCTCACCGACGCGCTGATAAAGAGCGACTACGTGAAGCTCATTCCGGCTTACGTCCCACCAACGCGGCAAAACGGCATGGGTCAAAACGCACGGCACGAAGTCGGACCAGATCAAAGCCTGCACGTTTTCCGGGGAAATGAAATCTTCCTCTATTTGCGCCAGGACATAGGGTAAGTCGGCCAGCGATCCGACGAGATGAGCGCCACCGCCTGCAGGAGATCCCACGCCGTACAGCCGAGGAGTTAGCCACACTGACTCTTGCATGCCGATAACAGTCTCTCCGGAGAAGTCGTGGGATCGAATCAGAAGAGGGTTATGGTGGAGAGCCTGAGCGCCGGGCGGTTCGTAATAGGCGTAGTTCATGCCGACAAGCGTGTCCCTCAGGAAAGAAGAAAGTTGTCCGCGGGCCTGTTCTATTTCGGCGCGGGAACCCGACTTCAGGACCTTTGTAAGATCGGTCCGCATCTCCAGCTCGGCGTGCCGCTCGTTGTAAGTTCCTCCCGAAAAATCGTTCTTCTCGCCAGGAGTGAAGATCGGCCGCGGCATTTGAAAGTCATTAAGTTGTTCTGCGAGCTGGACCAGACTATTATCTGTGGGAGCTCCTTTTGCTGTTGCACTCAGGCCATCGCCAAGTGCCAGCAGCGTGTCGAGAGAAACCAAGCGCTGATCGTCCAGCACCGCTCGAATCCGGTCGGCCAGTTCCCTGTGAATTCGCTGACCTTCCGAATCTGTTTGGTGAGGGCCGGCGATCAATTCGATGATTTTATTCTGGGATATCGGTTCGCCAGTGGCCGCGCGCAGGAGTTTTACCAGTGAGTTGCGTCCCGCATCGAAAAGATCGGTGGACGAGGAGACTTGGGCGAAAGGTCTGATCGTTTCCCGCCATGAATCGTTTTGCTTGTCCTGGCTAATCTGGCCCTGGCGGGCCAGGATTTGCCAAAGCCCGACATTGGCTTCAAAGATCCCCATCGCGTTCCCTCGGAGTGCGTAATCGGGTATTTTCCCAAGGACTCCGGCTGTCTTTAGGAAGGTCGTGATGGACGCATCGCTCAACTCTGGAAACTCGGAAAAGATCAAATACTGGCTTCTGAAGTCGGAGAACTTGCCGGCCATCAGCTCGACTGTTTGAGCGCTCAAGCGATGCCCCCCAGAGCGCCTGCCGTCAAGTTCGCTCAGCACAAGAAAGGCTTCCGTCGGCCCTCCTTTCGCGCGCACTCGAGATAGAGCAAACAGAGCTTCGAGGAACCCTTCCGAATTGTTCCAGCTTGGGATTTCCACATTCCAGCGCTGGGCAATAGCGAGATTGTCTTTCAGGCTGAGAATGCTCTTCCACGCTTGGAGATTTCCGGGCACGTGCGGACCGCCGTCGGACTCCCACTGAAGCCGAGTTATCAGCAGCAAAAGAACGGGGTCAGGCCGAAACACCGATACTATGGCGCTGGAGGAATTAGTTTTCCCCCGAAGGGCTTCGTAGAGGCGCCGCAATCGCGGAGGTTCGACGAAGTGCGTTTGCTGTTCCAGCGGGACGCGTGAGAGCGAGTCAAAATAAGCCGCAAGCCAGCCGTTGTCTTTTGCGATGAGCCGAAGGACGAATTCTCCCGGTGAATGCGGGCTTATGCCCACCAGGTCCTTCCATCCCGACTCGGCAACTGGACCGCCAGGTACCAGTACGCGCCCCGATCGAATGCGAATGTAGCTCCCGTAGAAATCCAAGGAAGCCGCATAGGGAAGCAATTTGCTCAGTCCAGGCGATCCTGACAGAACAGACTGGGTTTCCGAGTCAATCCGAGCCCAGGCATCATAGAGACGAGCCAAAGCAGGATCATGCAGAAGCGCATCAAGCAATGCTCCGCTGCGCTTGGCCTTCCCGCCCTCTTCACTTACCGCCATCCAATCGCTTTCCGCTAGAAAAATTGGCACCTTAGAGTTGAGGAATGGGTAAGAGAAGGTCTTGCCTCCCTGTAGAGTCCTCTCTAGTTCCGCCAGCGGGAACCCGGAGTCGATCGTAATAAAGGCCCTGCGCGGATCTTCAGTTTCAAGGAAAGTGCTGCCTCGGCCGCAGGGCAGCGACGGCCGGTAGCCTAGAATTTCCAGCAATTGCTTCCCGTCTTCACAATTAGAGACATGAATAATGCCATCAGTCCCCGCCAGATCTGCCAGTTCTCTTGCCTGCTGCACGTATCGTCTCAGCAAAATCAGAAACTCGGTTGGGTGGGCCTTGAAACCGCCCTTCGACTCATAACCCTGCAGGAATATGCTACGAGCGAGGAACGGCATCACTTCTTCAGGGGAGGCCTTCTGGCTGATGCCGGCCATGCGCAAAAAGGAACGCAAGGGACCTGGAATGGTAGTTGTCGCAGCTTCGTGCGCTTGTACTCCGCGCTCTTCAGACGTTAAGGAACGAGAGGAAGCCGTGCCCCAAACCCCAGGGGCGAAGCTGGCACAAAAGCACGCCAAAACCAGTAGTGGCGCCGAAAAGCAAAACGGACACTTCATCGCTGGCACTCGCCAGAACCTACGTGATATCCCGCAACTAGTTCCGCCAGCCGGCAGGGAGCTAGTTCGTCCCGGCTAAAATCGCGACTTTAGCCGGAATTTTCATTCCGGACCTCCGGCATCGTACGCTTCTCCATGGGCCGGACACAACGAATTTCCCAACCGCCACAACTCGCGGCGCAGTCCTCGCTAAACGCGGTTACAGCAAACGATGACATTTCCTGACCAGTCGTGATTCACGGAGTCGCTGATTGCGGTTCGAGGGCGATCACAAGGATCTCCCGAATGACCGAAGGCCCTGGCACGCCTCGACCAGGGCGCGAAGTTTTTCGCGCGTGATTCCCAGGGGGACGTGGCCGAACCCGCACTCGCTGGTAAGCAGGAGGCGATCGGAAGAGAAATGCGCGAGTGCGGGATTGAGTCGTTCGCGGATTACGTCCACGCTTTCGATTGTGTCACTGCGCTGGTCGATTACGCCGAGAGCTAGTTCGCCTTTGAAGTCCCAGCTCTTCCAGAGTTCCATCAGGTCGTAGCCGAGGGTGCAATGTTCGAGAGAGATTTCGTCGATTCTGACTTCTTGGAAAGCAGGGACGAGGTCGGTATATTTGGTGAAATAGATGCGCTTTCGCCGCGGGTTGCCGCCACAGACATGTAGTGCGAATTTTACTCGCGGCAGGGAATCGATCAGCTCATTCAGGATTTTTGCCGACCAAAGGCTGTCCTCTGGCGACTCGGTCCACATCGGCTCGTCGAATTGAATGTAGTCGCACCCGGCCGCGATCACTTCTCGAATTTCTTCCGCTAATACTTTTGCGTACGCGCGGCAGAGCGTTTGCTCGTCAGGGTAGAGATCCGGGCGCTGGTTGACGCTGAAGCGGGTGAGGACGTGCGGGCCGGTGACCGTCTGCTTCACGCGGCAGCAGGCGGGAGCAGCCTCTCGAGCAAGTTTCCAATTGCGCGCAAGTTCGAAACGGGAATTCTTTATTTCGCCGATCACTCGCGCGCACTCGATGCCAAATCCTGCCGTGCCGAAGGATTGCTTGACCATTCCGTCGAAGGTGATCCCGTCGAGCCGCTTCTGATAGAAGTAGTACATGTTCTCACGATAGCCTTCGCCGTCGGTGATGACGTCGAGACCGAGACCGGCTTGATCGCGAGTCGCCCATTTTATTAGTTCGTCGATTTCCGGGCGGGTGAGCGAGGGTTTCTTCATCGTGTCTTCGACGCTCGTGTTTCGCGGGTAACTGCCCACGACCGTGCTGACGAATGGCGGCATGTTCCTCTTCTTCGCGAGTCCTTCTCAAATCAAACTAGACGGCCGGAAGCCCTTTGGACGCGCGTGCTTCGTTAATGTGCGCCCGAACGCCCTGCTCCAGCGGGTTAGGCGTGAAATCGATTTCACGTATCAAACGAGTGCCGTCTTGATTGTCGATCAGTGGTGTGCCAGGGCCAGGGGAGAAATCGATTTGCGCGCCGGGAAGCCATTTCCTCACGATGGCGGCGAGCTCGGCGGCGGTGACTGACTGTCCGCCGTTGTTGTAAGCGAAGTGAGCGAGCTTAGACTTGAGCGCGAGGCGCACGAGCTGTTCCGCGCAATCATCTTTGTAGATCCACGTGTCGCGTGTTGCGGGTCCGAAAGGCAATGTAACCGGTTCGCCGATCGCAGGCTTTGAAGCGAAATGTTCGGCCCACATCACCGCGCTGCGCTTGCGGCCGTGACCGAAAACGACCGGAGGTCTGGTGCAGACGATACTTGCCCCGTGGAGCTCAACGTAGCGGCGGCCCATGTGTTCGTTCAAGAGCTTCATCACCGCATAGGTAAAAGTGTGGGAAGCGGGATCGCAGAAATCGTCCTCGGTCACTGGGCGATCGCCGTAGGGTTTCTGCGATGGTCCATGGACTGTTTCGCTGCTGGTGAAGACGAGTCGAACGAGCTTGCGGTGGAGGGCTGCTTCGAACATGTGGGTCATGCCGAGAATGTTGACGCGAGTGGAAAGAGCTGTGTTCTCATCGACGAGCGGACCCATCACATAGGCTAGATGAATCGCGTGCGTGATGTCGGGATGCTTGTGAAACACGTTCATCACGTCGCGAAAATCGCCGACGTCCATCGGAACAGAATCGAAGCTGGCTCCGGTGCTGGCGGCCAAGTTGCTGACAGTTCCGAGAGCCCGCGGATCTGCGGACTGATCGGCTGCGACGACTGGAATTTTGCGAGCGAGCAAATTGCGCACTACGGACTGGCCGATGAAGCCCATGCCGCCGGTTACGAGAAATTTCATGCGCGCCACATTGTCATTTTTATTTTCATCCGAGCACTCGCTCAAGCATTCGGTTCGACGGCGGGCTCCGGTTTGTAGCCGCTGAACGAGAAATAGATCACGATGGCATAACAGACAAGCGGAACAGAAAAGGCCGCTTGAATCGAGCTGCGATCGGAAATATATCCCATGACAGCGGGAACAATTGCGCCGCCGATGATCGACATTACCAGCAACGAAGAGCCAAGCTTGGTGTAGACGCCGAGATTCTTGATGCTCAGCGCGAAGATCGTCGGAAACATGATGGAATCGAAGAAGCCGAGGAGAACAACGGCCCAGACGGAGACAGGTCCGGTCATGAAAATCGCGATGACGGCGCAAACGGCTGCGGAGGTGGAGAAAATCCCGAGCAGCCTGGCAGGTGCGACTCGTTTCATTATTGCGGAACCGGCAAAACGCCCTACCATGAAGCCGAAGAGGTGCCACCAGAGGTAATTCGCGGCAGTCTTTTCGGGCGTGCCGGGAAGCACGCGTTGCGTGAAGCGAATTACGAAGCTCGTGACTCCCACCTGAGCGCCGACGTAGAAAAACTCAGTGATGACGCCGCGGATCAGGTGCTTGTAATGCCAGATGCTGGCGTGGGTTGGCGGTGCGGCTTCCGGTTCTGCGAGAGCTTCTCCGGTAGCCTCGCGAACTTCGGGCAGATGAGCAAAATAGACCAGAACAGCGACGAACAAAAATATTCCGGCGATCGCCAAATACGTGCCGGTAACGCGTTTGGCTTCGGAGGCTGAATAGATTTGCCACTGCTCGGGAGTCATCGTGGCGAGTGCAGCAGCGGAATATTCAATTCCTGAGAGGATGAAGATTTTTCCGATATACGGAGTTACCCATGCACCCACGGCATTGAACGACTGTGCAAAGTTCAAGCGGCGTTCGGATGATTCCGGCGGACCGAGAATCGTGACATAAGGATTCGCGGCGACTTCGAGAACGCCTTGCCCGCAGGCCATCACGAAAAGCGCGAACAGAAAAAAACCGTAAGTGCGAATCGAAGCAGCGGGAATAAAGAGGAGCGCTCCGAGGGCACAGGTTCCAAGGCCGACCAGAATCCCTTTTCGATATCCGATTCTCTCCATCAGCCAACCCGCCGGCAGCGCCGCGAGGAAATATCCGCCGAAGAATGCGGTTTGAATCAGCGACGATTGGAAATCGGTGAGGTTGAATGTTTTCTTCAGGTGGGGAATCAAAATGTCGTTGAGATTGACGCCGAGGGCCCAGAGAAAAAACAGGCTCGTTACAAGAATGAAAGGAATCAGATACCTTCGCTCGGTGATTGGCGCAGAGGGATTTTCCATGCGTCTCCGTTAAGTCAACTCCAGTTAAGTCAAAGCCCGGTCGAGGTGCACGTAACCGCCGTCCACATACATGTGCTGCCCGGTAATGTGCGAAGCCTGCGCGGAAATTAGAAATACGACCATCGCGGCGATTTCGTCGGGCGTCGTCATTCTTTTTTCGAACGGAATTTTAGCGGCGATCGCCTTGAGCTTCGCTTCCGGGTCAGGAAATTTGCTGAGCCACTGTTGGTAGAGAGGCGTCATGACCTCGGCTGGAACTACAGCGTTGGCGCGGATGCCGTAGGGCAAGAGCTCAACCGCCCATTCGCGGGTCATCGCCAGGATCGCCCCCTTCGAGGCAACGTAACCCGATGTGTTTCCTTGTCCGGTAACAGCCGTCTTGGAACTAATGCTGACGATGGAGCCACGGGTGCGCTTCAAATGAGGCAGGGTAAAGTGCGTCATGTTGTAGTAATGCAGCAGATTGAGTTGGAGCGAGCCAATGAATTTTTCGGGGCTGCCGTGCTCGAGGCCCACGCCGTCGTTCACGCCCGCGTTGTTAACTAGTGCATCGATACGGCCAAAAGTCTGGGCGGTTTCTTCGACTGCCTTCGCACAATTGTCGGGCTGTTGAAGATCGGCAATCACGTAGTGCCCGCGCGCACGGGCGAGCTTCAGATCTGCAAACAATTTCTCACATGCCGGCTGATCTTTATCCACGACAACCGGGATGGCACCTTCCCGAACCGACGCTCGTGTAATCGCCGCTCCAATGCCCTTCCCGCCACCAGTGATGAGCACGACGTGATCGTTCAGGCGCAGATCCACGCGCTACCCCCGAACCGAGCAGGCGAAATCGAATTTATTGGCCACGAAGATTGAAAAAACCGCCGTCAAGAGGGTAGTCCACACCGGTCAAGAAGGAAGCTTCATCAGAACAAAGATACAGCGCGAGAGACGCCACTTCGTGAGGCTCAGCCATCCGGCCAATCGGTTGCGAATGGGAAAGTTCACCGAACATTTCCGCTTCGCGCCCTGGATAATGCTGGTGCAGGTATCCGTCCACGAACGGCGTATGGACCCGGGCGGGAGAGATGCAATTACAGCGGATATTACATGCGAGGTAATCCTTAGCTACCGAAAAGGTCATAGCGATCACAGCGCCTTTACTAGTCGAATAAGCAAAACGGTCGGCCAAGCCCGAGGAACCAGCGATGGAGGCCATGTTGAGGATCACGCCGCCGCCGTTCGCTTTCATGTTTTCCACGGCGGCAAGCATACAGTTATAGAAGCCTTTCACATTTACTTCGAACACGCGGTCGAAGTCTCGCTCTGTGGTGGCTTCGAGCTTGCCGATGTGGGAGATGCCGGCATTGTTCACCAGCGTGTGGATGCGGCCACGCTTGGCGAGCGCTTGAAACGTGGCTCGTACTTCTTCCTGATTTGTGACGTCGCATTCGTGTGCGGACGCCTGGCCGCCCGCTTCCGAAATTTCCCGGACCGTATCCTCCGCTTCCTTGGCACGAATATCGATTACGCAGACACGGGCACCGCTTGTTGCGAAGCGGAGCGCGATAGCGCGACCGATGCCGCTGGCGCCGCCCGTGACGACTACCGTTTTCCCGTCGAGCCGGAAGCCATTCGAATTCAGAGTGGTGTTCTTCAGAGGGACACTCCTCGTTTCCACGGGATGAAGTCATTTTGCGCCAGCAGCTCGGCCTTCGTTTGCATTTCGCCGCTCGCCACCTGGACCACGCGTTCGAGAATCAGTTCGCCCATCTCGTCGATTGTAGTTTTGCCGAGAATGATATCGCCGGTATCAACGTCGATGATGTCAGGCATACGTTGCGCGAGGGCCGAATTGGTAGAAATTTTTACGACGGGCGCGATGGGATTGCCTGTCGGCGTGCCGAGGCCGGTGGTAAAAAGCACGACGCTCGCTCCAGCCGCCACTTGTGCAGTGACGCATTCGACGTCATTGCCAGGAGTGCACTGAAGATTCAGACCTGGTTCGGTTGAATACTCCGGATAGTCGAGCACGGCGGTTACTGGAGATGTTCCGCCCTTTTTCGCAGCGCCAGCGGATTTCATTGCGTCGGTGACGAGGCCATCGCGGATATTTCCTGGCGAGGGGTTCATGTCGAAGCCTGAACGAACGGCTTTCGCCCTCGCGGCGTAGTCGCGCATTAATTGAATGAAGCGATCCGCCACTTCCTTGCTCGTGCTGCGATTCACCAATTCCTGTTCGACGCCGCAGAGTTCGGGAAATTCCGAAAGGATCGTCCGGCCGCCCAAGGCCGCTAGCATATCCGATGTGTGGCCGATGGCAGGATTCGCGGAAATGCCGGAAAAACCGTCGGATCCGCCACATTTCAGCCCCACGCACAGCCGTGAAAGGGGAGCCGGCGTGCGCCGCGAATTCTCATCTATTTCCGCGAGCCCGGCGAAGGTCTTACGGATCGCTTCCGACATCATGCGGAGCTCCGGTCCGCTTTGCTGCTGTTCGAACAGCAGAAGCGGTTTCGAGAACTTCGGATCGCGCTTCTTGATTTGCTCGAGCAGGATCGCGACCTGCGAATGCTGGCAGCCGAGACTCAGAATGGTGGCTCCGGCGACGTTGGGGTGATGGATGTACCCGGCAATCAGCGAGCAAAGATTATCGGAATCTTCCCGCGTTCCACCACAGCCGCCTTCGTGAGTCAGGAACTTGATTCCGTCCACATTTTTGAAGACACGAGGAAGCGATGAAGGCGGGCCACTCGCGACCGTGGCGTCGCCATCTAATTCATTTGCGCGGCCCGTTCGATATTGACGAACGAGGTCGGCAACTTGTTGGCGATAAATCTGCGGCGCCGCAAATCCCAACTCCTCCTCGAACGCCTGCTTCAGCACGCCTATGTTACGGTTTTCGCAAAACACAAGCGGAACGACGAGCCAATAATTCCGCGTGCCTACCTGACCATCCGCGCGCTGGTATCCCCGGAAGGTAGTCTTGCGCCATTGTGAGATCTCCGGAGGTGTCCAGCGATACTCCTCTGTTTTCTCGTGGTAGGGGGCGGCTTCATGATGGGTGTTGCGGGGCGTCAAGACTTCGCCCTGAGCGATCGGCTCCGTCGCTTTCCCTACCAGGACGCCGTACATGATGACGTCGCTGCCGGCAGCCAAATTTTCAGTGGCGAATTTGTGTTTTGCAGGTACATCCGTAGCGAGTGTGTAACTGGAACTGGACCAAGCGATCGTCTCGCCCTTCCGCAAATCCGAAAGGGCTACCAGCACGTTGTCTTTGGGGCTGAGTTTGAGCACTAGTTCTTGTTTGATGCCGTTGCTTGACGCAACCATCGCAAAGCACCCACTTGTTAAATGACCACTTTTATAAAATACACAATTCGAGCGCCCAAGCGATATAGCAAGGGGGTTAAAGATTTTCAAGATAAAAAATTCAGTTTTCACATCTCAAAATGTGAGGTATATAGTCCCTAGCCGGGATTACCGCTAAGTCGTTTGCAAAGTAAGAGGGGAGTCTGTTACGGCTATTGCATAGGGGGTGGGGATGATTCGTGCAAGGCAGTCGAAATCAGCTCCAGTCGGAGTTGTTTCCAAGGTTCTTCGGGTGTTTGAAGCGTTGAACTCATCGCCGGAAGGGCTGCAGCTTA
>DATNKB010000004.1:0-10020 GCA_035603595.1 Candidatus Dormiibacterota bacterium
GCTGCGCAAGGAACTCGAGGCCGCTGGACATACCTTCCGCACGAATTCCGATACTGAAGTGATTGTGCATGCGTTTGAAACGTGGGGCGAGAAGTGCGTCGAGCGGTTGCAGGGGATGTTTACGTTTGCGATTGTCGAAATGCCGCAGGGGCCGGGCGGACGGGCGACGCGAGTTTTTATCGCTCGCGACCGGATGGGAATCAAGCCGCTGTATTACGCGATCGTGGAGGGAGCTTTATTTTTTGCGTCGGAGGTGCGGGCGCTTTTAGCTAGCGGCGCGGTACCGGCGCGGCTTTCTTCGGATGCGCTTTCGTCGTTTCTCCTCTTTGGTTCTGTGAGCGAGCCGGTTACTTTGGTCGAGGGAGTTTTTTCACTGCCTCCAGGCCACTATCTGGATATTCAAGTCGGCGAACAAGCAGTTCAGGCGGTTTTTCCGAGACGTTACTGGAATGGAGCAAAAGAGAGAGCGCGAGAAACAGCGCCAGGAACGGCGGCGGGAGACGCGGCGACATCGGCTTCGCGCGTCCGTTCGCTGCTTGAACAGGCCGTGGCGAGCCACTTGATTGCCGACGTGCCGGTTGGCGTGTTTCTCAGCAGCGGACTCGACTCGACGGCAATCGCCGCAATTGCTAGCCGGGCGCAACGTGGTATTCACACGTTTACCGTGGCGTTTCCGGATGTGGAATTCAGCGAAGCTGAGAAAGCGCGGCGGACGGCGGAGCGGCTAGGCACAGAGCATTCGGAGTACACATTGTCGGGCGATGAGATGCTGGCACGGCTGGATGAAGCGGTAGCGTCTTTCGATCAGCCGAGCATGGACGGCATCAACACGTATTTTGTTTCGTGGGCGGCACGGCAGGCGGGATTGAAGGTGGCGCTTTCAGGACTGGGCAGCGATGAGCTGTTCGGCGGTTATACATCGTTCCACGCGACATCGAAAATCAGGCGACTGGCGTCGGCCGCTGACTGGGTGCCAAAACCTTTACGGCAATTGGTGAATTCGAGCGGCACTGCCAAGCTTTCCGGATCGTCGCCTGATGCGGTTCGAAAAGCATCTGCGGCGTGGCTCGATCCTTCTGCGCTGCCGCATCCTTATTACTTCACGCGCTCATTGTTTACGCCGCAAGTGGTTGCGGGATGGCTACGTCAGGACGCGAGTGCTTGGACGGCGACTGCTTGGGGTAAATGGCTCGGGGAGGCGGCCGACGAAGCTCGGTCGATGGATGAATTTACCGGAATTTCGTGGCTCGAGCTGCGGTCGTACCTGGTGAATACGCTTCTGCGCGACACCGACTCGGTGAGCATGCACCATTCGCTGGAAGTGCGCGTGCCGTTTCTTGATTCCTCGCTCGTCGAATATCTGCTGTCGCTGCCCGAATCGCAGAAGCGCAATCCCGCGCAGCCGAAGGCGCTGTTGATTGCTGCGCTTGGCGAACTTTTACCCCAGGAACTTACTGCGCAGCCGAAGCGGACCTTCACATTTCCATGGGAAAATTGGATGCGAGGCGCGCTGCGCGAGAGAATCGCGGCGGGCCTGGGCGATTGGTCGCAGGCTCTCGAGCCACTGCTCAGCGGCGAAAATGCGCGGAGTGTTTGGGAAGATTTTCTAGTGAGCCGAACGACGTGGTCGCGGCCATGGAGCCTGTATGTGCTCAATGAATGGGTGAAGCGACATCTGGGCGGAAAGTTTGCCGGGGATTCCGAACCTCGAAAGGATGCTGCTGTTTCCGTCGCCTGATCCGCACGCAATGAGTGAGACAACCGACTTCTCGCAATGATCATTCTTGGAATCAACGCTTACCATGCGAATGCTTCGGCGGCGATCGTCGCCGATGGGCGCCTGCTCGCTGCGGTGGAGGAAGAACGCCTGAATCGCGTGAAATACGCGGCGGGTTTGCCGGCGCTCGCAATTCAATATTGCCTCGATCAGGCAGGCGTGAAGCTGACGGAAGTGGACCACATCGCGATTCCCCGCGATCCACGGGCGCGCCTTGCGACTAAATTGCGCTTCGCGATGCGCATGCCGCGCTTCGCGTTCGAGCGGGCGCGCGTGATGGCTCGTTTTGCGGGCATTCGCGAGGATTTGGCGTCGGCGTTCGAGATTGCGCCTCAAAGCATTCGCGCGAAGTTTCACCGGATCGAGCACCATACGGCGCATCTTGCCAGCGCTTACTTCGTTTCGCCTTATGACCGCGCCGCGGTGCTATCGGCGGATGGACTCGGCGATTTTGCGAGTTCTATGTGGGCCCTTTGCGAGGGCCCGCGGATGCGAATCCTTGGCGAGATTACTTTTCCGCACTCGCTCGGGATGTATTACACGGCGCTGACGCAATATCTCGGCTTCTGGAAATTTGGCGACGAATACAAGGTGATGGGGCTTGCGGCGTACGGCCAGCCGGAATTTCTCGAAGAATTTCGCCGCATCGTGCGTGCGGATGGGCCGCTTTCGTTCCGGCTGGGCCTCGAATATTTCACGCACCAGAATCAGGGCGCGGAGATGTCGTGGCGCGACGCCAACCAGACTCCGGTGCTTGGGCGGCTGTTCTCGCCATATCTAGAGAAGCGGCTTGGGCCGACGCGCAAAGCAGAGGAGCCGCTCGAGCAGCGCCATCATAATCTTGCAGCGAGTATGCAGGCTGCGCTCGAAGAGGTGTTGGCCGCGCATTGGGCTGCGCTCGCGAAGAAAACCGGCGAGAAGTCGCTTTGTCTTGCGGGAGGCGTAGCGTTCAATTGCCTCGCGAACGGGAAAATCTTCGATCACTCGCCGTTCGAGCGCGTTTATGTGCAGCCGGCGGCTGGGGACGCGGGATTATCGGTGGGCGCTGCGTTCGCTGTAGGGCACCAGATACTCGGACGTCCGCGCGAATTTGTGATGGAGCACGCGGGCTGGGGGCCGGAATTTTCGCAGCAGCAAATTCGTAAAGCGATTGCGGGCTCGTCCAACGGTGATATGCAGCTCACCGAATTGGACGAAGATTCGCTGGTGCAGACCACCGCGCGCCACATCGCCGCCGGGAGAATTGTTGGATGGTTTCAGGGGCGCGTGGAATGGGGTCCGCGAGCGCTGGGGCAGCGCAGCATTCTGGCCGATCCGCGGCGCCCGGAAATGAAAGATATCCTCAACCGGCGAATCAAGCACCGCGAAATTTTCCGTCCCTTTGCGCCCTCGATCATCGAAGAAGCCGTCCCCGAATATTTCGAGCGGAGCGATCCTTCGCCTTTTATGACATTTGCTTACTCGGTTCGCCCCGAGAAGCGCGCCGTAATCCCGGCGCCGACTCATGTGGATGGCACGGCGCGGTTGCAAACGGTGAGCCGCGGCGCGAATCCTCTTTACTGGAAACTGCTCAGGGCGGTTGGCGACCTCACGGGCGTGCCGGTGGTGCTGAATACTTCGTTCAACGACAACGAGCCGATCGTCTGCCGTCCGGAGGAAGCGCTCGATTGCTTCCGGCGCACGGAGATGGACGTGCTGGTGATGGGGAACTTCACGCTCGAGAAAAAAGCTGCGCTCGCGGCGGGCACCATGAGCGCCGAGGGGTTTGCCGAACCGTTGAAATGAGAAATTGAGGTAAGATTGTAAGTAGAAGGTAACGCACAATTTGGACGCGCAGTTCTCGTCGCTCCGAATCCCAGCTCGCGACGAATCTGAAGTGTTAGGCCGCTCATGCACATATTGCTCTTGAACGAATATTATCCGCCGGACACTTCCGCCACAGCGAAGATGGCCGCACTCGTGGCGGAAACTCTCGCCAAGAAACACCAGGTTACTGTGCTCGCTGGCCGGCCCTCCTACGATCCCGATGAGTATTATCCGTTCGCTTTTCTCCGGAGCGATAAGAGCAACAATGTGACAGTTGAGCGCGTGGGCTCGACTGACTTTCCGCGCCACGAGATGAAGCGCCGCGTATCGAATTACCTTTCGTATCTTGCGCTGGCGGTGCCGCGCGCGCTCGCGATCCGGCCTGATGTGGTTCTAGCGATGACGGACCCGCCTGTGGCAGGAATCGCCGGTGCTTTCGTTGCGCGCATGAGCGGGCGCCCGTTTGTGTACAACATACGGGACATGTATCCGGACATGGCGCTGGGCGGCGACATCGTACGCGCGAACTCGCTCGTCGCGCGATGGGAGGAGATGCATCGCCGCGCTCTGCGGGAGGCGGCACGGGTAATCGTCCTTGGCGACGACATGCGCGAACGAATTCTCGCGAAGGGCGTTGCGCCGGACCGTGTCGCAATCGTTCGCGATGGCGCCTCACCTTCGGGGCCGCTGCCGGACGGCACGCATCCTGCTGTGGAGGAAGTTCGCTGCGGATTCCCATTCGTCGTGCTGCACGCGGGCAATCTTGGGTTTTACGGCGCTTGGTCAACACTTTTGAAGGCGGCAGAATTGCTGCGCAACGAAAACACCGGGCTCGTGTTTGTGGGTGACGGGGCCAACCGCGCGGCAATGCAGGCGTCGATCAATGGTTCGAAGAACGTGCGCTTCCTGCCGTTCCGTCCGGCGAGCGAAATACCGCACGTGATGATGGCGGGTGACTTGCACATCATCACCGTGAAGCGCGGACTGGAAGGCGTTGTGGTGCCCAGCAAGCTCTATTCAACGCTTGCTGCAGGGCGTCCGATACTGGTGGTGGCGGCACCCGAGTGCGATGCAGCGCGAATTGCGCAGGAATCCGGCTGCGGACTGTGGGCTGATCCGGACGATCCGGGTGCAGTGGCGGCGGCGATTCGGAAGCTGCGGGAGGACCCGAATCGGCTCGCGGAGATGGGTCGCAGGGCCCGGGAAACCGCGGGGAAATATGCTAGAGTGAATGAGTTAGAGAAATTTGCAGCAATCTTAGAAGAAGCCGCGCAAGAGAGACCTGGAGGGCGCCATCTGGAACAATAAGAAAGTTCTTGTCACCGGAGGTACATCTTTTATCGGTTCGCATCTTGTGGATGCGCTGGTAGAGCGCGGCGCGAAGGTCCGCGTGGTAGACGATCTTACGAGCGGGAGGCTGAGCAATATTGAGCATCACTTGAAGGGCGGACACGTGACGTTAGTCGAGGCCGATCTTCGCGAACCCGGCGTGACGCGCGCGGCAATGAATGGCATCGAAGTGGTGTTTCATCTGGCCGCCGATCACGGTGGCCGCGGTTATGTGGACCTGCATCAGGCCGGTCCAGCCTCGAATTTGTTTCTCGACGGACTGATCTTTTGGGAAGCGGTGAAAGCGGGCGTCGAGAAAGTTGTGTATGCCTCGTCCGGCTGCGTCTATCCCAATTACATGCAGACAGACGTGAAGAAAGAAATCTATCTGCGCGAAGAAGATGTGAAGCCGCCGCACGACGCGGATAATATGTACGGTTGGGCGAAGCTGATGGCTGAGCTTACGCTGCAGGCGTATCACCGGGAGCACAAACTCGGCGCTGCATCGTGCCGTTATTTCACGGTGTATGGGCCGCGAGGCGTGGAGAATCATGCTGTGATCGCGATGATTGCACGCGCGTTCGTGGGGCAGGATCCGTTCGAAGTGTGGGGCGACGGGAATCAAATCCGAAACTGGACCTATGTGGACGACATCGTGAATGGGACGATCCTGGCCGCCGAAAAAATCAACGACGGCACCGCTGTAAATCTCGGCACGATGGAGCGCATTCGAGTGATTGACGCCGCGAAAATGGTGCTCGATTTTGCCGGGAAGAAGGCTGAGATTCGTTTGCGACGTGACATGCCGACGGGGCCGGCCAATCGCGTAGCGGATAATGCGCTCGCCAAAAAGCTGCTAGGTTGGGAGCCGAAGACGAAGTTTCGCGACGGCTTGAAGAAAACGCTGGACTGGTATTTCGAAAGTAAGAAGACGGATGAGGTGCGCGGCGTGCTGGAGAAGATGCTGACCGCACGGTGAGCGCGTTAACCTGAAGTGATTATGGCGATTCCGACCAGTCTGATTGCATTCGGCGTAGCGCTCTTCGGCTCGCTCGGGCTGACGGCGCCTGTTCGCCAATTTGCGCTGCGGGTGGGCCTCGTCGACAAGCCAGGCCCGCGCAAAGTTCACCTGAAGCCAATTCCTCTGCTTGGCGGTATCGCGATCTACCTGGGATTCGCAGCAGCGATTTTGCTCACACAGCATGGTGTGATGCAGCAACAAACGATCGCAATTTTCACCGGCGCCACTCTTCTAGCAATCGTAGGATTTCTCGACGACAGCGGGTTGCTACATCATCAGGTGAAGCTGTTCATCGGTATGCCTGTCGCCGCATTGTTACTGCTGGCCTCTGGTATTCGCGCCCAGCTCTTTTCTCAGTTTATTCCTGGAACTGCAGGAATGATTTTGGACGGCTTTCTCACGATCGTCTGGGTCGTTGGCATCACAGCGTCCTTCAGCATTCTCGACCATATGGACGGCCTGTGTGCAGGCATCACGGCCGTGGCAGCCGCCTTCTTCACATTATCCGCTTATATGAATGGGCAGACAGCCGTGCAGACTCTCGCCGCTGCGACGCTTGGCGCCGCCCTGGGTTTCCTTCGCTGGAATTTTAATCCCGCCAAGATATTTATGGGGGACGGCGGGGCGATGTTTCTAGGTTTCCTGATGGCTACTTTGGGTCTGAAGATTCGCCCTGATGGCGCCCCATTTCCAGCTGGATGGCTCGTTCCGGTTCTGATTCTCGGAGTGCCAATTTTTGATACCACGATGGTATCAATCTCTCGCGCACGCCGCGGGCTTCTTCCTTTCACGTCTCCTGGGAAGGATCATACTGCCCACCGGCTGTCGAATCTGGGGCTGGGTCATCGAGGTGCGGTGCTCGTCATGTATTTGCTGGCGGGATTGCTGGGAACGATGTCGTTATTTGTTGAGCGCTTTTCGACCGGCACTACTTATGCGCTCGTCGGCGCACTGGTGCTGTGCGCATTGATTGCCGTGGTCTTCCTCGAAACGGCTCCGTATGAGAAGCAGATCAAGCTGCAGAAATCCTCCTCCACTACCTAGAGGAAACCCCGTGTCCCGCTCCAGGCTTCGTCTTTGGCGGTGCTTCGGCACTAGGATATACTTTCTCGCTTGTGTTTCAGGGTGCTAAGGCACCCCGGCAGGTGCTTGTGGCAGCGATAAATGCGCCGCAAGCGCCGCGTCGCCTTCCAGAAACACGGCTTGCGAAACATGTTAAACGACTGTATTGATTCCTGCTGAGGACAACTAGTGCTCGAATCGCGCGTCGCGAACAACGACTCCAACTCCAGTTCACGCTCAAACAACCAGAACGTCGCCGTGGTCGGCGGATCCGCGGCGGGGCTTTTTACCGCCTCTCTATTAGCCCGTAAAGGCGTACGCGTGCGCGTGTTTGAACGCATCGAGACGCTCGAGCCTGCGGCGCGGACTCTTATCGTCACGCATCGGATGAAGAACCTGCTTGGCGCTGCTGCGGAGCGGAGCATCGTCAACGAGATCAGGCGCTTCGAGTTGTTTACAGATGGGCGCAGCGCGAATGTTTCCCTAAAAGATCCGGACCTGGTTATCGAGCGGCGCGCTTTGATCCAAGGATTGGCGGAAGAGGCGCAGAGGGCCGGCGCTTCCGTTGCGCTGGGTCACCGGTTTCACGCGCTTCACCCCAACGGACGAGGCGTCGTTCTGGAGGTGGAGCATTGCGCGAGCGGCCGGCGCGAAGAAGTCCGCTCGGATACGATTGTTGGCGGTGACGGGGCTTCGAGTCGAGTGGCGCGCGCGGCCGGCTGGTCGCCTCTCGAGACGGTTCCACTCGTGCAAGCAATGGTGACTCTGCCGAAGGATATGCAGCCCGATACGGCGCGAGTGTGGTTCGTTCCTCAAGACACGCCCTATTTCTACTGGCTGATTCCGGAATCTCCGACGCGAGGCGCGCTGGGATTGATCGGGGAAAATGGGCCGGAGACGCGACGCCATCTCGAACGTTTTCTCGAAAGGCGAAAACTCGAACCGATTGAATTTCAAGGCGCGCGCATCCCCGTGTACAAGAAATGGGTGCCTGTGAGGCGGCAGGTTGGAAACGGGTCGGTGTATGTAGTGGGCGACGCTGCCGGGCAGGTGAAGGTGACAACGGTCGGAGGAATCGTAACCGGGTTTCGGGGGGCGCTTGGAGTGGCGGAAGCGATTTTGTACGGTGGCGCGAGCGCGGAGCTTCGCTCGCTGCGGCGCGAGCTGAACTTGCACCTGCTGCTGCGCAGGTCACTGCATGATTTTCAGCAATCCGATTACAGCCAGCTGGTGAATTTATTGAATGCGCCTGCGATTCAATCGCTGGGCGACTACTCGCGGGACGAAGCCTGGAAAATCCTATGGCGCGTTTGTTTGAGGCAGCCGCGTCTTCTGCTGCTGGGCCTGCGCGGATTGCTGACGCGTGGACGGGCGCTTCATCCTCCCCGGGATTGATTTACTTCGTGCTTTCCCTCCGCTCATTCGTCCGGCCGATTCCAGATTCTCCTTCTGTTTTGATGAATTCGGATTGCTGGCGGAGTGTGGACCAATAGAAATGAAAGAGCTCGCATAAAATGCATATTCTGGGGCTTTCCTCTCTGGAGCATGGTCCGGCTGCCGCGATCATTGGAGAAAATGGACTGATCGCTGCGATTGAAGAGGGAAAGCTGGCAAGGACACGCACCGCGGAGGGCATACCGCGCCGTGCTATTCAATTTTGCCTGGAGAGCGCCGGAGTCAAGTGGCCGGATGTTGATCGGATCGCTATCGCTTCTCGGCCTGCACGCGCATGGTCACGCACGATTCTTTTTCGAACGCGGCTCGCGCCGTTTGCGCCCAAATCCAGCTTTTATTTCTTGAATAAAGCATCTGGCGAGCTGGGCCGTGAGCTGAACAATTTTCGAATCGTACGCGACATGGCGGCGGGCACTCGGGATCGCGTGCGAGGCTTCGATCACCATCTGAGCCATGCCGCCAGCGCTTATTTCGCGTCACCATTCGATCGAGCGCTGATCGTAACTCTCGACGAGCGTGGCGATGGACGCTGCGGTTTCGCAGGCGCGGGTGAGGGTAAGAACATCCGCGAACTTGCCGGCATTCCGTTTCCCCACTCCCTCGCCTGGTTCTATACGCAGATTACGAAGCTGATTGGATTTCAGCCTCATGGCGACGAGCATAAAACACAATGGCTCGGCACGACCGGTGAGCCCGTCTTTGCAGATTTCTTCACGGCGATGCTTCGACGGGCTCCGCAGTCTCCACCGCATTTGCAGTCGAAGTATTTTCAGCGCGATTTTGCGGCTGACCTTTCCTTCAGCGACGAATTCTACAAAGGACTCGGAATCAAGCGCGAAGCGGAACCGCATCTCGAACCCAAGCTCTGCGCAAACATCGCCGCCAGCCTCCAGCAGGCGTGCACTGAAATCGTCGTTGAATGGGTTGAGACGCTGCGCAGGCAAACGGGGCACCGGAATCTTTGCGTGGCCGGGGGGTTGTTCTTGAATCCGCTGCTAGTGGCCGCTGTCGAGGAGAAGACAGGCTTTGAGAATATATTCGTTCAGCCTGCCGCCGGTAACGAAGGCACCGCTGTGGGCGCCGCCTGGCTTGCCTGGCACGAAGCACCGGAAAGTTCGCGTGTGGCGCCGCTCGCGAGCCTGTATCTTGGCCCACAATTTTCCAACGAACAGATCAAACAAGTGCTCGACAACTGCAAGGCTACCTATCGCTGGTGCAATTCCGAGGATCAGAAAGTCGACGAAGTGTTGAGTTTATTGCAGGTGGGAAGAATCGTCGCGTGGTTTCAAGGCTCCGCCGAATTCGGGCCGCGTGCGCTAGGGAATCGCAGTTTGCTGGCATCGCCGTGGGCGCCTTACGTGGCTGATAATCTGAATGATTTTGTGAAGCATCGTGAACCGTATCGTCCTTTCGCACTTTCGATACCGGAAGAGGACTGCCGCGAATATTTCGAGTGCACACCGAACGGGCGGTTTATGACGACGATGGCGACGCCGACGCCCAAGATGCGCAAGTTGCTGGAGCCAGTGTCGTCGGGGTTTATCGTTCAAGACCGCGTGCGTCTCCACAT
>DATNKB010000005.1:0-4792 GCA_035603595.1 Candidatus Dormiibacterota bacterium
TTCATGGATGTGTGGGGTTATCGCTCGGAATGGCGCACGAGTCTGCAGTTTGGAAACGAGTACGGAATCGAGACCGAGCTTTATCGCCCGTTTACGGCAACCAGCAAATGGTTTTTCGCCCCGCGGGGAGAAGCTACGGACACTTCGTTTAAGGTGTTTCACCGAAGCACGCCACAAGCGATTTACCGCTTCTTCCGCGACGACGCGGGAATCGACGTCGGGTACGGTTTCAGCCGGTTTACGGAAATCCGCGTAGGTTACGAAGTGGGTTACTTCAATCCCGATCTGCGGATTGGCGCGCAACTTTTCCCCAGCAACAATGGCCGCTTTGGAGATGCGCGCCTTCGCTTTGTCACCGACCATCGCGACGATTTCATTGCGCCTCGCCGAGGCTACAGCGCCGAGGCAAGCTTCCGCTGGTACGACACGAATCCGGGAGCGCGCGACGCGTTTCCGGTGATGGAGGCGCAGGCCGAATATTTTGTGCCCATCACGAAACCGGGATCGATTTTCGTCGTGGCCCAGGGCGGCACCACATTCGGTTCGAATAATATCGGCGTGCCACAGTTTTTTCTCGGCGGACCATCGCGTTTGAGCGCGTACGGATCGAATGAGCTCTTCGGCAATCAGTACTATTATTTCCGCGCCGGCTACTTGCACGACGTACTGACGCTGCCGCCATTTGTAGGAAAGGATGTATACGTGATTGGGTCGTATGAGTTTGGAAAGATGTACAACGCTCCGAATGCCAGCAAGTTTCCGAACGATGCAGCAATTGGTTTCTTGGCGGAGACGGCGATTGGGCCGCTGTTTATTGGGGGGAGCGTGGGCGACACGGGGCATGCGAAATGGTTTTTTGAGTTGGGGCATGTGTTTTAGCGCGATCGTGACGCGGGGCGGTATCAACCATCAAGAGAGGTCCCTCCACTTCGGCCGGGATGACAGAAGTGAGGAAGGTGCTCGTTTCGCGTAGGGGCGGTGGGCGTGGGCGAAGTCCGAGATTTGTAGCCCAGAGAGAGAGCAGGAGATGAAGGAAATCAGTGAAGAAGTGACGCTCGAGGGGCACATCATCGACTCGTGGACACTGCCGAAAGTGTTTGACGCGGTGATGGATTTGGGCGGTTCGTTTGATCTGGAAGAAATTCGGGTGGGGCGGAAGAAGGATGAGACTTCGTTCGCACGCTTGAAAGTGATGGCTGCGAGCGAAGCGCAACTCGACAGCATTTTGACGGCGTTGCAGCAGTTCGGCGCGGTGCTGGTTTCGCGGAACGACGTGCGGACGGAACCGGCGCCTTGCGACGGAGCCTTGCCGGACGGTTTCTATTCGACGACGCACATGCCGACCGAAGTGCGGTTAAACGGAAAATGGACGCCAGTGACGGGAACGGAAATGGATCTGGTGATCCTAGTGGATCGTGCGACGACGAGCGCTCGAATGGTTCCGATGGCCGACGTGCGAAATGGCGACGCTGTGGTGGTGGGACATGAAGGCATCCGGGTGATGCCGCTTGAACGGCCGCGGGAGCGCGAGATTTTTTCGTTCATGGCGAATGATGTTTCTTCCGAACGGCCGAAACTACTGGTGATCGAGGAGATCGCGCGGCAGATGCAGGAGACGCGGGCGCGGGGCGGAAAAATTCTGGTCGTAGCGGGGCCAGCTATCGTTCACAGCGGCGCGGGCCCTCGGCTGGCGGCGATGATTCGCGCCGGATTCGTACAGGTGCTATTCGGAGGAAACGCGATTGCAACGCACGACGTGGAAAGCGTGCTGCTGGGGACGTCGTTGGGGATGGCGTTGCGCAATGGGCAGCCGGTGGAGGGCGGGCATCGTCATCATATGCAGGCGATCAACGCGATCCGGAAGGCTGGTTCGCTGCGGAAAGCGGTTGAGAGTGGAATTTTGCGCGAAGGAATTATGTACGAGTGCATCAAGAACAATGTGGAGCTGGTGCTGGCCGGGTCGGTGCGCGACGATGGGCCGCTTCCCGACGTGATCGTGGATATGGCCGAAGCGCAACGCAGGATGCGGGAGGCGGTGAAGGGCGTGACGATGGCGCTGATGATTGCGACGATGTTGCATTCGATTGCGACGGGGAATCTGCTGCCGGCTTCGGTGAAAGTGGTGGCGGTGGACATCAATCCGGCTGTGGTGACGAAGCTGGCGGATCGGGGGACTTTTCAGGCGCTGGGGTTGGTGACGGATGCGGAATTATTTGTGCGGGAGTTGGCGCAGGCGCTGAAGATTTGAGACGCGGTGTTTGTTTCGCGCAGGCCGGTCGAATCGGGAGTGCCTTCATGTTAAAATTGACGTGGAGAGAAATGGATGCTGGCGGTGAGAAAGAACAATCTGGGCTTGTGGGTGGCTGGCGCGATGCTTTTTTTGATTGCGGCGAGCGGCGCGCGTGGGCAGAGGTCTGGCGCTTCGTCTACAGCTTCGGAAGAGCATGCCCTGCAGCTCTACAATACGCATACGAACGAGAAAATCGATGTTGTCTACCGACGCGGCGATCAATACATACAGAGCGCGCTGGCGAAGCTGGATTATTTTCTGCGCGACCATAACACCAACGAAGTGCGCCATTTCGACCCGCGTCTATACGATATTCTGTCGGACCTGACGGCGTCGGTGGGCCGTCCGGGCGGCGAGATTGATATCGTGTGCGGGTACCGGACTACTTCGACGAACGCGGTGCTTCGCGCGCACACCAACGGCGTGGCGAAAAATAGTCTTCACATTCAAGCGGAAGCGATTGATCTGCGAATGCCCGGCGTTAATACGCTGAGGCTACGCAAGGCGGCGCTGGCTTTGGCGCGCGGCGGCGTTGGCTATTATCCGCACTCGGATTTCATTCATGTCGATACCGGGCGCGTGCGGCAGTGGTGCTTTGATTGTCCTGCCAGTCTAATTAATGGTGATTGACGCTTCGCGGATAACTTCAGGCAGCTGTTAACCCGGATACGGATACCCTTGTTGCAGTACGAGATCGAGCGCCGAATCATGCCCATATATGTCGTCGTAAAAGTGGACGAGCCCATCCTCCGGCACGATCACTGTGCCATACAGAATTAAGACAGGAATCGGGCGCGCGAGATTTACCTGCTGGGTGGCATCCCCCTTCATCGCCGCACGAACGCGATCCATGTCCCAGCCGGGATTATTGCGCAAGACGAAGGCCGCCAGATCGGCGGGCCGCTCGAGGCGAATGCAACCGTGGCTGAAATCGCGGCGGGAGCGCGAGAAGAATTCCTGCTCTGGAGTGTCGTGCATGTAGATATTGAAATTATTGGGGAAGATGAATTTCACGAGTCCGAGCGAATTTTTGGGGCCCGGGTTTTGACGGATGAAGAGCTTGCCGGCGCGCAACTGCTCGAGCACATCGCTCGATACGGCTCCGGAGGCGACAACCTGCTGGCGACTGTCAACCACTTCGAATCCTTTTTTCGCGAGATAGTCCGGGTCGCGAGCGATGCGTGAAAAGAATTCGGCGCGGGCGATCGAAAAAGGAACGCTCCAGTAGGGCCGGAAGACGAGGTACTCCATCCTGTCGATGAAAATGGGCGTGTCGTGGTCGTAGGCTTTGCCGACTACAACGTTCATGGTGACGGCGACTTTGAATTTCTCGTCGTAGGCGCGAAGCCGAAACTCGGGGATGTTCGCGACGATTGGCGACGCACCGTAGGAGAGGGGCAGCCAGCGCCAGCGCTCGAGGGTCAGTTGCATCTGCCGGACTCGGACGCTGAGCGGCACATTCAAATCGGCCAAGGTTTGTGCGCCGATTCGGCCGTCGGGATCGCGGCCGTGGCGTTGCTGGAAACTCTTGATGGCGTCAACGAGCGGAGCTTGGTAGACGGTGGCGTCAGGCGGAATCACGGCGTTAGGCGGAAGATCACCTATGAGGCGGAGCTTTTGAGCGAGTTGAGAAATACCGGCGTAGGTGTCGCCCGGTGCGATCGTCTTTTTCGGAATGGGGAGCTTGCTATCGTCGGATTGTTTGGCGAGGGCTAGATATCGGTGCAAGGCCACGATCGTGCGTTGATAGCCGGGGTAGGGCGGTTCCACCTGGGCCAGGACGGGCGCTACGTCGGGTGCGTCCACGACGTGATCTTTTAAGAATTCGGGGAGGTCGTACTTTTTTGTTTCTACATTTAAGTCGAAATCGAAATGCTTGGGATTCACTTTGCCGATGTGAAGATCGGAGATATAGCGCATGAGGCACACGGTGAGCGCCACGTCAAACTTCATCGCGTCGGTTTCAGTGGGGTTTGCGACTGAGGGCTTTAGCAACGCGAGCCGGGCGCTCCATCTTGGCGCGTCGTAGTCGTCCGGGGCGAGTCCCTTTTCTTCGGCTTGCTGGATGAGGGCAATGATCTGCTGGGCTTGCGGCGAAGGCTGCATGCCGTGGATCCATGGCAGCGCGTAGCCGTAAGAATCGTAGAATTTCTGCAGGTGCTTGCTGTAATCGCTGAAATTGGGCCAACGGAGATCGGGGAGATTGCCCGTCTGAATGATGGCTTGCAGGGTGGCTCGGGTCTCAGGGCTGATCTGCTGCGGCGGTATAGGCGTGGAGGCGGAATTGGACTGCGATTGGAGATGGCTGGCGGATCCGATCGCGCCACCGCAGAGCAGCGCGACAACCGCTATGGAGAGCGCGAAACGCAACGTATTCGAGAGCTGACGATGATCCATCGAGCGCCTCCTGACGGAATTGCAAAGGCTATGAACCTGAGGTCTGTGATTCGGAAGCGACAAGGTACCACAACAACAGGCTGCGCGAAAATCTCGGGTGGGGTT
>DATNKB010000006.1:0-11229 GCA_035603595.1 Candidatus Dormiibacterota bacterium
GCTAGCCATCGTGAAAGTTCCGCGTAGCTCAGAAAGTTGAGTGCCCTCGGCGCCGAGTTCCGGCTTTCCCTGCGCTTTGTGGCTGAGCGTATCGATGCGATCCTGAATCTCATTGTTGGTGAACCGAATATCACCAATCGCAAATTGCCCGTCGAGCGACATGCGATCGATCAAATCCTCATCGCGCTCGGGTATATAAATCTTCGTCTTCAGCCGCTCGTAGCCCGTCATCACCGGCTTATCCGTCTTCACGGTAAGACGCAGTAGATCTTCCACGCGCCCTTTGTCCGACACGGCGTCCAGATTGATCGTGCGCCCCTTGTGCGTGCTCAGGTCAATCACTTCACCCTGCGCCACGATCGTCGTATGCAAAAAAGTAGCCGTCACTTTGTTCAAGATCACATCACCATTCGTTCCATCCACGATCGCCGAATACTCCGTATGCAATGGGACCGGATGGCTCGCGGTCCGCAGCGCAAAATCCGGCGTGTCCGTCTCGCCTTCCACTTCCAGATAATCGAGCGGCCCCTTGAAATTCCCTTTTGAAGAAAGAAACCCCGACAATCCTTTCAGCGTACTTAGATCGGCATGCTCGAAATCAAACTTCGCCTCCACGGGCGTGCGGCTCGGCTCCTCGGCATCCCACGGTCCGAATTTCCCGACACAGTCAATCTCACCGCGCGGCTTCGGGTTCGTCAGGATCGCGTGAAAATCCGCGGGCTGATCGAATCTGAAATTCTTCATGTGGAGATGATGGATATAGAAGGGATGCGCCGTGAGCGCAGGATTCTTTGGCAGCGGGACGATCACTGCATCATCCGCAATGATCTCGCCAATCACGATCGGAAATTTCTTTGTCAGATCCACATCGGTGCCGTGAATCAGCGGAGGCCCGCCGGTCTGTCGAGGCGGCGTGTGGATTTGCAATCCGTCCAGGTGCACGCTGCTAACGGTCACTTTGTTAGCCAGCAGGCCCGAGATGTTCGCGGAGAAAGAAACTTTCGCGATCTCGATCAGTGGTGGCACGTCCGTGCGGCCGTTGTGACGCAACACGACACCTGTGATCACGACATGGACGCCGGGCTTCAGCGAAACTTCGAAATCCTTGAATTCAAGCTCGCTGTGAAACCGGAGCCGGAGGTACGCCTCCGTCTCGCTGCGGATCATTCCCCGAATTGTTCCCCGCATCGCGAACAAGAGAGCAAACGCCGCTAAGGCAAGTCCTCCTACGACAGCTGCAAGAATCAGCCACCCACGCTTAGACAATCGCTGGCCCCTCGTCCTCTCGCAATGCTCGAAAAGACTAACAATTGATTGTAGCGAAACGGCGCGCGCTATTGTCAAAAGGAGAGCATTGGCAGGAAGGCGTTCAATCGGAACATCGTCCGCATCGACTTCGAACTGCTTGCTTCCAGGACTACGCGAGGAAATCCGTTAGTGCGCGTAACCGGATACGGATCAGTCTGCCGGCGCGGCTCGCGTCTTGGCCCATTGCCGGATTGATTGCACCTCCTCGGCACGAGTCACGCTGAGTGGTTGCGTCGAGCGAATCTCGCCAAGAAGAACTTCGGTTGTCAGTTGTTCCTTCTGCGCAAAGGCCGTATAAAGCCCGGCAATAATTGCCTGCTCGATTTCCGCGCCCGAGAAGCCTTCACTTCCCACGGCGAGTTTCGACAGGTCAAACGTGGACGTGTCGCGCCCGCGCTTTTTCAAATGCAATTCGAAAAGTGCCGCGCGAACTTCCGTTCCGGGCAAGTCGACAAAGAAGATCTCGTCGAATCGCCCCTTGCGCATCATCTCCGGCGGTAGAAGCGTAATGTTGTTCGAGGTCGCCGCCAAAAAGACGCCGCTTTCGCGCGATTGCATCCACGTCAATAGCGTCGCAAGCAGACGCTGTGACAAGCCCGCGTCAGCGTCGCCGCTCGTACCAGCAGACGCAAACGCCTTTTCAATCTCATCGATCCACAGGACCACCGGCGCCAACTTCTGCGCCAATTCCAAGGTTTTGTGCAGCTTCTTCTCGCTCTCCCCCACAAACTTGTCGTACAGCGCTCCCGCATCCAGGCGCGCCAGCTCAAATCCCCATTCGCCGGCGACTGCCCGTGCGGCAAGGCTTTTCCCGCATCCCTGCACGCCCGTAATCAAAATCCCCTTGGGTGGCTCGAGTCCGAATCGCCGGCCTTCCAACGTCAACGCACTCTTGCGTTTCGCGATCCAGTCACGCAAACGCTTCAGCCCGACCACATCGTCAAAAGATGTGTCGCGCCGCACCGTCTCGATCAATCCTTCGCTCCGCAAAGCTTGGCGCTTTGCATCCAGCACGGCATCGAGCAATCCGGCATCCGCACATCCCCTCGACATGACGCACATCCGGAGCGTGCGCATTGCCTCTTCTCTGGAAAGCCCTGCCAGGTTTCGAGCGAATTGGCTGATCCCCGCGATGTCCAACCCCACAGGAAGGTGCTGCTCTCGATTCAGTTCGGCGAGCACGCCCTTCACGCCCGGCAACAACTCTTCTGACGTCGGCAAGTCCAGTTGAAATGCTACCGCTTCGGAGGCAAGTTCCGCGGGCAGGTGCAACGAGGGCGCAGATATCACAATCGCGCGACGCGCCGTCCTGAATTTCTCGGCCAGATCCCGCAAGCGCCTGCAGATTCTGTCGTTTTCGCAGTACCGCGCAAAATCCTTGAGGAAGAAGATAGCGTCGCCAGAAATCAATGGAATATTTGCCAGCACATGCTCGGGCTGATCGGTGTTGTAAAGCGGCGCGCCAGCGCATTTTGCCAGGCCGGCGGTGACGCTCCATTCATACATCGGCACGCCCAACTCAGCCGCCACTTCCAGGAGCAACTGCTTGAAGCGCTCTTCTTCAGGCGTCTCGACTGTGATGATCGGGTGCCGCGAGTTTACGAGCAGCCGCAGTTCGTCATGCTTGGCGTGAACGGGAGCCGCGCCTGGGGCACTCGCTTTTCCACGAACCGCATTCGGTTGCGCCGGTATGCCGGACGATCGGGGCGCGGGCTCGTTTGACTGACCTTTTGGCTCTTGTGACAAAGCCGGTTCCTCGTTTGACGACAGAAGTTTGAGGTGACAGCTAACAACAGGGAGCGTTAGATGGCCCGACGATAGGCTACCAAAATCAAGAAAAAGAAAAGCTCGGTTTTGAAGTGCGCGGCGCGAGCTCGTCAACGCATCGATATTTGGCGCTCGTGATATAATCGAATAGTTATTTTGTCGTTTGACCGAGAGGTGTGGGCATGAGAGTCGCGCGAAATGTGCGATGTGGCTTCCGCTCCTCCACCGCGTGCCGGAATTCTAACCGCAACAGTCGCTTTACAGGATTTGAGTTAAGTCGCGGAAAACAAGCCACTAAACAATTTTCTAACCGCAACAAGAACAGCATTTCCGGCTTTTCCTCGCCTGTCGCCGCACTTCACTTCGATTCACTCCGAAGTTACCCTTTCGCACTATCGCGTAAGGCTCTTCGCCCGCGCCTGAGCAGAGTGCTACCCTTAGAAATTGCTCCCCGGAGGCTTGGGTGAACGAATCCGCGCTGTCCAACGATCCCGGCACGCAGAAGCGCCGCAGCACGCGAATCGTGCAAGCGGTGCCGCTCACGGTGACGGGTGTGGATGCGCTGGGGCAGCCCTTCAAAGAGCGCACTACCACCGTGATGGTGAACTGCCACGGTTGTAAGTACCAGTCGAAGCACTACGTTCCCAAGAAGTCGACGGTCACTTTGGATATTCCGACGCCCGAACCGGGACGGCCGCCGCACTCCGTTCAAGGACGCGTCGTTTGGGTGCAGCGTCCGCGCACCGTTCGCGAACTTTTTCAGATTGGGCTCGAATTTGAAACGCCCGGCAACGTTTGGGGCATCGCGTTCCCTCCCGATGACTGGCAAGCATCCATCGCAGAAGGTGGCAGCGACGCGTCGCGCACCTTGGAACTCGTTCAAGAGTTCGAGATAGACGCAGCTGCTTCTGCGCCGCCGGAGGCCGATACTCCAGCGCAAGTGCAGCCTGCGTCCACTTCCTCGGTTCCTGCTACTCATTCACCCGGGTCACCTGGAGCACCAGCGGCGCCCGTCGCTCACGTTGCGCCCCAGAAACCTGGAGCAGCGCCTCCACCGGTCGCACACGTTGCTCCGCCCGCCGCGCCTCCGCAGACCGCGCCCCACGCCGATACCAAAATACAAGCTGTTACGGTCCCGTCCCCGGATGCGCAAGCAGCGATCGCGCGGCAAATGGCCAAAGTGGTGACGGAGGTTAAAGAAAATCTCGACAAGACGATGCGCAAGGGCGCTGAAACGGCGATCGCAGAAGAAATGACGATCGTGCGTCAGCAGCTGGATGTGCAGCTTCACGACGCTGTAGAGCGCGCGATCAAAGTTTCGATGGAGCGTGTCTCCGAGACGTCGGTAAAGAAGGTGGTTCAGGAGGCCGCGCAGCGCACCGCCGCAATCGTGGAAGAAGCGCGCAAAGCCACCGAAATTTCGTCGGAAAATCTCGACGCCAAAGTGCGCAATGCCGTGCAGCAAGCAGTGAGCACAGCTGCCGAGCAAGCAGCGCAGCAGGCGGCGCAACAAGCCACAGCGCAGAATTTGAAGACCGCAGTCGAAGAAGCTGTGGAGCGGGCGATCAGCAGCCGTCAGGCCGCGTCACCATCGCTCGACATTCTTTCGTCACCCGAAGCGGCGCAGCGCCACCTGGATGACTGGCGCAAGAGCCTGGAAGACACCGCGCAGAATATCCGCAGCCAAACTGTGGAGAAGGCGAACGTCGAAGTGGCCGAGGTAAACCGGCGCTGGCAGGAGACGTTTGACGCCGCGCTGGCAGGAGCATCGCAGAAAATCGGCGCGCAACTGAACGATGCATCGCGCGCGGCACTGGAGCAGGCCCAACAGGACATTGATGCAAGGAAGTCGGGACTTCAGGGAACGCTCGATGAGGTGATCGCGGGCGCACGCTCCACCGCCGATTCGCTCAAGGCGGGCCTCGAACAAGAACGCGCGCGAACCGAACAGGCAAAATCAACTCTCGAAGAAGCGGCACGAACCACTCTCGAATCTGTTCGGGCAGCCGTCGATCAAGAGCGGGCTCGCGTCGACGAAGTGAAGTCGCAACTCGACGCGGCCGGGCAAAGCACGTTGGAATCCGTCCGAGCGAATCTCGAGCAAGAGAGAAAGCGCGCGGACGAAGTGAAGTCGCAGCTTGATGCCGCAGCGCAAAGCACGCTCGAATCCGTCCGAACCAATCTGGAGCAGGAGTGGGCTCGCGCGGACGAGGCGAAGTCGCGGCTGGAGTCCACCGCACAATCCATGCTGGATCACACCCAGCAGCGGCTCGACGGAATCCTCGCTGAGAAATATGACGAAATCGGGCGCAAGGCGGATAAGGCCATTGCAGAGCGGGCCGAGCAGATCGAACCAACACTCGAAGCGGCTGCGCAGAAAGTGGTTCAGCGCATCTCGGGCGAGTTCGATCAGACCATCGCTTCCAAATTAGGCGGCGCGCATAGCGTCATCTCGCAGCTTGCAGGCGCGGAAGAGCGCGCTGCCGAAACTCAGACGGCGCTTATCGAGCAGATCCAGCAGATCTCCGAACAATCCAGAGAGCTGAAAGATGCCACCGGTGGGCATATCGACAACATTTCTGGGCATGCCGCGAAGATCCAGCGCTCGCTGCAAGAGCAGGCAATGGAAGTGGCGGAGCAGGCGGCGCAGTTCCGGAATACCGTGGTCGAGCACATCGACCAGATTTCCGGGCACGCTTCGAAGATTCAGGATTCCGTGCGGGAGAACCTGAAGCAGCAGTCGGACAGCGCCGTGCAGGAATCGCTGGAGCGGCTGAGCCAGGAAGCTGCAAAGGTGCCGGCTGAGGTGGAGCAGTCGTGCCGCAAGGTGGTTTCGAAGGTCACCGAGGACATCGAGCGCAAGGGCACCGAGACCGAACACCACACGTATGAAGCGCTGCTGAAGGCGTCCGAGTGGTACCAGAAAAAAGCGCAGACCACGATGCAGACGTCGATGGAGCGTTCGGTCGAACAGGCAACCACTTCACTGCGCGATCGCGCGGCGGAAACTTCGCGCTTGCTGGCTTCCGAACTCGATCACTACCGGCGGACGTATGTGGAGCACAGTCAAGCGCAAATCGAAGACGCGGCCAAGGAAGTGGTCGATCGGCAGCGCAACAAGCTAACCGAGAACGCGGAAGTGGCCGGCGCGACCTTTGCAAACCAGGTGAATCGCGTGACGCTCGAATCGCTGCGGCGATTCGAGGAAACTTCGCGCGAGGCGCTCGAGAAAGCGCGCTCCGACATGGAGTTCAACCGCGAAGGCTCGCTCACGGAATTTCAATCGAAGCTCGACGAACGGATGCTCGATGGCGTGGAACAAGCGCGCGTCTACCTGCAGTCGCAACTGATGCCGATCGTGGAAAACTGGCAGGCGCAGCAGGAGCAGGAGAAAAAAGCCTGGATGGAGCGGTTAAAGACAGCGACAGACGAGAACATCGAGCACTACAAAGAGCGGCTCGAGAATGCCTCCAATTCGTGGCTGCTTGCTTCCGCCACCACGCTGGGCCAGCATTCGCAAACGGTGCTCGACACGATCGCCAAGGCCGCCGAGAAGCGCCTGCGAGACACGTGCTCGGAGGTTCTCTCCGGCATGGGCGACACTTTGAAGAATCGGCTGCTGGGACTTTCCGCGGATTTCAGGCCCAACGAAGAAGAAGACGACCTCCCAGAACACACGAAGTAGCTTCCAAATTTCAAAATAGCGTTTTCAAAATCGAGCCAGTTTTTTAGCGCCGATTTTTCGCGGTCAATTCTCCGGCTCGATTTACGCAGCCCGTTTTTCGATGCGAGCTCTCGACACAAATTTTCCTGGCGCCGATTTTTGGTGCGAACCGCGATGCCGGTATAATGGCTGGGTTATGTCTAACCACGCTTACGTCAGCATCTGGTGCAAAGATTTTTCTGAGCTGCGGATTCTGGAGCAGTTTGGAGCGCTGCTTGCGACGGTTCCCTTCTCCGCCACCGCGCCGGGATTCGACTGTCTTGTGGTTCGCGCCGTAGATGCTACCGAATCGCCGATTCTGGAGCAGGATTTGCGGGCGGTGCCGCTCGACGCCAACAGCGTGATCGAGCTCGCGAAGGATCACCTGAACAACGACTCGGCCTACGAAGTCCGCACGGGCTGGGATCTCTGGACGTACGATGACGCGCTCGGGCGATGGCAGGTTCAGCCGCAGCCGCTCGAGGTTTTCTGTTATGGCGAGGATTACGACGACGGATACTGGCGCGAATTCGGACACCTGGAGATCGATCTAGGATTCGAGCATTTTTTCACGGGGCACGGGGGTGTACTCGGGTTCCGTCATGGCGAGAAGGCAAATCCGGCGAGCGCCGAGGAAAAGCGGTTCCTCGAAGCCATGGAACGGCCCGAAAACCTGAGAAATTACCAGGAAAAAACCACCGAAAATATTCGTAGACTCCTGGAGTGGGTTCGCCGCATCGAAAAGGGAGTACCGATCGAGCGTCTGAAAATGTGGTCCGAGGGCGAGGAGAATTTTGAATCGCGCATCGAGGAGATTCTCGCGGCTCGGTAGTGTGGCTGCGGGGTGCAGCCTGGGGAAATTGAAGTCTCGGAGAATCCTTCTGCCTGGCCGGGCCAAACGGCTACAATTGTCTGAAATGCTGATGAAGCCCTATGCCATTTTCGCGGCAGCTGGTGTCGTCGCGCTCGTTTGTGCGGGATGCGACAAGTCGTTCATGTCGTCGTCGGTGGAGTCAACCAGAAACGGAACGGCGCAGCCGGCGACGCCGCCCAAACCCGCGACTCCTCCTGATATTCAAGCAGCCGCTGAAGCTGCGCTCGGATCGGAGACGGAAGTGCTTGCGTTTGGCGATCTGGCGAAAAATGGGAAGCAGCAGATATTTGCGGTGAACCGGTTGAAATCAACGCCGCAGGGCGTGATGCCGGGAACGCTGGTGAGCCGGGCCGTAGTACTGGAGAACGACGGCGGGAAATGGAAGGAAGTGTTCCGCTGCGATGAGCATTTGCAGAATCCGAAAGGCTATCTCGGTGGAACTCCTCTTGCGTCCGTGGCGGCGTGGCGGCTGCAATCCGAGCAGCATGAAGACAAGGGCCTACAGATGTACTTCACGCCGCTGGCCAAGCCTGCCGGAGGCTACATCGAAACGATCGGAATCCGCTGGAATCCCGAGCTGAAGCTGTATGAATCGCTCGACCGTAGCTACGAGCATTTTCTTGGCGAAACGAAGAATCTCGCGACTCCGGAGTCGCAGGTAAGGCAATGAGCGCAATCGCACAACCCGTGACAGCTGCGGCGCGGCCGGCAAAGAAACCGTCGGGCTGGCAGAATCTGAAACCGCTGCTGCCCTACGTAGGGCGCTACAAGGGCATGGTGACGCTCGGCCTGGTTCTTGACCTGCTGATGGGTATCGTTGCGGCCCTTCCTCAGCTGGTTCAGGGCATCATCGCCGATTGCCTGAACGGACTCCCGCGGCCGCTCACCACTTTGTCGGGCACTGCGCGGGCCGTGCTGTGGCCGGTGCTTAAATTCTATTCTCCGCTGAACCGGCACGCGCTGGGCCTCTATTGCCTGACGATCGTTATCGCGATGGTGGTGAAGGGAATTTTTTCCTTCTGGACGCGGTGGATTCTGATCGGCGTGTCGCGCGAGATTGAATTCGATTTGCGAAACGATTTGTTCGACCGACTCGTGCGTCTCGACCCCGAATTCTACGTGAGCAATCGCACCGGCGATCTGATGTCCAGGACGACGAATGATTTGAACGCGGTAAGGATGGTGCTCGGCCCCGGAATCATGTACACGGCGACGACGATTGCAACGTCCGTGGTCGCGCTTTTCTTCATGATCCGGCTGTCGCCCGCGCTGACGCTGTGGGTGCTGCTGCCAGTGCCGATTGTGGTTCTCGCTGTTTATTATTTTGGGCAGACGATTCATCGGTTGTCCGAGAGGATTCAGGCGGCGCTTGGTGCGCTGTCGACGCGGGCGCAGGAAAACCTTACCGGTGTTCGCGTGGTGCGAGCCTACGCGCAGGAGAAATCGGAAATAGGGCTTTTCGAGCAGGCTAATCGCGACTATGTCGACCGAAATATCAAGCTGATCGGGTCGTGGAGCTTGTTTTTCCCTGCGCTGACGGCTCTGATTGGTTTGAGCTTCGTGATTTTGCTGGGCAGGGGCGGAACGCAGGTGATGGACAAGGGCGTTTCGCTGGGGACGTTGTGGTCTTTTTACGCGTTCCTGGGCGTGCTGATTTTCCCGATCATCGCGCTCGGCTGGGTGACGAATATTTTCCAGCGTGGCGCGGCGTCGATGGGGCGGTTGATGTATGTCCTCACGGCCGAACCGAATATTCGCGACAGTGGCGACACAGCGAGGAAGAGTGCTGGCTCGAATGGCAATACCAATACGTCCGGCGCGGAAGCGTCGAGCGCCGAGACACCGATTCGCGGCGAAATTGAATTTCGCCATTTGAATTTCGCGTATCCCTCGCCCCCCGGAAGTCCACCGAATGAACCTGTGCTGCACGACATTTCGCTGCACGTTCGCGCCGGCTCTACTTTGGCGATTGTTGGACCGACCGGAAGCGGCAAATCGACATTGGCGGCGTTGATTGCGCGATTGTGGGAGGCGCCGCCGGGAAGCGTGCTGGTTGATGGGCGCCCGCTTCGAGACTATCCGGTGGCGGAACTGCGCCGCGCGATCGGTTACGTGCCGCAGGACACGTTCCTCTTCAGCGAAACGATTCGCGAGAACATCGGCTTTGGCGTGGAGAACGTGCTGGATGAGGCCGTCCTCGAGGCCGCCGAAATTGCGAGTATCTCCGGCGAGATTCAAGGCTTTCCAGATAGCTTCAGCACGATTCTCGGCGAACGCGGCATTACGTTATCGGGCGGACAGCGACAGCGCACGTCACTGGCGCGCGCGATTGCGCGCAAGCCGAAAATCCTGGTGCTCGACGACTCGCTCTCGAGCGTCGATACGGCCACCGAAGAGCGCATCCTCACTGGCTTGCAAGGCTTGATGCGGGAGCGGACGACAATCCTCGTCTCGCACCGCGTTTCCACCGTGAAAAATGCGGATCAAATTGTAGTGTTGCGCAACGGACGAATCATCGAGCGCGGGACTCACGACGAATTGCTGGCGCTCGGCGGGTATTACGCCGATCTCTATCAAAAGCAGCTTTTGGAAGCAGAGCTAGAACGCGAATGAGCGATTTCCGCGAAGAAGAGAAACTCGGCAAGCTGTACGACACGCGGCTGACGCACCGGCTGATGAAATACTTGCGCCCGTATCGGTTGCAGGTGTTCTTCGCGGTGGCGATGAGCCTGGCTGTGGCGGGCATGGAGATCGTAGGGCCATTTCTTTTTGGACGCGGCGTGGATCGTTACATTTTGCCGGTGGCGCATGGTGAAATGGCGAAGCGCGTGGGCCTGATTGGTATCGCTGTGATTTGCCTTCTTTACATGGGTTCATTGGTCGCGAGTTTTGCGCTTCAGTATCTGCAGATGCGCATCATGCAGTCCGTCGGGCAGAAGACAATGTATGACCTGCGCAAAGAGATTTTTGAGCATCTGCAGCGGCTGCCGATGAGCTTTTTCGATCGCACGCCTGTGGGCCGGCTGGTGACGCGTTCGACGACGGACGTGGACGCGCTCAACGATCTTTTTGCTTCGGGCGTGGCGGCGATGCTGAACGATTTCGTGCTGCTCATCGGGCTTGCCGTGTTTTTGATTCGCTGGCATCCGCTGCTCGGGCTGGTGACGCTCTCTCCGCTACCGTTCATGTTTCTGCTTACGTATATCTTCCGCAATCACGTTCGCGACGCGAACCGCAACATTCGGACGGCTATTGCGCGCATCAATGGATTTCTGCAGGAACACATCAGCGGAATGTCGGTGGTTCAGCTTTTCAACCGCGAGAGAAAGTCGCGCGCGCAGTTTGCGGAATTGAACCGGATTCACATGGAAGCGTACAAAGACGCGATTGACGCTTTCTCGTATTTTTATCCGGCCGTGGAACTTTTGAGCATGAGCGGAGTGGCGCTGCTGTACTGGGTGGGCGGCATTCGCGTAATCGCAGGGACTTTTACGCTCGGCGTGCTGATTTCGTTTATTCAGTATGCTCAGCGGTTTTTCCGACCGATTCAGGACCTCAGCGAGAAATTCAACATCTT
>DATNKB010000007.1:0-4949 GCA_035603595.1 Candidatus Dormiibacterota bacterium
GAAGCTCTCGCAAAGCCTGAATTACGACACGATGATTGCCGCCGTCCGCGTGGAAGATGCCGGCAAGCTTTCCGACGCAATCGCCGCCAATCTTCAGATTCCCGTCGAAGAAAAGCAGGAACTTCTTGAACTCTTCGAGCCGATGGAGCGCCTGAACCGTATCGGCGACATCCTCGAAGTCGAAATCGAAAAGCTCAACGTCGATCGCTCGATCAATACGCGCGTGAAGCGCCAGATGGAGCGCGCCCAGAAAGAGTACTACCTCAATGAAAAGCTCAAGGCCATCCAGAAAGAACTGGGCCGCGGCGAAGCTAATGAAATCGAGCAGCTGAAAAAGAAGATCGAAACCTCCGGCATGCCCGAAGGCCCGCAGGAAAAGGCCATGCAGGAGCTGAAGCGGCTCGAAATGATGCCGCCGATGTCCGCCGAGTCCACCGTCTCCCGCAATTATCTCGACTGGCTCCTGGCCGTGCCCTGGAAGAAGCGCTCCAAGGAAATTCGCGACATCAATCGCGCCGAAGAAATCCTCTCGCAGGATCACTACGGCCTGGAAAAAATTAAAGACCGCATCCTGGAATATTTGGCCGTTCGCCAGCTCGTGAAAAATCCCAAAGGCTCGATTCTCTGCTTCCTCGGGCCTCCAGGCGTCGGCAAGACTTCTCTCGCGATGTCCATCGGCCGCGCCACTGGACGCAAATTCGTCCGCGTCTCGCTCGGCGGCGTCCGCGACGAAGCGGAAATTCGCGGCCATCGACGCACTTATATCGGCGCTCTCCCCGGTCAGATCATCCAGATGATGCGCAAGGCCGGCACGGTCAATCCGGTCTTCGTCCTCGACGAAGTGGACAAGATGTCCACGGATTTCCGCGGCGATCCATCAGCAGCTCTGATGGAAGTGCTCGATCCCGAGCTCAACCACTCCTTCACCGACCATTATCTCGACGTCGAATACGATCTCTCGAAGGTCATGTTCGTCTGCACCGCCAATGTGCTGCACACGATTCCGCAGCCGTTGCAGGATCGCATGGAAGTCCTGCGCATCCCCGGCTACACCGAGCAGGAAAAGCATCAGATCGCACAGCGCTTCCTGGTTCCTAAGCAACTCGAAGCCACTGGCCTGACGAAAACCAACCTGAAAATCACGGACGAAGCGATGACCCACGTCATCCGCCACTACACGCACGAAGCCGGCGTCCGCAACCTGAATCGCGAAATCGCGAATGTGTGCCGCAAGGTAGCTCGCAAAGTCGTCGCCGATAAAAGCTTCGGCCTGGAAGTCACGCCCTCGAACGTGAACGATTACCTCGGCATCATCAAATACCGCGATTTCTTCGCCGAGAAGAAAAACGAAATCGGCCTCACCACCGGCCTCGCCTGGACCGAAGTCGGCGGCGAAGTTCTTTCCACCGAAGCCACATTGATGCAGGGCAAGGGCCGCCTCACGCTCACCGGAAAACTGGGCGACGTGATGCAGGAGTCCGCGCAAGCCGGCATGAGCTACGTCCGCTCGCGCAGCCATCTCTTCGGCCTGCCGAAAGATTTCTACCGCCATCTCGATATTCACGTGCACGTCCCCGAAGGCGCGATTCCCAAGGACGGTCCTTCGGCCGGCATCACGCTCTGCACCTCGATCGTCAGCGCCCTCACGCGCATCCCGGTCCGTTGTGATCTCGCCATGACCGGCGAAATCACTCTTCGTGGTAAAGTGTTGCCTATTGGCGGCGTGAAGGAAAAGCTCCTTGCCGCGCATCGTCTTGGCCTGCGCACCGTGATTCTTCCGAAAGACAACGAAAAAGATCTGGCGGATATTCCGCCGGAAATCCAAGCGCAAATGTCCATCCATTTTGTGGAGTCGATGGACGATGTCCTGCAGCTCGCGCTGGAACACCCGCTGCCGATCCACCCGCCTATTGACGGTGTCGATTCCAAGTTCGGTACGGATGTCACGCAGGACAATGAATTGACCAATTGAACTCCTTCGGTTCTCCCACAATCCGCTAAGCAGAGCTTGGCAAATTACCGAAGGATTTAGATTGCCTGGAAACTACCTGGACAAAGTGGCTGGTTCGAGTCTGTGCCCGCCCGCAGTCCTAATTCTATGACAACTAAAATCGTGCCCGAAGACGGGCTAAAGAAGGAAAGAAACTCGATGAGTATTAGCCTTGCAGAACTGAAAGACAAGAACATCACCGATCTCGCGAAGATCGCCAAGGAGCTCAATATCCCCGGCTCCTCCGGCATGCGCAAGCAGGAATTGATCTTCCAGATCCTCCGCGCTCAAACCGAAAAGAACGGCCTCATCTTCTCCGAAGGCGTTCTCGAATGCCTCCCCGACGGCTTCGGTTTCCTCCGCGCGCCGGAATACAACTACCTCCCCGGCCCGGACGACATCTACGTCTCGCCGTCGCAAATCCGCAAATTCGACCTCCGCACCGGTGACACCGTTTCCGGCCAAGTTCGTCCTCCGAAAGACGGCGAACGTTACTTCGCGCTCATCAAAGTCGAAGCGGTCAATTTCGAAGATCCCGAAGTGGCGCGCAACAAGATTTTCTTCGACAATCTTACGCCGCTCTATCCGCAGGAGCGCATTCGTCTCGAAACCACGAAAGAAAATCTCACCGGTCGCGTTCTCGACATGCTTTGCCCCATCGGCAAAGGTCAGCGCGGATTGATTGTCGCGCCGCCGCGCACTGGCAAGACGATGATGCTCCAGTCCATCGCCAATTCCGTCACCACCAACCACCCGGAAGTCGCTCTCATCGTTCTTCTGATTGACGAGCGCCCGGAAGAAGTCACGGACATGCAGCGCACCGTGAAGGGCGAAGTCATCAGCTCCACCTTCGATGAGCCGCCCCAGCGCCATATTCAAGTGGCGGAAATGGTGCTCGAAAAAGCCAAGCGTCTCGTCGAGCACAAACGCGACGTCGTCATCCTGCTCGATTCGCTCACGCGTCTCGGTCGCGCTTACAACGCCGTCACGCCGCCTTCCGGCAAAGTCCTTTCCGGCGGTATTGACGCAAACGCTTTGCAGCGCCCGCGCCGCTTCTTCGCCGCCGCGCGTAACGTGGAAGAAGGCGGCTCGCTCACGATCATCGCCACCGCGCTCATCGATACCGGTAGCCGCATGGACGACGTGATCTTCGAAGAATTCAAAGGCACCGGTAACATGGAAATCAATCTCGACCGCCGCCTCGTCGATAAGCGCGTCTTCCCCACGATCGATATCAATCGCTCCGGCACGCGGAAAGATGAGCTCCTCCTTCCGCCCGACGAGCTCAACCGCATCTGGGTGCTTCGGAAAGTTCTCAGTCCTCTCTCCACAGTGGAAGCGATGGAATTGCTGCTTGGACGCCTCTCAAAGACCAAGGCCAATGCGGAATTCCTCTCTTCGATGTCGAGTCCGGCGTAAATACCCGGCGTAAGAACCAGCTCTGGCAGTCTCGGCCCTTTCCCCCTTCCGAGAATGTGAGCAACCTCCCAATCGGGAAGGAGAAAGTGTCCGTGGAAAAATTCCTCGCGCGCCAACCTATTTTTAATTCCGAAAGAGAAGTCTACGGCTACGAACTGCTCTTCCGCTCCGGGCCCGGGAATTTCTTCGATGGCTCGCATCCTGAAGCCGCCGCCGCTTCCGCAGTAGACAGCTTGTTCCTTTTTGGCATTGATCGTCTCACGCACGGCCGTCGCGCATTCATCAACTGCACCCGGGACTTTCTCCTTCGCGATCTTCCCGCTACGCTTCCCACCGATCGTGTCGTCCTGGAAGTCCTCGAGACGGTTCAGCCCGACGACGAAATCGTCGCTGCTTGCCGCCGGCTGAAGGACATGGGCTATATGATTGCGCTCGACGACTTTCAGGAATCCCCGGCGTGGCTGCCGCTCACGGAGCTTGCGGCATTCATAAAAGTCGATGTCCTGCTTTCCTCTGAACTCGAGCAGCAGCGGCTCTCCAAGATCTTCGCCAAAAAGCATTTGCGGCTCGTCGCCGAAAAAGTTGAATCTTACGACGACTTCCAGCGCACGCTCGGCTGGGGCTATTCATTTTTCCAGGGATATTTTTTTAGCCGGCCGGAAATGCTCACGCGCCACGATATTCCGTCCAACAAGCTCAATTACCTGCGCGTTCTTCAGGCCGTCAATCAAAAAGAGATGAACCTTCATGGCGTAAGCGACTGCATCAAATCTGAAGCCTCGCTCGGCTATCGCCTGCTGCGCTATTTGAATTCCCCTGCGTTTCCGCTCATCGCCGAAGTCCATTCGATTCCCCACGCTCTCTCGCTCCTCGGTGAGCGCGGCGTGCGCCGCTGGGTTTCGCTCGTCGCCATCGCCTGTATGGGCGACAACAAACCCGAGGAACTCATCATGTTGCCTTTGATTCGCGCTCATTTCTGCGAATCTCTTGCGCCGCTCGCCGGACTTCATGGCTCCGCCAACGATCTCTTCCTGCTCGGCCTGCTTTCTGCCGTGGACGCCATTCTCGACATGAAGATGCAGGACGTGGTCCACGAAATTGCGATAGGCGACGAAATCCGCGGGGCGCTTCTGGGAGAGAAGAACAAGCTGCGCGATATTTTCGATCTTGCTGTGAAGTACGAAATGGGCTGCTGGGACGCCTTGGCTGCCGACGCCAGGCGCCTGCGAATTCCGGAAAATGCGATTCCCGAGCTCTACGTCAAGTCAGTCGAATGGGCCAGAAGCCTCTTATCCGCCACTTAAAGCCGTCGTCGCGCTGGAGAACTTAGCCGGCACCAACCAACCCGCGACAGTAGGGGCGGGTCTAAGACCCGCCCGCGTTCAACCCCCGCCGACATCCTTCTCGTCGTGGATTCGAATCGCGATCCGCCTCAAGTGGCACAGGCTCTCCTGTTTATCCTGAGAACCGAAGGGCCTGTGCGCTTTTCTCAAAGCCTCGGACACAACATATCCGGTTCCACGATATCGGGATTCCTTAG
>DATNKB010000008.1:0-4230 GCA_035603595.1 Candidatus Dormiibacterota bacterium
ATCGCGGCATGGCTCGATACGCCGCTAAAACAAATCTGGGCGGAAGCGCGGAGATCTTGGTAGGCACGAGCTGCACGAACTCGTCCAACTCGTAACGCATAAGACTCGCTCCCGCAGGGCAAAGCGCAGATAGCACACGCAAAAATGCGCGGCACGTCTCTACACGTTCACGGCCGCGCAAACTGGGGAGGAACAACATGAAGCGATTCAAGAATTATCTATGGGCGCTCCTGATTTCCGCAGGACTTGGACTGGCGCTCGCAAGCGCCGCTCCTGTGAAGGCTCAGGCCACAGACTCGAGCGATTCGAGCGCCACTCCGGCAAAGAAGACGACCAAAGCGAAAAAGAAGTCGACTGACGCAAGCTCGACCGATTCCAGCGACGCTTCTTCCTCGGGGAAATCCTCCACGTCGAAATCGAAGAAAGCGAAATCCACTTCTGACAGCGATTCGGGCACTTCAACCGCTTCAACAAGTTCGAAGAAATCCAAGTCAGCAAAAGCCTCATCCGGCGATACGGCGTCAGCGGACTCTGCATCCGATGCGAAGTCGACCAGCTCCAAGAAGAAATCAGCGAAGGCCTCTTCGACAGACGCCAAGGCCGACTCAACAGCCTCATCTGATTCAGCGGCCGGCACCAAGTCGACCAGTTCGAAGAAATCCAAATCAGCAAAGGCCTCTTCGACAGATGCCAAGGCCGACTCGACAGCCTCAACCGATTCAGCGGCCGGCACCAAGTCAACCAGTTCGAAGAAGTCAGCCAAAGCCTCGTCTACCGACACCGCCGCGTCAAAGGACGCCGATTCCGGCACGAAGTCGGCAAGCACGAAGAAGTCGAAGTCAACTAAAGCCGATGCCGATGGGAGCAAGAGTACGTCGGCGGCCGCGTCAACACCTTCGAGCTCAAACTCCGCGGCCTCAGCTTCCGCGCCAGCAAGCTCGAACGCGCCTGCATCTTCGAACTCAGCAGCCTCCACGAAGCCTGCTAAATCCAGCAGCGCTTCTGCCTCGAAGAGCAGCGCAAGCCGGCCGGCGCCTCCCGCGGGAAGCGGGCAGGTCTGGGTCAACACCGATTCTGGCGTCTACCACAAGGAAGGAACCCGCTACTACGGCAAAACCAAGACCGGTAAATATATGTCCGAAGCCGACGCTCAAAAGGCCGGTTTCCATGCAGCGAAGAACGACCAATAGGGCTCTTCAAACTTAAATAGCTACAAGAAAGAATCGAGGAGAGGCGAAATGACGAAAAGAGTGATGATCGCAATTTGCTGTGCGGCTCTATGTTCGCTGTTTGTCATTGGCGGGTGGTCAGGAACCGCGATCGCGAACAATGCCTTCCCGATTGCGGCCGCGCAATCCAAGACTGCCGCCCCGGCGGCATCCAGCGACCTCGTGGACATCAATTCGGCCACGAAGGAGCAACTCGATGCCCTGCCCGGTATCGGATCGGCCTACTCGCAGAAAATCATCGACGGGCGTCCCTACAAAGCGAAGACCGACCTTGTCAGAAAGAAGGTCCTTCCGCAGGCGACTTATAACAAAATCAAGGACAAGATTATCGCCAAGCAGCCGGCGAAGTAGCACCAAGAAGCTGTCCTAAACCAGCCGTTTACAAGGGTGGGTGCCAGGTGGGTGTTCGTGCAAGAATATCCTCTTGGGGTTCCATGCGTTGGCGTATGGTCTTCGCCGCCTATTCGCGGGCAATTTCACCCAAAAGTACTATTGCACCAGTTCGTTCGGCCCATTAGCGTATTCCTGGACATAAAACTGATCAACCACCTCGAGGTAACCGATGGAAGATAAACGACGCTGTAAGAGGCTCCCATTTTCGATTCCGGTTCACGTGTACGGCCGCACCGAGCGCGGTCTGCCATTTCGATATGTGACCGTCGCAAAGTCTGTGAACATGAATGGTGCGCTGCTGCCTTTAGCGCCGCGAGTCAAGCAAGGCCAAACGATTCTTCTGGTGAATAGCTTTACGCAGGAAGAGCGGGAATGCCGCGTCGTCTATGTAGACGCGAAGCACCGGAACAAGAAAAAGAAAGTAGCCGTTGAATTCACCAAGGAACAGGGCGATTTCTGGCACGTTTTTTCGCCCACACCAAAGCTAGCGACAATCTCTCAGCGGCAGAACGTAGCGTAGACCAGCAGCGCGGAATTTATCGAAAGGCGCGTGGCCGAGATCCGTGCCTTGCCGTCAAGTTGCGACCGCCTTTCGATTCCTTCTCTTTTCTTTTCGAAGCCGGGTTATCTAGCCTCATTGAACGAAGTAACCCACCAGTGTTAGCATCCGTCAACTAATGTAAGCAGGCCTTTCGTCCACATCGAAAGTGGGCGACAGCTATTTGGTGCGTTTGCGGATTCACCTGTCTCCCGGAGGAACAGATGAAAGCGGTTCGGATGCATTCGCTTGGTGGTCCTCGGCAGCTAGTTTACGAAGAAGCAGAGAAACCCGTGCTCGATCCCGCTGACGCTCTCGTGCGCGTGATCGCCACTTCGATCACCAAGGACGAGCTTTCCTGGCCTCCTACCTACCAGACGAAAGACGGACAGCCCCGGCTGCCCACAATTCCAGGTCACGAATTTGCAGGTATCGTAGAGGCCGTTGCGACGGACGTCTCTGACGTGAAGGCCGGCGATGAGGTCTACGGCCTCGCTTCTTTCTGGCGCAACGGCAGCGCCGCCGAGTACGTCGCGGTCGCGGCTTCCGATGTAGCCCCGAAACCAAAAACCCTGGATTTCGAGCAAGCCGCCACTGTACCGCTCGCCGGATTAACCGCGTGGCAGGCTCTTTTCGATCATGGCAAGCTCGCCGCCAAGCAACGAGTGCTTATCCACGGCGCCGCCGGGGGCGTCGGAACGTTCACCGTCCAACTCGCACATTGGAAGGGCGCCTACGTAATCGCAACCGCATCATCAGCTCACACTGAATTTCTGCGCGAACTCGGCGCCGATGAAGTGATCAATTACGAAGAGCAAAAGTTCGAAGAGGTCGTAAAGGACGTCGATCTCGTGATCGATACGGTGGGTGGCGACGTCTTCGAACGTTCGCGCCTGGTTCTGAGCCCCACCGGAATGCTCATCTCCGTCGTCGAGATGGTTGTTCCCGAACAGCCCGCTGACCGCCCGCGCGAGCTGTTCTTCATCGTCGAGCCGAATCGCGCCGAACTTATCGAACTGGGACGCCTGATCGACGCGGGGAAAATAAAGACGGCAATCGCCGAAGTCTTCCCGCTGGAACAGGCTGCAAAGGCCTTCGAGAGGGGTTTAGCGGGACACGTGCGCGGCAAAATCGTTCTGCGAGTCGCCAGCGACGCCCAATCAAGCGCCCGCGCGTAATCGCGACCGGCAAATTATTTAGCTTTCGCTGCAGGCCAAGGCTCCAGCCAGTAATCGACCGACAGCCACAGCGCGTAAGCCGGCCGCACGAACAGAACCGCCAACAACAGCGTAAAACTGATCCACAGCACGTATTTCATCGTTTCGGAGAGCCACGCCAACTCCGGCACAAGCGGCGTGACCAGATAAACGGGAATCAGCACCGCAATCGTAAGTCCGTAAGTTAGGATCATTCCCCCAACGAAATAACCGGATTCCCGAAAGTAACCAAGGCCGCAGTCCGGGCAGCGGATCAACACCTGGTTGAATCTCCCCTTGAAAATCGGTCCGCGGTGGCAATTCGGACAGCGATAACGCAGCGCGTACACGAGCACCTCAAGAAATGGTCGCTTAGGCGCCAGCCGAAAATTCGGACCCATAGAGTTCTTGAGAATAATCCATAACGGATTGGGACGGAAAATAATCGAACGCGCGGATGTCAGCGGGAAGAACGCACTCGCGAGCAGTTACGCGATCACAGCAGCAGGCAGAGGATTCTTGCGATTTTCCTTGTCTTCATAAAGCGCTCGGTCAGCTTCGGCGAGCAATTCTTCCGCCTCTTTACCGGGACGATATTCAGCCCAGCCAACCGCGAACTTAATCGGCACTTTTTCGCCATTCAAATCCACCGAAATGGGTTCAATACGCCGCAGCATCGCCGGCACCTGCGAACCATTGCACTCCGGCAATATCAGCATGAATTCGTCGCCGCCCAGCCGCGCCGCTGTATCCGCCTCGCGAATCACTGTGCCCAAATGTTCGGCAAACGCCTTCAGCACCGAGTCCCCCGCCGGATGCCCAAGCCGGTCATTGATCGCCTTGAACTTATTCAGGTCGAACACCACCACGGTCA
>DATNKB010000009.1:0-7117 GCA_035603595.1 Candidatus Dormiibacterota bacterium
CATTTCCTGAATTCGCAGCGGCTATGCCGGCCGCAGCGAGCGACTGACCCGCCGCGAGGTCAATCGAGCCTTTCGACCATTCGTATTTCTTTGCCGATGTAACGCGACTTGCGAGTTCCTGGCCCGCCATGGTCGGCAGCGCGCGAGCCTCTTCGATTAACTTCTCCGCGGGAGTTCCATCGGTTGCCACGATGCCGCGCAACGCTCCGACATCTCGAAGATGCCGGACAAGCGCCCGCGTGTCGAGGTCCCATATAACCGGAACGCCGTAACGCTCGAGAAATTTCTGCGCGGTTTCGGTGGAACGCCAATTCGAAGAGAGCGCGGCAAACTCGCGCACGACCAGTCCTTCGATGTAAGGCTTCGCAGACTCGTCGTCATCGCGATTCGAGCCGACATTTCCGATGTGGGGATACGTGAGGCAGACAATCTGGCCGGAATAGCTGGGATCGGTGAAAACTTCCTGGTAGCCGGTGAGGCTGGTATTGAAAACGACTTCGCCGCCGCGGCGCGTGCGAGCGCCTGCCGCGCGGCCGTTAAAGACTCGTCCGTCCTCGAGCGCGAGAGTCGCGCGACCTGCGAGGGCCTGCGTCAGTGTGTCCTCCCAAGGCGTTCATTTCGATGCCGCGTTTACTGTCGAAGTGCCGGTCAGCGAACCAAAGTGATCCACCGGCCAATACGCAAAAACCGCTTTGCCGTAAATATCGCGCCGCCCGATGGGTCCAAATACGCGCGAGTCGTTGGAGCTGTCGCGGTGATCGCCCATCACAAAGTACTCTTCTTTCGGAATCGCCACCGGGCCGTAGCTCGATCCGTCGAGATAGCTCGCTGGGATATAAACTTCCGGCCGCGCCTTGCCGTCCACGTAGAGACGTCCGCCGCGCAACTCGATCGTTTCGCCCGGAAGCCCAATCACGCGCTTGATAAACGACTTCGAGCGGTCGAGAGGATACCAGAAAACAATTACGTCGCCACGCCCGATCGGCTCGAAGCGATACACGAATTTGTTGATGAAGATTCGCTCCTGATCGCTCAGGAGGGGAGCCATGCTGGTGCCTTCGACCTTCACCGGCTGGTAGAGAAAAACGATGATCACAAGCGCGAGGCCGAGAGCGACGGCTAAGTCACGCGTCCAGCTGCGCAGATCCTGCCGCAACTGCGGGGCGGACAAATTTTCAGCAGGGGTCGGCGAGCCGGGATTGGAGATGTCGAGCATTTCTATCTCGAAGCTGCTTTATTTATATCATGCCCTTAGATGCGCGCCAAGGCGTTGGGGTTCCTGGCGAATTTAGTGTGTTCGCAGCGCGAACTGCAACACGGCGAGTGAGGCGATGACCGCAGTTTCGGTGCGCAGGATATTTTCGCCGAGGGAGGCTTCGAGGAATCCGGCGGTGGCGGCAGTTGCGATTTCGTCATCCGTCCAGCCGCCTTCTGGGCCGACGGCTAGCGATATGGTTGGCGTTGCTTGAGTCTCGGGGGCTGTGGCGCTAGAAGAGCGCACAGGCCCTTCGGTTCTCAGGGCAGGCACGAGTGCCTGTGCCACCGAAGGCGACTCCTGATCTAGGACCTTTTTCAAGGATTTGGCTTCGCGGCGTTCGGACAGGAAAACTTTGAGGCTTGCAGACGATTGTGGGAACGCTCTGTCGGGCGCTAAGGCGGGATGCAAGACTGGCGGCCGCAAACGACGCGACTGCTGCGCGGATTCCAGGATGATGCGCTTCCAGCGCTCGTGACGCTTCGCTGCTGCAGCGATGAGGGCCTTATCTGTACGTGCGGCAGCTAGGGGCACGATTTCGTCGACGCCGAGTTCTGTGGCTTTTTCGAGACACCATTCGAAGCGATCGAACTTGACGATGGAAATTAGCAGCTCGATGCGGAGGGCAGGCTCTGCAGCTTCGATCGGCTCGACAAGCGCAAAATCGATCCGGCTTGGTCCGCGTTTTGAGACCGCGACCCGTTCGACGCGTGCGAGCCAGACGCGTTGGCCATCGCTCAACTCGTAAAGCTGACCTGGATCTGCGCGCAGGACGCGACCCAGGTGCTCGGCAGCTTCATCGCGCAGCGACGCCGACTCCCGCTCGAAGCGATCGACGAAGAATCGGCGGCGCATTTCAGTCTAGTGGAACTTCTTCTGCAGCTCGTTGACCGATTCGAGGATCACGTAGCCGACAATCGCCAGGCTCTTTGGGCTGACCTTATCGATCGTGTCCTGCGTGGTGTGCCAATATCCAGCGTTTGTGTAGCCGTCCAGATCGATGATGTCCACGGCGGGAACACCGCGGGAGAGGAACGGCTGATGGTCGTCGGCTACTTGCGATTCGCGGGAAGTGAAAATATCTCCGTATCCAAGACTCGCCGCCTTCTTCCACACGAGGTCTGTCAGCCACTTCGTCGAATCCGATTCGCGGTGAATTTCGAGATTTTTCTGTCCAACCATATCGGCCAGAATCACGGCCTTCACGCGCTTCAGTTCTCCCGAAACGGCGAGGCGTGCCGCGAGTTCGCGGCTGCCATAAGTGTGATCGTCATCTTGATTCCAATTGACGAAAGCTTCCTCGCCGTCAAGAAACGCTATCCAGACCGCATTGGGCTGCTTCTTCGGGCATAACAGGCGCGCCATCTCGAGCATGAGTCCGGTGGAGGAACCACTGTCTTCGGCGCCTACAAAATCCTTCACGGAGCCCAAAGTATCGTAGTGGGTCATGAGCAGAATAATTCCCGGTCCTTCACCCGGCACTTTCGCGATGATGTTTTTCATTGCCACGTCACCGACGGGCGTTTGCGCGTGGAAATCGTCTTCGTCTACCTGGCAATTGAAGCTTTGTAGCTGGGCCTTGATGTATTGCTGCGCTCGGCGAATGCCGTCTGATGCGGGCGGACGCGGGCCTATGGCAACCAGTTGTGCAACATGTTCAAACGCTTTGTTCCCATCAAATCCGCCCGTCTCAGCAGCAGGCGGGGCAGGTTCCGCGTTTAGCGTTTTGACGTTGAGGGTGGGCTTCGGGCTATCCTGCGATGATTGGACCGTTCCCTTTTCCGCGGTATTTGAACCACCGACTTCGTGCCCACAGGCAACTGTGAGCAGAGTGACGAATGCCGCCACGGCAAGCCACGCTGGTTTCCCGAGTCGAATCACGCTATTGAGCCTCTCCGCCAGCTATGGCGCGCGCGCGTTTTTTTCGGACTACAAAATATGACACGATAATGCCAATTACGTATAGCAGCACGAGCGCGGCCATGAAGATGAGCATCGTCGTCGCGTCCGGTGTGGGCGCAGCAAAGGCTGCCAGGACAGTAATGATGAGCATCGCATAACGAAAATTCTTTATCAGAAACTTCGGCGTGACGATGTTGAACACCGACAAAATGAAAATCACCACCGGCAATTCGAATATGATGCCGAGTCCGATGAGCACGATCAAAATCAGATCGAAATATTCATTGATGCTGATCAGGGGCTTCACTGGCCCCGTGGTCCCCATGCCGATCAGGAAACCCAGCATGGTTGGCAGCACGATGAAATAGCCAAAAGCGATTCCCGCCAAGAACAGAATCATCGAGGGGATGATGAATCCGGCCACAGCGCTTCGTTCGTGTTTGTAAAGTCCCGGCGCTACAAACTGCCAGATCTGATAAAGCACCCAGGGCATCGCAATCACGATTCCGAGATACAGACCTAGCGTAATAATCAGGCCCACGTAGCCGGCCGGACTGGTGTAATACAGCTTGTCGTCCATCTGGTGCGCGCGCAGTGCGGCCTGCATCGGCTTGACGATGTAATCGATGAAGTACGGGGAAACCGCGAGGCCGGCCACCATCCCGATGCCGATGCCCAGCAGCGAATAAACGAGGCGTTTGCGAAGGTCTACCAGGTGCTCGAAAAACGACATGCGCCCACCGGCTTCCTCCTCGGGCTTCTGCTGCGAGTTGGGGTCAGGCAGGGCGGGTGCCGCCATCGGTAGGTGTCTCGGAAGGGTGCTCGCTTGCGTTGGCGGATTCTTCTGGCGAATGGACGGACTGAATCTGCGGCGGTTGGAATCGGACTTCCTGGTCAACTATCTGGCCAGCCGGTGCCTGGCTAACTGATGTCTGGCTAACTGGCTGATCACCTCGCTCGGCTTCCGTGGGTGCCGCTTGCTGGCCTTCGATGGGCGCGCCCAACTGCGGAGGCAGGGTGGGGACCGTGCCAGCCGCCGAATCGGCCGCAGGCGACGGAACGGCGGTTATAGCGCCAGCGCTCGTGCCTGAAACAGAGCCTGAACCAGACGTTGTGCCGCCAATTCGCCGCGTGTCGGTTTCGCGCTCTAGATCCCTCATGTGGCCTTCGAACGTTGACCGCAGGTCTCCCGTAGCGCGCCTGAATTCGGCCATCACTTTTCCGAGATTTCGCGCCAATTCCGGGAGTTTTTCGGGGCCAAAAACGACGAGCGCCACGACGAAGATGATAATCAGATGTGGGATGCTCAACATTTTTGCCCTCGGCGCTGCCGTTTTTGCATCATAGAAGAGGCTCACAGGCCTGTCAAACGGCCTGCAAGTGGTATGCTATACTTTCGGTTCGGGGCATAAAGCGAGGATCGATGGACGTGTCGCAATCTTCCAGGCGTGGAATCATACTTTTGACCGCTGTACTGGCAATCTCAGCTCTCCTCGGCGGATGGTTCGGCCCGACGGTCAGGGCGACCGCAGCCGGCTCGTCGGACATGCAGGATTCAGTGAAGAGCTTTACGCGAGTCCTCTCGATCGTCGAGCGCAATTATGCCGATCCCGTTGACGTAGATAAAGCCATCTACGACGGCGCCATTCCTGGAATGCTGCGCGTGCTTGACCCGCACTCGAACTTTTTTGATCCTCGCCAATACGCACTCTTCCGCGAAGAGCAACAAGGCAAGTATTACGGCGTCGGTATGACGGTTCAGGGCCGCGATAACCAGACGATCGTGCTTGCGCCATTCGTCGGCTCGCCTGCCTACAAGGCCGGCATTCGCCCAGGCGACGTCATCCTCAAAGTGGATGGCAAAGCTTGTACAGGACTCACGACCACCGAAGTAGCCGACATGCTGAAAGGCGCCAAGGGCACCACGGTCCACATCTCATTGGGCCGCGAAGGCTGGGACAAACCAATCGAGGTAACGGTCGTTCGTGATGAAATTCCCCGCCCTGGCGTCGAGTATTTCACGATGGCGAAACCCGGCATCGGCTACGTGCGCGTGTCGACTTTCAACGAGACCACCGACAACGACCTGGCTGAGGCGCTGAAGCAGCTCGACGTCTCGAAGCTCGATGGATTGATCATCGACCTGCGCAACAATGGCGGCGGCCTGCTGAATCAAGCTGTCGGCATGGCAGATATGTTCCTCGACAAGAATGAGATCGTGGTCTCCCACCGCGGGCGCTCCTCGTCCGAGAAACGCTATTACGCACTGCGCGGGAACCAGGGTATCGAAGTTCCGCTCATAGTGCTGATCAACGGGCAGAGCGCATCCGCTTCCGAAATCGTCGCGGGCTCGATCCAGGATCACGACCGCGGTTTGATTGTCGGTGAGACGAGCTTTGGAAAGGGCCTCGTACAGACACAGTATCCGCTGAGCGAAGACACCGCGCTTCTTCTTACCACTGCGCGTTACTACACGCCGAGCGGCCGCCTGATCCAGCGCGATTACAAAAACATTTCGCTCTACGACTATCACTACAATCCCAAGCCGCCTCGCGCGCCAGAAGTGAAGTTAACCGACAGTGGCCGGCAGGTTTTCGGACAGGGCGGAATCACGCCTGACGACGCAGTACCCGCTCCGAAGCTGAACGATTTCGAGCAGTCTCTTCTCCGCCGTGGCGTGTTTTATCCGTTTCCACAGGGCGTAGGCGATTTCGTGCGGCACTATCTGGGCGAGAAGCCTGAGATATCGAAGGACTTCGTGGCCGACGACGCGGTGATCACTCAATTCCGCAAATATCTCGACCTGCAGCACATCAAGTTCACCGAGCCAGACATTCAAGACAACCTGGCCTGGATCAAATGGAAGATCAAGCGCGAGGTGTTCACCACGGTGTTCGGTTTGAACGATGGCTATAAGGTCGAGCTTCAGGAAGATCCGCAGCTGCAGAAAGCGGAAGAGCTGATTCCGCAAGCCCGCGCGCTCTATCAAAACGCACGCAAGATCGTGGCTGAGCGCGGAGCCGGCCAGACCACTCATCCATAGCCTGGATGAGTTTTCTCATCCGGCGCTCGCTTTGTCTAATCGCGGCCCACGCCTAGCGCGTCGGCCACTCGGTTGATGTAGTTAAACCATGACGCAATCAGTGTAATCTGCAGAACTCCTCGGTCGTCGAAGCCCGCGGCGTGCAACTTCGCGTGATCGTCGCGGCTGATTCTCGTCGCATCCTTCGTAAGCTGCACCACAAAATCAAGCATCACGCGATCCTGTTCGGATATTGCTGCGCTCCTATAATCTTTTCTCAAAGCGGCCACAAGCTCATCGTCCAGCGTAACGCGACGCAGAAACTCTGCGTGAGACTCGATTCAATAAAAGCACCGGTTCGTAACCGAGACGACGGTCGTGATCATTTCGTGCTGCCGCCGCGTGAGCGGCAGTTCTGGGGACATCAGCGCCCCGAACGTCGCGAACGCATGGTAGAGCGCGTCGGGTATCAGGGTGTGCGACGCGACTATCCCTGATGGTCCGTCCGTCGTGGGAAACACCGGCGCCTGGTACTCAACGGGGTACAGAGCGCGCTGTTCCTCCATCGCCCGCATTAGTTCCTCGCTTGCTTCCGAATACGGCACAGTCCGAATCCAGGTCACTGGTTGGTCCTTTCGAACTCACCGCCCACGTCGACCGCGGCGAGACAGGAATGCTACCAAAGCCTAACTATTGCAGCCCACGGAACTTGGCCCCAACTCTTTCATCAGCAAGACGTCAAGGGAAAGTAAGCTTAATAGTACTAGGCTCATGCAAACAGTGCCCACTGTAAAACGACTGGAAGACTCCCTCGCCTCCCTGGAGCGCGTCCTCGGCAAGTTTGCCACGGCTCAGTGGGTACTCCTGGCTGCGTGGGTAGGGTTTGTAGGTGTTTACGGGCTCGTTTCTATCACGCTGCCTCGAAGTACGGCCCTGAC
>DATNKB010000010.1:0-12485 GCA_035603595.1 Candidatus Dormiibacterota bacterium
GACCGATTATGACGCCCGGCTCGACTGGATCCTCGGGAAGGGCATCCGGATGTTCTACCGCTTCAGCTATTTTGACAGCCTGGCGGTCTCCGCCGGCGGGTTGATCGGCTTTCAGCCGTACGAGGACAAGAACTACACGAAGACGCACGTTGTGGGAGCCGACTTCACTTCCTCCGGCTTCACCCACAGTTTCCGCTTTGAATATCTTAAATTCATCAATAACCTGCGCGACATCGTCGCCGGGTCCGACCTCCCCTTCGCCAATTTCCCGGTAAGCATCAACATCTTCGCCTCGAATTTCTTCACAGGGCCTAATTTCCTTGCACCACAGCAAACATTCCAAACCGACCGCCAAATAAAATACGACGGCAGCAAGCTCCTGGGCTCTCACATCTTGCGCTACGGTGTCTCGTACAACCGCTTGCGCGGCGGCGGCCTTTTTTCCTTTAGCGCGATCACTGCCAACGTGCTCCCCATCGCGAATGCGACGGAAGTTGCGTTCGCCGCGATGCAACCTGGTGGCGCGGGAAACCCACTCAACTATCCTGTCGACAACGTTACGCTCGGAAACGGCAATAACTGCGACACCGAAATTCCCGCGTTCAACGCGCCTTGCAGCGGTACGCCTCCGGATAATCGATTGGGTCTTTATGTTGGTGACAGCTGGAAAGTAAAACCAAATCTGATGGTGACGTACGGCCTGCGCTACGTCCGCGATACCGGCCGCACCGATAGCGACTTGCCGCCGCTTCCTGGTGTTAACGACCTGCTGCCGGGGTTCGGCAATCGCGTTCATCAGCCGAACTTGAACTTTGCGCCACAACTCGGAATTGCATGGGATCCGAAAAAAGATCAAAAGACGGTCATTCGCGCCGGCGTCGGTATGTTTTACGAAAATGCTATCTGGAACAATGCAGAATTCGACCGCCCCGAGCGTTTGGCAAACGGTGCTTTCCTGGCCAACCCTTCGGCTTGTTTGAACGGCAGCGGCTCTGGAGTTCCGTTTCCTGCGGGAAACACATTTCTAGGCGGAACTCAGAACACCGCAAACGACATTTGCTCTTCGCTGATCGGATCAACAATTGATGCAGGCGGAGGCACCTGCGCTGGGCTCACAGCCGCGGTTTGCGTTGCCAATTTTCAAACAACGTACCAGGCCGCCACTGCAACAGTGGGAGCCAGCGCACCAAACCCCAACTACATTCCAAATCTGATCGCATCTGGTTCGGCGATTCCGCTTGGAGCGCTGGCACCGGGCTATCGCACTCCGTATTCAATACAGATAAATGCTGGGATTCAACGACAACTCTTACCCGGCATGGTTCTCAGCGTGGACTATCTTCGCAATGTGAATCTTCACTATTTGATTGGTGTCGACGTGAACCACAGCGGCGACACCCGGTTCTTTAGTAAGACCGCCGCGCAACAGGCGATTGCTTCCACGCTAAGCGCGTGCGGCGCCGCGACGATCGATGCGGCCATCGCGTCTTGCCCTGGCCTTCATCCTCCCTCAGGCGGAAGTCCGGCTGGAGGCGCGACGATGTCCGACTTTGGCAGTTTCGGATTGGATTCAGCTGCGGACTTGGGCGTTGGCAGTTGCGAAACCGCGCTCGGATTTCAGTGCGCCTTCCAGGGCGTGAATCCGGCTTTGGGGCCCGCGGTTTTTCTGCAACCCATCGGACGCTCCGTTTACAACGCATTGGACGTAAAACTTGTGGACAACGTCAAAGCTCCGTTCCGCGGAGTACGCTACCTGAACTTCCAGTTCGCGTACGCTCTTTCCCGGTTCACAAATTGCGGCGCAGCGCTCTCCACGTCCGCAGGGACGTCTCCAGCTGCGGCAGACCAGGATTTCGTCAATCCTACTGTCGACAACAACAGACCGTGCGGATTTAGCGGGCCTTCTTCTTTGGACCGCACGCACCAATTTTCATTCGGCGGCTATGCCGATCTGCCGCTTCATTTCCGCGTCGGAACGATCTTCCACTTCGATAGTCCGCTCGCCAGCGCTCTTGCCGTTCCTACCACCGGAAATGGAGCCGGAGAAATTTTCAGCACCGATTTCACCGGCGACGGAACGGTGGGCGATCCAGTCCCTGGCACCAAAACGGGGGCATTCATGCGCGGCGTGTCCGTGGGAGGGCTGGCGAATCTCGTAAACAATTACAACAACACGATTGCCAACAATCCAACCCCGGCCGGAAATGTCCTCATCAACGACGGCCTGTTTACGCTTGCCCAATTGCAGTCGCTGGGGGGGGTCGCACCCGCTTTGCAGCCGGTTGTGCCAGGTGAAGTCGGGCTCACTTGGCTCAAGACGTTCGATGCGAGCCTCACCTGGGCCGGGAAAGTTACGGTCAAAGATCGCGCCATTGCCGTCGAGCCCAGCGTCAGCTTCTACAACCTGTTCAACTTCTCGAACTTCAACATTCCAGGAAACGTCTTGAGCGGAATTCTGACGGGCGGCCCGGGTTCGCTCAATGGCACAACCCGCGCGGACGCTTCCGTTGTTCGAGTGGGGGTTGGTACAGGCGTGTTCTCGCTGGGCGCGCCGCGCACCATTGAATTTGGGCTCAAGCTTTCGTTCTGAGGCTCCCTCGCTGTGGTCCATCGGGCTGGCGCCTCGGATTTTGAGGTGCTCGCCCGATGGACCAATCTTCCTCTATCAAAAAACCAAGCCTACCTTTCGCCTTGAGCGCTTTCACGTTAGCCAATACACTGACGGAAGGATGAAGACGGCAAAACAGCTCGCAGTGGCTGCCGCGATCCTGGCGGGGCTGGTCTTAGGCACAGCATTTCGCACGCCCGATCCGCTACAGCAGCAACAAGAACAACGCCCGTCCGACCTTCAGCGTTATTTTCTCGAAAATGGCGTCTCTATCGATCTCGGCCCCAATTGGAAGCCGTCCGGTGCCAGCAACGCGGCGCCTCCGGGAGGTCTTGGCCCGTACGCGCCTCCCTTTCGTTTTAACCAGATCTTATTTCTAACCAACGAGCATCAATACACGCTGCTGCAGCTCGCCACCTCCGACAATCCGTTGATCGGCCATGATGCCTACTGGCTCGATACGCAAATGCATGCAACGAACGGCAGCGGCACGAGCCTGCCGGATTATCTGTTCTTTCTTTTTCTGCCGCCGTCCCATTCCTGCATGGACGATGTGCTGGCTAAGCTTGCCGCTGCAAGCCGGCCTGCCGATCCCGATCCGACGGGCGAAGAATTCTCGAAATCGGAACTTCAGGTCACGTACTCCTGCAGCTATGCACCTACGCTCTCGGACTTTTACTCGCAGCAACTCACCAGCGGCATCACCTTTAGGCAGGCCCTCAACGGCCCACGAGCCTATGGAGATTTCAAGAATCTCGAAATGCCGCCGATGGAACAGGTGGATTTTGCGGGGATGACGTTCTTTGTGTTCGAAGCGCTCTCACACGACCTGATCAGCGAAAACGCGGTTCACTACTACAATTTGCCGACTGAAACTCAGGGTTTACACGCCGATTTCTTCTGGGCCATTGGCACAATAAGTCCTTACCCATTCGTAGCCGACCCAGCCCGCAAAAACACTCCTGTCATTCATCTCGCCTACGCGGGCGCAGGGCCAAACCGCCGCACCGATTTTCTCCGTATCCTGCAGCGCATCCACGCCCAGTAACGCTTTTCACCGCAATCTCGCCCCGTCAATAAAATCATAGTCGCCAGCAGGCGGAATCACGATGTCCGTCAATCTCTCTCGATGAACGCACACATTGTCCGGATACCACAAATTGATATAAGGCTCATCCTCAGCCACGATCTTTTGAATCTCCCAAAGCAGCGCTTTCCGCTTTTCCCGGTCCATTTCCATCCGCGCCTGGTCGAGCAGCGCATCGAGCTTTGGGTTCCGGTAATGGCCACGATTCGATCCATTCGGCGGAATTTTCTTCGAACTAAACACCGACTCGAAAATATCCGGGTCGTTATTTCCTCCCACCCAGCGCTGCGCCGAAATCTGAAAACTCCCGCGCTGCAAATCTGCGTAAAAAGTCGCAAATTCAAGCGGCCGCAGCTCAACTGCCACGCCCACTCGCTGCCACTCGTCCGCGATTGCCTCGCTCAAAAGCCGCGAATATTCCTCTGTCGATGTCTTGAATTCCAACCGGAACCGCACCCCGGCCGCCCCGCGCGTGAAACCCGCCGCGTCGAGCAACTGCTCCGCCCGGCCGGGATCGAAATCGTATTGCCGGACGTCCGGGTCATATGCCCAATGATTCGGCGGCAGCAAACTCCCGGCAGCCCGCGCCTGCCCTCTCATCAAATACTTGATCAGAGTCGCGCGATCGGTCGCATACGCGAGCGCCTGTCGCACTTCTCGATGCGACAGAATCGGATCCTCCAGATTGAATCCCATGTAGGCAATCGTCGTCCCCGGCTGCTCATCGGCCACAATTCCGCGCTCCTTCGCGAGCGTCACCACCATGTCCGGGCTCAGTGAGTTAATCGCTACATCGGCCGAGCCCTTTCGCAATTCAAGCGCGCGCACGAGCGCATCCGGGACAATTCGGAACCGCACGCGTTCCACATTCCCTCGAACGCCCGCTGCCTCGCCTGAGTCTCCGAAGTACGAAGGATTCCGCTGGAGCACAATCTCCTGATCCGTAATCGCATCCACAAATCGAAACGGCCCCGTCCCGATCGGTTTTTGCGCGATCTCCGGCCCCGATCCGTGCGGCACAATCCCGACTCCCGGCTTCGTTAGGTTCCACAGGAACGACGCATACGGCTCGCGCAAATGAAACACCACCGTCGAATCGTCCGGAGCCTCGACCGATGTGACCATACGAAAGGCTCCACGCTTCGGCGTCTTTACGGTCCCATCGAGGATCGAATCGAACGTGAATTTCACGTCGGTGGAAGTGAACAGCCGCCCATCGTGAAATCTCACGCCCTGCCGTAAATGGAATACGTATGTCAGCGGATCGCGCGCTTCCCAGCGTTCGGCCAGGTCCCCAATGATGTTCATCTGCGCGTCGTGTGCCAGGAGGGAATCGAAGATCAGACCATCCAAATGTTGCGACTGCGCGTCCGTGCCGATGCGGGGATCAAGATTCGCCGGCATCGACTCAATCAGAAAGTTGACGGTCCCGGGCTCTTCGGCTGCGCGATTCGACGAACAACCCACGCCGAACAGCATACAAGCCAGCACCGCTGCCGCGAGTCGCATCCTAACGCGCTCGTCCCCGGACGAGTTTGCCCATCACTGCCGGGTGCCGTGCCCCGGTGGCGGACGGCAGAGTATTTGGGCGGCCGTGATACGCCTCATAGGCCAGAACCGCAAACGCGAATGCTTCTTTCGCTTCCGCCGGAACTCCGAATTCGCTGGCCGGTACAATTTCAATTTCCGGCAGGCAAGCCGCCAGCTGAGCCATCAGCAACGGATTCCGCGCACCGCCTCCCGCCACGATAAGTTCATCTACTCGCGCACGCGGCAAAACAAATCTGCGCAACGCATCCGCAATCGAAAGGGAAGTGAACACAGTTGCGGTTCGGACCAGATCTTCCGTCGACGCGCGGTGCTGCTTGCCCCATGCCAGAATCTTCTCCGCATAGGCGCGGCCAAATTGCTCGCGCCCCGCCGTCTTGGGCGGTCGCTTGCGCAGGTATGGCTCCCTCGACAGTGTCGAAAGCAACGCGGGTATCAATTTCCCGCGGATCGCGAGCCGTGCATCGCGGTCATAATGCGAGCGCCCCCGTGTAGCGATCTCCACGATTGCATCGATCACCATGTTTCCGGGCCCAATGTCGAACGCAAATAGTTGGCCGGGCCGCGCGCCCGCAGGGATCACAGTAAGATTGGCAATCCCGCCGACATTCAATGCCACGCGGCCAATTCGCGCATCTCGATACAAAAGGTAATCCACGAATGGCACAAGCGGCGCCCCCTGTCCTCCCGCCGCCATGTCCGCAGGACGAAAATCTCCAAGCGTCGTCGCTCCCGTCCGCTCGGCAATGATGCTGGCCTCGCCAATCTGAAGCGTCGAAGCCACGCGCCGGCTGAGAAACCCTGCGGCCACGCCCTGATGAAAGATCGTCTGCCCATGCGATCCGATCAGCGAAATCTGCCGCAGCGGTACGCGCCATTTCTTGCAAGCCGCAATGGCCGCGCGCGCAAACTCTTCGCCCAGCAGAAAATTAAGCTGGCTGATCTCCGCAGTGGTTGTCGGAGCCCCATTCGCCAGCCGTAAAATAGCCCCACGCACTTCGGCAGGGAATCGAACGTGGTGATGTCCCTCGAACTTCGCCGCGATCGTAGGCGGCGCGCCTGAAATTCGCACGAGCGCCACGTCGATCCCGTCGGCCGACGTCCCCGACATCATCCCCAGCACCCGCATCGACCGCCCGCTAACAGCCCTCATTTCAGCTGCTTCTGCAACGCCGCCAGCAAATTCAATGCCTCGAGCGGCGTCAACGCGTTTACATCTGCGTCCCGAAGCGATTCGAGCACCTTCTCGTCGATCGCCGCAAAACTCACCTGCTGAGCTGAGGGCGGAACCGCCCCGGGTGAGAGCTGTTCCGTGAGCTTGTCCTCGCTCTCCTCATGCCTCTTCAAAATTTCGCGGGCGCGACGGATGACCGGGTTTGGAAGGCCGGCCAGGCGCGCTACTTCGATCCCGTAACTCTTGTCTGCGCTTCCCGGCTCGACGCGGCGCAAGAAAACGATTTCGCGTCCCGCTTCCTGCACCGCTACGTGCACGTTCTTCACCCCCGGCAGCAACTGCTCGAGCTCCGTCAGTTCGTGATAGTGCGTGGCGAAGAGCGTCTTCGGCCGCGCGCCCGAGTGCAGAGCTTCCACCACGGCCCACGCGATCGAAAGGCCGTCGAATGTCGACGTTCCGCGGCCCACTTCGTCAAGCAGCACGAGACTCGCGGATGTCGCGGTGTTCAAGATTGCCGCCACCTCACTCATCTCCACGAGAAACGTCGAACGCCCGCGCGCCAGATTGTCTGAAGCTCCGATTCGCGTAAAAACGCGATCCATCACTGGCAACTTCGCGTCGGCGGCGGGAACAAACGAGCCCATCTGCGCCAGGATCGAAATCAGCGCCGCCTGCCGCAGATACGTAGATTTGCCGCCCATATTCGGCCCGGTGATGATCAAAAGAAATTGCGTTTCGTCGTCGAGGTACAAGTCGTTGGGCACAAAACGCTCGCCGCGCTCCTCGAGCAGTTTCTCGATTACCGGATGCCGCCCGCCTGCTATCAGCAGCGAGCCTATTCTTGACCCGGGTCTCGCGCCCGCCTCACCCTCGGGCGCGCTACTCGTAAATTGCGGCCGCGAATAGTTTCGCGACGCTGCAATCCGCGCAAAGTTCACCAGCACGTCGAGCTGTGCGATGGCCGCCGCTGTTCGCCTCAGCCGCGCCGCCTCGCGTGCGATCGCCTCGCGAATTTCGCCATACAGCCGGCGCTCGATTTCGAGCACCCGCTCTTCGGCCGACAGCACCTTGCGTTCATATTCCTTCAGCTCGCCCGATGTGAATCTCTCGGCATTGACCAAGGTCTGCTTGCGCTCGTAGTCGGCGGGGGCCAGATGCAAATTCGCTTTCGAAATCTCGATATAGAAGCCGAACACCTGGTTATAGCGGATCTTGAGCGACGCTATTCCGGTCCGCTTCCGCTCGCGCTCCTCCATCGCTGCAATAATTTGGCGTCCTTGCTTGGTGATATCGCGCAGCTCATCGAGCTCGGCGTGATAGCCGCGACGGATCACTCCGGGCTCATTGACCATCGCCGGTGGCTCTTCCGAAATTCCGCGCGCAATCAAATCACGCACGTCCGCCATCTCGTCCATCTCATCGCACAGCACCGAGAGCCTGGAAACTCCGGCTGTCATAGAGCCAATCAGCGCGCGCACGCGCGGAAGTTTCTCGAGCGATCCCCTCAGGGCGAGCAGATCGCGCGGTGTCACCACGCCCAGCGTCACGCGGCTCGTCAGCCGCTCGAGATCGAGAATCCCCTCAAGCTCCCTTCGTATTTCCTCGCGCGCCACCGTCTGCCCCTTCAACTCCGCCACTGCTTCAAGACGCGCTTCTATCTCCTTGATCGATATTTCCGGCCGCAGCACCCAGCTTCGCAGCAAACGCGCACCCATCCCCGTCGCCGTCTCGTCAATCGCCGCCAGCAGCGTCGCCCGCGCGTCATCGCCGCTCGAAGCCTCCACCAGCTCCAGGTTCCGCGCAGTCACCTGATCGAGGATCATCGCGTCCTGCTGCTCGTAATACGCGATCCGATCCAGGTGTTCGAGCCCCGTCCCAGCCGGGCGCATTGACGGAACCACCGCCGCGTCTTCGGGCTTCCGAGCGCCAATTGCCGACGTCTCGCGCAAATAATGAACCAGCGCTCCCGCTGCAGCAGTAGCCTGCGGATGCTCGCTCAGGCCAAAGCCCTCAAGCCCAGCCACTCGAAAATGCTCTTGAAGAACTCTCGTTGCGTGATTTGCCTCGAACACCCAGTCATCGAGCCGTGTCTCAACGGCCCCCAGCCCGTTCAATTCGCTCGCAGCTGGAACCGATGACGGAAACAGCGACACAGGTTGCGGCAGCAGCACTTCCCGTGGTCGCAAGATCCCGAGTTCGTCGCGCAGCCGCGCCTCCGCCCTCTCGCCCGAAAACTCCGTGGCGCGAAATTCACCGGTAGACAAATCCACAAATGCCAGCCCAATTGCTCCCGCTCCGCCGCCCGGCCGCGAGGTCGTCCGTCCACCGGCGCCCATCGCCGCGCTAGCCGCCGAACTCCGAGCCACTGCCGCCAGAAAACTATTCTCCTTGGCATCAATCAGGCCCGCGCCCGTCGCTGTCCCCGGCGTCAGCACCCGAATCACTTCACGCCGCACGATCTTCTTGCCCGGTCCGGGCTCTTCCATCTGCTCGCAAATCGCTACCTTGTGACCGGCCCGGATCAGCCGCGCGATATAGTTCTCGGCCGCGTGATACGGCACGCCGCACATCGGCACAGCGCCTTCTTTCTCTTTATTCCGGGACGTCAGCGTGATCTGCAGGATTTTCGACGCCACCTTCGCATCGTCATAGAAAAGCTCGTAGAAATCCCCGAGCCGGAAAAGCAACAGCGCCGCCGGATGCTGCCGCTTCACGGCGTGATACTGCTGCATCAAGGGAGTCGTCGGCTCAGTCATTTTCGCGGCGTTTTTTTCGGCACAAATTGCGTTCGCGACAGTCGTGCCCACGTCGGTTGTCTTCGGCAATCGACGCAGCTCTTTTGGGTGATGAACACAGTAGGAATGCGATTATGCTGTCTCGCGTCCGCTCTGGCAACCTCGTTCCGATAGCATGCCGCTAAGCTAGAACCTATCGCACGAATCGCCTCAAGCCGCTTCGCTCGCCCTAAACATTACCCACGAGTGCCCCGGAGCATCTACCTGCGTCGGCGTTGGATGAGCAATGAGTCTGCTGGAGGAGAAAAATGAAGGGATGTCGGCGAATGAATCGGTAGGAATCTTGCCGTCTTTAGGCTAGCAAGCGTTGAAATTCTGCGTTCCCTCGCAGCGAGCTTAGATCCGGATCATTCTTAATCCACTCTTTCCGCCAGCCTGAACGCACTACTTTTCTCAGGCATTTTAGCGCCTCTTCAGAGCGATGCAGCACCGCGTAGATGCAGCCCACGTTATAAAGAACCGCGGAGTCCTTCGAATCCAGCGCCAGCGTTTTTGCGGCCCACGCAAGGGCCTCTTTTCTGCGGCCGATTCGCGCCCACCCAACAGCTCCAAGGTAGAGTGCGCGCACATCGCCGGGATTGACCGCCAGTTGCTGTTTGGCAGCTTCGATAGCGCGGGCATAGGCGGCAGCAGCCTCAGCCTTGTGTCCGAGTCCCGTGTAAGCCGCTCCTAAGAAGCAAAGCGCCTGATAATCCTCCGGGCGAACTCTTGCAGCCGCTTGAAACGGTTGGATTGCTTCCTTGAACTTTCCCTGCGCCAGGCAAGCGCGTCCATAGAAGTAGTGGGCCTCATAGAGGCTGGGATCGAGACGAATTGCCACCCGAAATTCCTTCTCCGCATCGGAATAATTTCGCAGCGTTGAAAGCGCCACTCCACGGGAAGCGTGCGTTTCGGCGAGTTTCGGAGACAGCTGCACAGCTTTGCGGCTGGCCGCATCAGCGGCTTCCAGGTTTTCCCGAGTTGCTTCCCAATACAGATACAGATAGGAACAGCAGTCGGCGAAGCCTGCATGGGCCGCGGCAAACTTCGGATCCAATTCGATCGCGCGAGCAAACATTTCTCTCGCCCGTTCGAAATTCCTCCGGCGGAACTGGTGAAAGAGCTGCCTACCTTTGAGATACAGCTCATAGACAGGTAAGGTTGTCGCCGGCGGCTTTTTGTTCTCTAAAGAGCAGCGTTGCTCGACCCACCGGTTGAGTTCATCCTTGTACGCGAGCACGCTCCCCAACTTGCGGTGCATCTGCCTGCGAACCGGGAATTGTTCGGCTCTCTCCCACCGCTGGATCGTGCGGACGTCCCGTTTCAGGTACGCAGCGATTTGTTTCCACCCCTCTAGCCGCTCCCTAGGTTCGGAAGCACGAGGGTGAGGAGTTGCCTTGAATAGGAGAGTTCGAGGGGCTGCCGCCACATGCTTTTTGTAGTTCATTTTTGTAACTGCGGCAAAGTGCGGCAAGTCCTGTCTGCCGCAAAATGCCGCTTGTGCAGCCGTCATTGTACTTCTATTTTTGTAAGGAACCATCGCTCCAGGAGGTGTCTATAAATGCATCCGACGACGAATTGCCTGAGCCTGCTTTGCTGCTTGCTGCTGAGCCTTAGCAGCTTCGGTTCTACTCCCGCCAACAGCCGCGCCACCATCCTCTACGATGCTTTTGGAAATTCAAAAAATCTCGAGAAGGACTGGGGGTTCTCCGTTCTGATCGAATATTCGGGCAAGAAGATTTTGTTTGATACCGGCAATAACTCCAAAATCTTTGCTGACAATGTCAAAACCATGGGCGTTGACCTGAAAGACTTGGACTTCGTCGTGATTTCGCACCGCCATGGGGATCATACGAGCGGGTTGAACTATCTCTTGAAGGTCAATCCCAAGGTGAAAATCTACGTCCCGGCGGAGTTGTTTGGCGCCTTTGGAAGCACGCTTCCCAAAGGGTTCTACAAGACAGTCGATACCTTGCCGGCCAGCATGCGTTATTTCGACGGCGAGGAGCCACCAGTATTATCCTCGGGAAGCCCCTGGCCCGAAGGAAACTTTGTGCTAGTCGAAAGCACCTTGGAGGTAGCTCCGGGCATGTCCCTCATTCCGACGATCTCCACCGTAAAAGGAACTCTAGAGCTTCGCGAACTCACCTTGGCGATAGATACGCCTCTAGGACGCGTCCTGGTTGTCGGGTGTTCCCATCCGGGAGTGGAAGAGATTCTCAGCGCGGCTTCTCCGGCGAATTCTCACGTCCACATGCTGCTCGGCGGGCTCCACTTGGTGAAAACTCCCGACTCCGAGATCGATCGCCTCGCCAACGCATTGCATGACAAATGGGCAATCGATCGCATTGCGCCAGGCCATTGCACCGGTGAGCCGGCCTTCGCTAAGTTAAAACAGGTCTTCGGCGCGTCCTATATCTATGCAGGTCTCGGTTCTCGTGTGGAAATTCAGTAAGACTGTTCAGCCTGATCTTCCCTAGAGACAAGGTAGTTCACGGCCATTTGTGAGATGAATTGTATACTCACCGTTATGCCGCGACATCGGCGAACGAACCGCGAGACCGAGGTGAAACTCCGCGTCGCGAATGTGCCGGACACGCTTCGCAAGCTCGCGACTCTAGGCGCCCGCTGCGAAAGCCGTGTTCTCGAACGGAACACTCTCTACGACACGCCAGACTCCGACTTTCGCCGCCGCGGCGCCTTGGTTCGCATTCGCGCTGAAACTCCGCCGCCGCGAGCAGGCTACCAGTCTCCAAATGTGGCCAGGCGTTCCGCATCCCGGCGCACGATACTGACCTCCAAGGCCCCGGCTGCCCTGCGGTCCGCACGCGATAGCCGCTACAAGGAAAAGCTCGAGAGGGAACTGGTCGTCCCGGGTCCTCCGACTCACTGGGACCGCAAGCTCCGATCCCTCGGCCTTCGCCCTAGCTTTCGCTACGACAAGATCCGGTCCACCTTCCGCCTCCACCGTTTTCCAGGCCTCGCTATCGAGCTTGACGAGACTCCCGCCGGAACGTTTCTCGAACTCGAAGGGCTTCCCCGGGAAATCGACCGCGCCGCTAGCGCTCTCGGCTACTCTTCACGCGACTACTATTGCGGCAGCTATTGGGACGTCTACGTTGCCAACTGCCGTCGGCGGGGCGTCACTCCACAAAATATGGTGTTCGATAAACAAAAATAAGCAAAATTCTCGCCAAACCTTCACTCTTTGCTTGACAAATTTTTCCTACGCCCTTAATAGTTCAATCGGGGACAAGCGCAAGCACCATGGAAGAGCGTTCGTCTAATTGGGAA
>DATNKB010000011.1:0-14980 GCA_035603595.1 Candidatus Dormiibacterota bacterium
GTTGATGTGGCTGTTTTTATCGTCAAGCACAGACGACTCCGGTTCGAAGCACACTTGTTGGGTTCCAAGTATTGGCGCGGGCTACCCGAGCAAATTTTTTGAAGGGGCCGGGAATCTGTTTCGTGGCCCGGGTAGTCCGCAAGACGGGTAATGCAATCTGGCCGCCAGAAGACCCATGCCCCTATTAATTCCTGGACGCTTCGTAAATAGCTTAAATTAAGCCACTTATGCCTGCACGGCTGCCATCGCGCAGCGAGCGCTACGCATTTCGTATCCCTGCAGTCGGCACAAAATTGGAAGGAATGTGAATCTTCCTTCACAAGTATCGGGGATTCCGGGGATGGCCTCGCCTTAAAGCTCCGATGACAATGTGAACGCGCCTATGCCCGGAATGAGGGCTGCCGGCGCGGATCCGCGGAGATAAAGTGTCGAAAACTTCTGCAATTTTGTGCGGCTTTGCAATCGCATGCTTGGTGATAAGGACTTGGAGCAAGAGTTCGGACGTCGCGACCGCCTCTGCGCAAGAGAATCCAGCAAAAAGTGATCCGGCGGCGAAGATGGTTCACGCGGAAATGCACAACGTGATGTATCACTTTGACGACAAGATCGCGGCGCACATTCGCACATTGTCTGGTGAGGTTGAACCGATTGGCGGGAAAGACATGCCGGTGTTCGACGACAAGAACTCGTTTAACCTGCGAATCGCCAATGCCGAGATCGCAATGAATACTGCATCGCTCACGAACGCTTTTAATTCTTATGTTTTTGCGAGCCCGAAGTCACCCGTGAAAGACGTGACGATGACAATTGTGCAGGGGAAATTGAAAGTAAAGGGACGGCTGCACGACAAAGGGGACATTCCATTTGAAACCGATGGCGAACTGACGCCTACGCCGGATGGAAAGCTACGAATGCAGGCGGACAAGATTCGGGCCCTTCATGTACCCGTTAAGGGACTGATGGACTTGGTCCGGGCGGACATAGCGGACTTTATCAAAACAGAGAAAGTGCCAGGATTATCTGCGGACGGAAACGGCTTGATTTTTGACCTGAAATCGATTTTGCCGCCGCCTCACATCGAGGGAGCGGTAACGGCCGTACGGATCGAAGGCCAGAACCTGATCCTGACTTTCGGAGCGGCCGCGAAAGTCAAAACCTCGCGGAGCGAAAGCGGGAACTATATGGCATACCACGGAAATCAACTCCGATTCGGCAAACTGACGATGAACGGTGTGGACCTGACACTTGTGGACATGGACCCAAGTGACCCGTTTGATTTTTACCTGGACCACTACCTCCAGCAACTTGAGGCCGGTTATACAAAGATTACCGGGAACTTCGGCCTGCGTGTATCCATGAAGGATTTCGATAAGCTGCCAAGATCGCGCGGACGTCAAGCAAGCGGACAGTGATCGGAAAGCTCTTCTCGACGCAACCGATTCAGTTCTTGGCGGGATTCGACACCGCGGATGTTCCGCCCAACTCTGATCGGATTTTGGCAGCCTTTTCAGATTGATCCATGGCGTCGTATTCAGACAGGAGATCGTTTCGAGCGGTCTGAACCCAGCGAGCAGGCGGAGTGGATTGTTTCAGTAGAAGTTCGTAACCGGCGCGGCTTTCCGCCTCGGCGTCGGAATAACGCTTATCGCGGAAAAGCACTCCACCGAGTTTCACACGTGCGATAGCAATATTAAGATGACCGGCCGGAAGCGAATCGGCGTAGAGCTTGAGCGCGTCCCTGTAAAGCTGCTCCGATCTTGCGTAATCCTTTCGATCAGCATAGAGGCCAGCTAGATTCGCAATCGCTGCTCCCAGTTGCTGGTTTTTCTCGCCGTACACCGACCTGTAAATCTCTGCCTGGCGGCTGAAATCCGCCTCCGCTTCGTCGAGATTTCCTTGGTGCTGAAGAGCGAGACCGAGCTCACCCACCGCCAAGGCTACCCGCGGATGAACTTTGCCATAGTGTTTTTCGAGAGCGGCGAGCGATTCGCGAAGAATTGGGATCGCCTCCTCGGCTCGGCCTTCCGCGATCAGATACTTGCCGAGAATCGTCATGTCGTCGGCCGTCTCCGGGTGATCCTTTCCATACCAGGCTTGCATGATGCCAACCGCCGTTCGCTGGAGACGCTCGGCCTCCGCGTAGTTACTCCACTGGTACTGAATGTCCGCGAGGTTGGTGAGATCCTGAGCAACGTTCGGATTGCGATCGCCATAGATTTGTTCGTCCATGCGGAGTGCGCGTTCGTTTAGGTCCTTCGAAATATCATAGTGACCGAGGTAGTAGTGGGTATTTGCGAGTTCGCTGAGCGTGGCAGAAAGATCGGCGGGCACACCCTTAGGGCCCGATTCAAGGCGCATGGCTTCTTCGAGAGTGGGAATCGTTTCGTCATACTTTCCGCGATTATCGAGGATGCGGCCGAGAGTGAGCGTGGCTCGCGCGACTACAGGATTGTCAGGAGGAAGATGGCGCTTGCTCATCTGAAGGGCCTGGCGTGCAAGAGCCTCTGCTTCTTCGAGCTGGGCTTGATCGTTCCGCAAATTCGCAAGAGCGACGAGACTTTCGGCCACTTTGGCACTATCGGCTCCGCGAGTCGCCTTCCGCTGAGCGAGCGAAGCTTTCAGGAGCGAATCCGCTTGGTCGTACTTGCCGAGCTGGTCGTACATGGTCCCCAGAGTCTGATAGAGGTCGGCTTGAATCTCGGGGTCTTCGTCGAGAGCGCGTGCCTGCTTTTCGCCGCGTTCTAAAACGGTGACGACGCGAAGATCGTCAGCCGGACCAGTGGATTCGGCATCGCCCTGAAACAGATCCTGCATGAACTGCTCGACACGCTGGGTGCGGGCAGCCTCTGCGAGCGCTGCGTTGCGGGCCTTTGCGAGTCGCAGCGTATAGAAAATCACCAAACCAACCATGAGCGCGCCAACGAATGCCGTGGCGGCGACAGTGCGCCGGTTGCGCCCAATGAATTTGTGCATCCGGTAGAGGACGGAATCCGGGCGGGCTTCCAGCGGTTCGCCACGAAGGTAGTGATCGATGTCGCGAATCAGCGCTTCGACTGAGCGGTAGCGGCGCTGCGGATCCTTGTGCATCGCCCCGAGGCAGAGGACGTCAAGGTCGGTCCATGCGGCTTTGGTTATCGAGCCCGCTCCACCGAGAGAATTTGCAGGTTTTTCGGTGACAGTTCTCTGGCCGATGAGGGACGGTCTTACAGGCTCGTTTTCGAGAATTGCCGCTTGAGCTTCGGCCGGAGTCTGATTCGAAAAGTCGAATGGAAGTCGATCGCAGAGCAGTTCGTAAAGAATGACGCCGAGCGAATACACATCCGATTGAATCCCCACTCGATCGCCGCCGATTTGCTCGGGCGAGGCATAGGCGGGTGTGAGGAATCGGAAACTCGTGCGGGTGACGTCGGCGGCCACATTGACGTCTTCGAGCTGTTTGGCGATGCCGAAATCGAGTAGCCGAACTGTGCCATCGCTTCTTACGAGAATGTTCGAAGGCTTCAGGTCGCGATGAATTACGGCCTGACTGTGGGCGTATTCCACCGCTTCGCAGATCAAGCGGAACAACTTCAGGCGGTCGTCGATGGAACAATTAAGCTTCTTGCAATATTCAACGATCGAGCATCCTTCCACATATTCCATGACAAACAGCGGAGTGCCATCGGGAAGAGTGTCGGCATCGTAGAGGCGCGCGATGGAAGGATGGTTTAGTTGCGCGAGCGTCCGCTGTTCGCTTGAGAAGCGTTCGCGACGAGCGGGAGATACCCAGGCGTCGCGCAAAATCTTGATCGCCACCTGGCTGTGCAGGTCGCGGCGCTCGGCGAGAAATACCACGCCCATTCCGCCCTCGCCGAGCACGCGCACGATGCGATATGGGCCAAAGTCTTTGAACGGAAAACGGTGCGAATCGGGATCATCCAGCACTTCAGAAGCGATGTCCGCCATGTTGCGGTTAAGGAGTGAAGAGTCCTTCGCGTCCTCGTCGAGCAGAGCTTGAATATCCGCAATTAAGGATTCATCGTTCGCGCAGGCTGATACAAGGAAAGCGCGCTGCTGCGATTTCGGCAAGTCCGCGGCGCCGTGAAAAACGGATTGGATGCGATCCCAGCGATTGCTGTCCATCGATTTTTCCCGAAGTGCCCGCTGCAAACTTATATGCCTAGCGGTCTCGGCGAAGTTCGTGGGCGAGCCAGGCCTTGGCTGCTCGCCAATCCCGCAAAACCGTTGCCTCAGAGACTTCCAGAAGCTCAGCGGTTTCGGAAACGTCGAGACCACCGAAAAAGCGGCTTTCCACCATCATGGCTTGACGCGGATTCATCTGTGCGAGTTGCTCGAGAGCTGCATCGAGTGCGATCAGTTCCCTTCCGGAAGCCGGCTTCTCGTCGAACGAGTCGTCGAATGCGACGGTGACATCGGCTCCTCCGCCGCGCTTATTGGCATTCCGCCGGCGTGCCGCCTCGATGAGAAGCTGGCGCATCGCGCGAGCTGCAATTCTCTTGAAATGCAGACGGGATGCAGTCGTAAAGCCCGGCGACTTTGAGAGCTTGAGCCATGCCTCGTTGACGAGGGCGGTGGGGCTAAGCGTTACGCTCGGATCACCGCGCTTTACTGCTGACGCCAGGCGACGAAGCTCTTCGTATGTAACGCTGAAAAGCTGGTCGAGTGCGCGTCTTTGTTCCGGGCTCTCGGTTGAGCCGGAGGTGCCTAGGAGTTCGGCTCCCATTCGGAGCGGTCGAGATTCTCGGGGAACCATGACGGTTTTTCCTGCGCCCTCGCGCAATGCGTTATGAATGCCGCTACCAACGCCCGGCCCGGTAGCGGATATAACGATATTAGAGTGGAGGGAGGGGGAATCCTAGCACCGGAATTCGCCCTCGGCAACCATTGGGAAAACAGCGATCGAATGAAATTGTGCGACCAGCCAGCCGAATAGACAATTGGATTTCGTCTCATCAGGAGAGTTCCCATGGATAGTGGAAACTCGAGCAGGATCGTTGTGGGCTTTGTGATTACCTGCTGCGCCTTCATTCTCGGAGCCTGCGGCGCCGGATTGTCCGGTACCTACACAAACCCAACCGGCTTAGTCACGCTTGACCTTCGATCGGGCGGAAAGGCGTCACTCACTATGATGGGCGAGAACGAGCAGTGCACCTACGACGCCGACGGGAAAAATCTAACCCTCACATGCGGCGGGAATAAGACGGTGTGGGGCATCCACGACGATGGTTCACTCACGGGACCGGGCTTTGTGGGCACGCTAGCGAAACGAAAGTCTTAAAAGATTCTCCGACATCGAAGCTAGCTGTGGCGGAGCTGCTTTTCGCCAATGCCACTCTCAGTAGCGCTCATAACTTCTCGTACTTTGTTGGCCAAGTCGTCTGGACTGAATGGTTTTTCAATGAATGCGGTACCAGGGCTTAGAACCCCGATGTTGATCGCTGCATCCTCGGTGTAGGCAGACATATAGAGGACTTTGATACCGGCGCGCAGTTTCGAGAGACGCTCCACTAGCTCGCGGCCTTTCATGCCGGGCATCAGCACGTCGGTTAGCACCATGTCGATGGGTTGCTCGCGGCGCTCCATAAATTGAATGGCATCTGCGCCACTTCGAGCTTCCAATACCGTGTATCCGCTGATTTTCAGAAATTCACGAGTCATTCGGCGAACAGCGTCGTCGTCCTCGACGACTAGGATCGTGCCCTCACCTTTGCGGACCTGCACTGGAATCTCTGGCGTTGCCGTTACTTCCACGGGCTCATCGACACGCGGCAAAAATATTTTGATTTCTGTCCCAGTTCCGATCTTGCTGGAAACGGCGATAAAGCCTCCACTCTGATTGACGGTCCCGTAGACGGTGGCGAGACCGAGGCCCGTTCCCTTGCCGCGATCCTTTGTGGTGAAAAATGGCTCGAAAATGTGCGATTGCGTCTCTTCGCTCATGCCATGGCCAGTATCGCGGATGGCTAGCACGGCGTAAGGGCCCACATGCGCTCCGGGATGTGCGGCCAGTGAGGTTGCATCGAGATCGGCATTGACTGTTTGGATCGTGAGCTCTCCACCTTCCTGCATTGCGTCTCGCGCGTTAAAAACCAAATTCATAATGACCTGTTCGAGGAGCGCGGAATCGGCTTTGACGTGGCCGAGATCCGGGTCAAGTTCGATCGAAAGCTTAATGTCGTCGCCGAGTACGGGTGGCAACATATTGGCAACTTGGGTCGTCAGGGCATTAAGATCGAGCACGCGTGGCTGAAGAACTTGCTTCCGGCTGAACGCCAATAGCTGCCTGGTAAAAGAGGAAGCGCGATCGGTCGCCTGCAAGATTTCATCAAGTTCCCTCCGCAGAGGGCCGTTTACTCCTACGTTTCGCAAGGAGAGGGCCGCGTGGCCACGAATGACCATAAGCAGATTATTGAAGTCATGGGCCACGCCGCCGGCGAGGCGCCCGACGGCCTCCATCTTTTGCGCCTGGCGCAGTGCATCCTCGGCTTGCCGGCGTCCAGCGATTTCTTTTTCGAGTTCCTCGTTTGCTTTTGCCAGATCCCTCGCACGCAACTGAGCCGTTTCGGCCATGTACACCGCAAATGCCATCATTCCAGCGAGCAATATTCCGGCAACGAAAGCCACTTGCGGCAATGGGGTTCGAGTGTAAGCAAGAGTCTCTGGCTTCGGCCACGCGTAGGCCCGCCATGTGACCTGCTGAAACTGAATGTCGGCCGTTTGCACCCATTTCTTATCCGGTTGGCTGCCGGAAGATCGATTGTAGATTTGCTCATCACCGTCGTAGATTTCGATCCAATAGTCAGAAGCTACGTCCTGCAAAATAGGCGAAAGAAGGGCCTCGTAGCGAAAGGCACCTAATAAGAAGCCGGTGAGTTCCTCGTGGGAATAGACCGGGACACAGATCAAAAGACCTTTGCCACCCTGGCGGAAAGTAACCGGGTGGGATACTACGGCTCGATGACGCTCCTGGGCCTCCTGCAGAACCAGGCGGCCGGGCTCATACGTGCCCAAATCCGCACCTCGCTCCTGCTGATCGAAGTCGGAAGGCGTGACCCAAAGCACACGATATGAGGGGTCGATCCATTCGATCGCCTGGTACGCAGGAAAGCCACCTACGGCGAGTTGGACGTCTGATCGCATGTCCGCATCGTTGGTTTGCCCACGAGCCTGCCATCGCCCTGCCAATTGGTCGAGCACGAGGATGCTGGCTCTTAATTCCGATTCCGTCTTAGTTCTCACGAAAAGAGCTTGTTCTTTGGTCGCTGCCTGAATTTCCGTGTGTCGATGGGCGAGCAGCAGCTGCCAAAGGATGAGAGCCGCTATGACAGTGGTGAGGCCGAAGATGGCGGGTAACAGGAGCCGCTCGACAAACTTACGTTGCATCAACTCCATCTCCGAGGATCGTCATTTCGGTAGCGAGATCAAGAGCGAATCGCCATTCCGTCGAAAAGACCTGCTATTGATGCTGCGCTTCCTCAAAGCGGCAAGTCAAGTTCGAACGAATTATTCCAAAAGATTGGAAGAGGCACACCTGCCTCGAATAGGCTCATTTTGTGATAAAGTCTCGCGGTTTGCGACACAACCTCGAGGGTACACGGCAATTTGACTGTAATCGAGTACATCATTTTCGGCGTAGCAGCCATACCGTTTATCTATTATTTGCTGGCTCTTTTCAGCACCGCTCACTTTTTAGCCGATGCCAAAGGCCGGGGAAAAGATAGCGGGGATTTCACACCTCCGTTGAGCTGTCTGAAACCGATCAAGGGGCTCGACGTGGACGCCTATGAGAACTACGCGAGCTTCTGCCGGCAGGACTACCCCGAGTACGAGATACTTTTCTGCGTAGATCCGGACGATCCCGCGCTTCCAGTCATTGAAAAGCTGGTTCGCGATTTTCCCGAGCGGCAGATTCGCTTGCTTTTCGGTTCTGGGCGGGACGCGATCAACGACAAAGTTGCACGGCTCGTGCGTCTGACGAACGAGGCGAAATACGATCTCTTTGTCATCACCGATGGCGACGTGCGTGTCCGGCCCGACTACTTGCGCGCTGTGGCGGCGCCGTTCCGCGATCCTAAAGTCGGTGCGGCTACCTGCCTGTATGTTTCGACGCAGGAAAGGAGTTTTCTGGAGGAGTTGCAGTCGATTTCGATGATTTCGGATTTCTTCGCTGGCATCATCGTCGCGTGGCAAGTGGATGGAGTGAAATTCACCTTGTCGCAATCCATTCTCACGACGCGAAAAAATATCGAGGGGTTCGGCGGATACCAACTGATCGAGGATCGCCCGGCGGATGATCTTTATATTGGACGCCTTGCGGCCGAGCAGGGATTCGAAGTGCGGCTGCTGCCGTATGTGGTGCAATCGGTGGCGGATTTTCAGACGTTGCGTGAATTTCTTTATAAGCGCGTGCGATGGATGACAGTGATGCGGTTGATGCGGCCGTGGGGTCATATGGGCTTGATCTTCACTTGGGGATTTCCCTGGGCACTGTTAGCGATTGCAGTTCATCCGACATTGAGGGTCGCAGCGGCGTACCTCGGAACTTATTTCGCGCTGCGGATCGCGATGACGTGGCTGATTGGCGTCGGGGCTATGAAGCAGGCTGGCTTGTGGAAGAAGATGCCGCTGATCCCACTCTGGGACGCTTTTGCCTTTTTCATTTGGCTGGTCAGTTTCGGCCGCAAAACCATCCGATGGCGCGGCATTGACTACTTCCTTCGCGAAGGTCGACTCGTGGCCGTCAGCCAAAACCCCGTCCAGAGCGCCGCGCGATGATGCGGATCGGAAGACTCGAATGAAAACTTACCTGGTGACCGGAGGCTGCGGTTTTATCGGCGTCAACTTGATTCCGCGCCTCATCGAGCAGGGCGTGCGAGTGCGCGTGCTCGATAATCTTAGTCTCGGAAGGCGCGAAGATGTTGATCCGCTCGGGGTGGACCTCCACGTCGGTGATATCCGCGATCCGGCCGCTGTGGCAAAAGCGTGCAACGGCATCGATGCTGTTGTGCATCTGGCGGCTCACACGCGGGTGGTGGAATCGCTTTCCGATCCGCAATTGAATTTCGACATCAATGCTGCCGGAACATTAAACGTGTTGCAGGCATGCCGTAACTCCGGAATTCCAAAAATGATTTTCGCGTCGACGGGTGGCGCGATTCTTGGGGAGCAGGAACCGCCGGTTCACGAGGGAATGGTTCCGCGGCCGATTTCGCCTTATGGCGCAAGCAAACTCGCGGGCGAAGCGTACTGCTCGGCCTATACCGGAGCGTATGGCTTGAAAACGGCAGCGTTGAGATTCTCGAACGTCTACGGGCCCTACTCGTATCACAAAGGCAGCGTGGTGGCTCAATTTTTCAGGAACCTTCTGCGGAGCGAACCGATCGTCGTCTATGGCGATGGAGAACAGACGCGAGATTTCTTGTATGTGGCAGACCTTGTGGAAGCTATTCTGTTAGCTGACAAAACTGAACCGGCTGGCGAGGTGTTTCAGATCGCTTCCGGACGAGAAACCACGGTCCGAAGTCTCCTGGAAGCAATGAAAGCGATGCTACCCGAGCGTAGGTTTGATGTTCGATTTGAACCTGCACGAGCGGGAGAAATTCTGCGCAATTATGCCAACGTCGAAAAAGCCCGCCGGATTCTGGGATTTGATCCCAAGACGCAGCTGAGTGAAGGATTGAGAAAGACTTGGCAGTGGTTCATTTCGCATGATCGCGATGGCAAGTTAAAATAGTAGCCTGACAATCAAGCGATCATACCTACCGATTGCATCAAGAACCGAGGCCTTATGAGTTCAAGCAAACTTACAGTGGAAGAGCGCGAGGATATGGCGCCCATGAGCACGCCGCGTCACAACAACGCTCATTCCGGCCGCCACTTCAAGACGTATTTTTTGATCCTGCTGGTTATTATCTTCAGCCCGCTCGGCAATGTGCTGCTCAGTAGCGGAATGAAGGAAGTAGGGCCGATGACGTTTCATTCGGCGTCCCAATTCTTTGGCGTATTCGCTCAGGTGTTTACGTCGGGCGCCATCTGGCTCGGAATCGCATCGCTGTTTGTGTATTTCATCTCGTACATGCTGGTGTTGTCCTGGGCCGACTATAGCTACGTGCAGCCGGCCACAGCGATGGGCTACGTGATCGTGGCCCTGCTCGGACATTTCGTTTTGCACGAAACAGTCACACCTCTGCGATGGATTGGAATCTCATTGATCTTCCTTGGAGTTCTCGTTGTTGGCCATACTCCACCGCGCACAACGGAGCACAGATAATGCTAAAAGAGTTGGTGCTTCTTTTTCTGATCGTGTTCGCCGGAACCGGCGGCGAGTTGTGCGTGACGCGAGCGATGAAAAAGATTGGCGAGGTGAAGGATTTTCGTCCAGCATCTTTGGTGCAAACGATATTCCGGGTGTTGGGTGTCGGATGGATGTGGCTAGGCGTCGCTTTGATGGCGCTCGCGTTTTTTTCGCTACTCGGAATGCTTTCGCTAGAAAGCGTGAGCTTTGTGGTGCCAGTTACGGCTTTGAACTATGTCGCGGGTGCGCTGGGAGGGAAATTCTTTCTCGGGGAGCGCGTGATGGGACGGCGGTGGGCTGGCGTTTTTCTCGTTTGTATTGGCGTGACCTGTGTATTTTTCAGCAGAAGATAGGAATTCAAAGATAGCTGTTGGCGGAACGAGCTGCTGATTCTTCTGAAATGACGCGGTGACTAGGCGTTCGACGTATCGTTAACTTCTGCGCCGATCGGGAATCTCTTCTCTTCGGCATTTTTACCTTGGGTAAGACGGCCCAGGTGAAAGAAAGCGGACGAAACGGCGTGCTTCATCGCCAGCGAACTCTCTACTCCGCACGTGCAACCCGGACATTCCCGCCGAATCATTGCTTGCGCCTGTTGAGCGTACTCATCGGAGGCCAGGATCTTTTCCAGACTGTCTTTAAGAATGTTTCCGACCGGCTTCAGCGGATAGCAGCCGGTGAGAACGTCGCCATTGGATATAACGAAAACCTGAAGATATCCAAGGACGCATGGGGGCTCTTCTAGAGTCTCGTCGTTGTTGTAATAGCGCGTGATGTAGTCCACTTCATAGTCAGGACGCTTCAGTTTATCGCGCAAGACCGTTTCGATTTGCTGCACATCGCTCCGCTGCGGCCACATCGCATCAAGATCGGCATCCTTGGTGAAATACAGGCTGCGCGTGAGGATATTGGACTCCAACTGAGCACCGGCCGCGCGAGCGATATCGGCCAGTTCGCTGAGTTCCTTGGCGGAAATCCGATTCAGCGTCACCGAAATCTTCACCTTCTTATTTCGCAGCAGCTTGATGCCTTCCATTGCCAGATCGAAATAGCCTCGGATTCCGCGAATCAGGTCGTTTGTTTCCTTCAAACCATCAATCGAGACCGCCACGCTTGTGATCGGCGAATCGTTCATTTCCTTGTGAAGCTTCTTGAGCAGCAAACCATTGGTTTGGATGATGATGCTCTGGAAGGATGAAGTATTGGACTTGTTCAGAATTTGAAACAAATCCGTGCGGAGCAGCGGCTCTCCACCTGTAAACCGCAGTGAGCGCACGCCCAAAGCACCGAGTTCGTTGATCAGTGCGATAGCGCGATCGGTATTAATTCCATCCTGCCAACGAGTCTGCCAGTAGTTGCAACTGATGCATTTCGCTTGGCAATTTTCCGTCAACTTGATGTGGGCAGCGAGCGGACGAATCTTGGAGGGCAGCAACTTGGGTGATACTTTGCTCCCCAGCCACACTCGCGGAAGATAGAAACCAGACGCCACTTTCACGGACTCCTCAGAAATACACTACTCACAAACCCACATCATAATCGTACGCTGCACGACTCAGTCTCGCAACACCAAAGCTCTCTCTGCGCGCGATGAGTTACAGTCGCGCTAGCGCTTCTTCCCTTTCGCTGCCGCACGTGCAGGCCGCTTCGAGGAGCGCTCTCCAAGAGACGCCCTCGCCGTCAAATTCTGCTGCAACCTGCGGTCATTGCGCGGCTCGCGCCAATTTACTTGCGGCAACATGAGCGACGCGTCCACCCTGTCACGATAGCGCACGGCGATTGTGACCAGCGAGTCCAGTAGAGCGTCGGAAAGGAGATGCGGTTCGAGACCGAGATCAATCAGCTTCGAATGCTTGGCATTGTAGTAGTGCTCTTCGGCTTCGACGCGCGGATCCGGCAGATGGTCAATTTCGACGTTCATTCCCAGTTTTTTTCCGACCGTCTCAACCATCTGCGCGAGTTCGAGAACCGAGAATTGCTCTGTGAACTGGTTGTACACCCGGCACTCGCCGCGAGAGGCCGGATTCTGGCAAGCGATCTCGATGCAGCGAACCGTATCGCGTATGTCGAGGAAGCCACGCATTTGTCCGCCCTTGCCGTACACGGTAAGTGGTTGGCCGATCGCCGCTTGCACACAAAAACGATTGAGCACGGTTCCGAACACGTCGTCATAGTCGAAGCGATTGATAAGGGCTTCGTCGAGGGCAATTTCGTCGGTCATCGTGCCGTACACCACACCCTGATTCAAATCGGTTGCGCGAATCCCCCATATCTTGCAGGCAAACATGATGTTGTGGCTGTCATGAACCTTTGACAGGTGATAGAACGAGCCCGGCTGCTTGGGATACGGCAGGACATCTTTGCGACCATTGTGCTCGATGGTGATGTAGCCTTCTTCGATGTCGATATTCGGCGTGCCATATTCGCCCATCGTGCCGAGCTTGATGAGATGGCAGTCTGGCTGAAATTCGCGAATGGCAAAAAGCACGTTCAGCGTTCCCAGGACATTGTTCACTTGCGTGAAGACTGCGTGCTTGCGGTCGATCATCGAATAAGGTGCCGACCGCTGTTCTGCGAAATGCACGATCGCTTCAGGCTTGAACTGCTTCACCATCGACGAGAGGAAATCGAAATCGGCAACGTCGCCGACAAAAAGGTCGATTGTCTTTCCTGAGCGCATTTGCCAAACGCGGAGTCTCTCGGAGAGCGGACGAATCGGAGTGAGAGTTTGTACTCCGAGTTCATCGTCCCACTGGCGGCGCAGGAAATTATCGATAATGGCCACTTCGTGGCCCTTTTGCGAGAGATGCAGGGCCGTGGCCCAGCCGCAATAACCGTCTCCGCCTAACACCGCAATTTTCATTCTTGCCTCCCAGGGTATAGACGAGTGAAGCTATAAAGATGCCCCACAAAGATGTCGAAAGGCCGTCAAATCATCGGCATTTGGTCCGAAACAGCAATATAGCATGTGACTTTGCCGCACCAGGGATTAGATGTTGGTTCTCAGAATCAGGCTTCGACAATAGGGACGAATTCTTCTACGAAATTGTATGCATCCGAGAATGAATTGTAGAGCGGCACAGGGGCTACTCGCAGAATGTCTGGCTCCCGCCAGTCGCAAATCACGCCTCGCTCTTTGAGAGCGTCGCAAACGGCACGGCCTTTGTTGTGAAGGCGCAAGGACAGCTGTGCGCCGCGCTGCGCCGGATCGCGAGGGGTGATGATCGAAAAAGATCGCGAAGGGTGCTGTTCCAGGAGAAATTCGAGATAGGCGGTCAGGCTCATGCTCTTCTCGCGCAATGCGGAAATTCCGACCTCGTCAAAGATCTCGAGCGAGGCACGCAATGCCGCCATAGCCAGAACAGGCGGATTCCCCAGCTGCCAACCTTCGGCACCGGGAATTGGATGAAAATCCGGTCCCATTTGAAACCGAGTTGGTTTGTCTTGTCCCCACCAGCCGGCGAATCGAGGCAGATTAAATTCCCGCGCGTGGCGCTCGTGGACGAAGCATCCGCCGACACAGCCGGGACCACCGTTCATGTATTTGTAGGTGCACCAGACGGCGAAATCGCAACCTGAATCGTGCAATGCGAGCGGAACATTCCCTGCCCCGTGCGCCATATCCCACCCAACGACGCAACCTTTCGCTCGCGCGGCCGTGGTGATTCGCAAGTAATCAAACAACTGGCCGCTGTAATAGTTCACTCCCGCGAGCATGAACAGCGCAATCGTGTCGCCTTCGCGCTCAATAAGGCTTGCGATATCTTCGGCGCGGATCGCGGTCTCTCCCGGGCGTGGGCTAAGCTCAATGAGAGAACAAGAGGGATCGTAGCCGTGAAATTGAAGCTGGGATTTGACCGCGTACTGATCGGATGGAAACGCGTTTGATTCAATCACGACTTTATTTCGTTCGCGCGTGGGCCGGTAAAACGAAACCATCATGCAGTGGAGGTTAACGGTGAGTGTATTCATCACCACTACTTCGGAAGGCAGCGCACCTACAAGTCGCGCCGTCGGCCCGGAAAGCAGCTCGATGTAGGGAACCCACGGCTGCGGGCCATGGAAGTGGCCTTCGACCGCAGTCTCCTGCCACAGCTGCAGCTCACGTTCGACATATTCGCGGGCGGATTTGGGTTGCAAACCGAGCGAATGGCCGGTGAGATACACCCACTCGCGATCACTCGTTCCGCGAGGAATGTGAAAGCGTTCGCGGTAGGACGCGAGCGGATCCCGACTATCCAATTTCTGCGCGAAATCTCTTGTCGCTTCCAATCGAGTCGCTTCGAAACCGCTCGACACCATCCAAGTCTCCTGTGATCGCAAAACGATACCACAGGAGACACACTCTCCCCGTTGCGGAAGGGATGACGACGGAAGAACGCGCCGAGACTCTATTTCACGCTGGCACTGCTAGTCGGCAGATTCACGTACTTGCAGACGTCTTTCACCGCATTGCCCAGCATGCGAGTGGTGGTGCTGTAGACGGCCACCCCGCCATGCTGATACACGGTGAACTTGTAGTTGCCAGACCAGCCGCCCGCTTCGAGCATGAAATCAGACTTCTTCGAATCGAGCGTCATTGCGACGTTGGGGCACTTCTCAACGATGTGCTTCATCAGATCTGCGTTCGAAATTGTGGACGCCGGCGACAGAAACAGTTTCACAGGTCTCGGGTCCGCACTCGCA
>DATNKB010000012.1:0-21095 GCA_035603595.1 Candidatus Dormiibacterota bacterium
CACCAAGAAGCTTTTCTCCGATCTCGCTCCGCGTTTCGCGGATCGTCCGGGCGGGTACACGCGCATCGTTCGCGCAGGCTGGCGAATCGGTGACGGCGCCGAACTCGCGATTCTCGAATTCATCGGCTCCGAGCTGAAGAAAAAAGAGAAGAAGCAGCGCAGAGGACGAGCGGAAGAGGCGCCTGAAGCGAACGAAAAAGAGAAAGAAAAGGAAGTCGCTTCAACCAAGAAGTAATTCTTCTGAAGGGAATTTGATGGCCCGCGCCGGTGGGTCCGACGCGGGCCTCTTTCTTTTCTCGGGCTCCACTACTTCGATTTGATCCCCAGCCAGGACTCGCAAATCGCCTTTTGTTGCGCGGTCGGGTGCTCCGCAGGCTTAAGGCTATACGTGGCATGAGGATTTGATCCGATCGTCAGGGAAAGCTCCTGTATCCGCCCGAGGCGCATAACCAAGACGTGAACCACATCTCCGGGTTTGTGCGCGCTCACAGCCTCGGCAGGCCCTCCGGGGCCTACGGCTCGATCATCGAACGCCATGACTACATCGTCGAGCTCGAGGCCTGCTTTCTCCGCTGGACTACCCGGGATTACGTTTCGAATCGTGTATCGCCCATCCTCGCCCTTCTTGATTTCCACTCCGATCCACGGTTTGTTCGAATCCACTTTTGACGTGACGGTGACACCCGCATAGGCGAAGTACTTCTCGTACGGAATCGATTCCTTTCCGCTGATGTAGCGAGTGAAGATATCGCTCAAATCCGCTCCGGCCACTTCTGATGCCGCGCGAATCGGATCTTCAGGCTCGAAACCGGGCTTCGGAAGCGCATAACGCGAGTAGAGCAGCCGCATCCAATCGTCGAGCGATTTCTGATTGTTGGTCTTCTCGCGAATCGCAAAGTCGAGAATGTGGCCCATCACCTGCCCGCCGTCGTAGTAGGAATACCAGGTATTCGCAAGATTGGTCTTCTGCTGAACTACTCCGGCGTTGGGGAACCATGTGTCCCAGCTAGTATCTTCAATACTGCGTTCGCTTCGTCCCGGTTCCGAGTCAAACTTCGTCAACAACTTGCCGAGGTTGTCTAGGTAGTGTTGCGGGGAGATCAAACCGGCACGAACGAGCGCAAGGGCGCCATAGTAGCTCGTGAGTCCCTCGGAGATCCACAGGGACGGGGTGTGCACCATTTGCGAATAGTCGAAGGGGCCGAGCGGGCGCGGGCGCAGCCGCTTCACGTTCCAAGCATGGAAGAATTCGTGCGATGCGACAAATAGTTTCAACTCGTATTGCGTGCCGTAATTTTCCGCCGGGGTCTCGTCGTTCCAATCCTTTTGAAAATTGATTTGCGTCGAATTCAGGTGCTCGAGACCGCCGCCGGTTCCGGGCCAGATGTGAAACAAGAAGTAGTAATCCTTGAACGGGGCAGCCTGTGAGGCCGTGCCTGCCACGGAAGCAAATATCGGTACGATCTGTTCCACGAACTTCTGAGTGTCAGCGGCAAATTTCGAAAAGTCCTGGCCGGCTTCGATGTCATGGACGATCACATGATAAGTGGTCCCCATAACCTGAAATTTCTTCTCCGTAAAATCGGAAATCTCGAGCGGCGCATCTGCAAACCAATCGTAATTCTCGGCATGGAACGCATGGTCCGACGTGTGCTCCATTCCCGTCGCTACCTTCCAGCCGGAAGGTACTGCGATCTTAAGTTCAATGGGACGGTCTTTGCCTCCAACCAGGTACATCCACACCGAAGGCCCGCCGATGAATGCGTGCCGTTCGTCATATTGCGCCTGGTTATTGCGAAGCGTGTCGCCGAATATTTGATACTGAATCGTCGCCGTGTTCGCGCCGGAAAGTTCTACGTGCCACGTCTGGCTGTCGGTTTTGCGCCATGCGAGTTCTTTTCCGCTTGGCCCCATAGCGCGGAAGCGCTGGACATTCACCGCGTAGTTCTGGAGGTAGTAGGAACCAGGCGCCCAATCAGGCATCGCAAAGTCCGCTGTGGCTCCTTCAAGGCCTGAGGCGCGGATCGTCACGTCCATCAAGTGCGTGCTGGGATGCTCAAAACCAAGTTCGTAATGCAGTGGCTCCGCGGCGGAAACCCTCGAGAAATCGAGCGCTAAAAGCAGCAACAAGGTTGCAGATACCCTCGCGATGCGTCCAAGCATCCTAACGTCCCCCCTTTGGGATTGATTTTCAACTTGCGGGCCGAATGCCGTTGTGACTCTGGGCGGTGCTTTCCCCCCGTCGCTTCCGAACGCCGCGCCAGAGCACTAGCAAGGCGACGAGCAACTGAGCCGCCGCGCCGCCGCTAGTGTCAAGCATCACGTCGGTTACAGCGGCTCCACGCCCCGGCACAAATGACTGATGAAATTCGTCGAGAGCGGCATATCCCGCGACGATAAAAATCACTATCAGGGCCCAACGGAGGCCGAAGTCTCGCGTCCCTGCTCGCAGCGCATGAAGCAAAAGCAGGCTCAAAATAAAATACTCGGTGAAGTGCCCGCTTTTCCTTATGACGTGGTGAATCAAAGAAAGTGTTTCGGGCATTGCGTGCGGAAGGAACCAGCGGAGTATCGGTATGATGACTCGGGAGGTGTTCTCGGAGGTGAAAGCGCTCGTCGAGAACGATGAGATGATAATCGCCCAAAGAATCGCAGGCCACCAATACCTGAGCCAGCGCACTTTAGCGCCACCACACCGGACACACCGGCACGGGCCAACTTCCTGGATGTTGTGCGCTATTCAAGCCGGTAGTTCGGAGCTTCCCGGGTGATGATCACGTCGTGAACGTGGCTTTCGCGCAAGCCTGCCGATGAAATGCGAATGAAGCGGCTCTTCTCCTGCAATTCTTTCAGATTCTCAGCCCCGCAGTAGCCCATTCCGCTGCGCACCCCGCCAACGAGTTGATCGACAAGTGCGGAAAGCGGACCTTTGTAGGGAACCTGACCTTCGATTCCTTCAGGGACAGATTTGCCTCGGTCAGCGAGCTCTTGCGAATAACGATCGGCCGACCCGGCTTCCATAGCGCCGAGCGATCCCATGCCGCGGTACGACTTGAAGGTGCGTCCTTGGTAAAGGATCGTCTCGCCTGGAGACTCTTCGGTACCGGCAAAAAGGCCGCCAATCATCACAGTGGACGCGCCCGCTGCGATCGCCTTGGTAATGTCGCCTGAAAATTTGATTCCGCCGTCGGCGATGATCGGCACGCCGGAATTTCTGGCCGCTCGCGAACATTCCATGATTGCAGTGATTTGCGGAACACCCGCGCCCGTCACCACCCGGGTGGTGCAGATCGAGCCGGGACCAATGCCCACTTTTAATCCGTCGACCCCAAGCGAGATCAGATCGCACGCGCCCTCGGCGGTTGCGACGTTACCGGCAATCAACTGAATTTCAGGAAACTTGCGCTTCACAGCTCGAATTGCTTCCATTACGCGCGACGTGTGCCCGTGGGCAGTATCGATCGCGAGCACGTCCACTTTCTCCCGCGCAAGCTCTTCAGCCCGCTCGAGATAGTCGCCGGTGGCTCCAATCGCAGCACCCACGCGAAGGCGACCTTGTTCGTCCTTCGTGGCGCTCGGAAACTCAATTTTCTTTTGGATATCCTTTACTGTGATCAACCCTTTGAGATTGAATTCGTTGTCGACCACCAAAAGCTTCTCGATGCGATGCTTCTGCAGGATCCGCTCAGCTTCGTCGAGCGTGGTTCCCACTGCCACGGTGACGAGATTATCCTTCGTCATTACCGCGCTTACAGGCTGATCGAGGTTCCGCTCGAATCGGAGATCGCGATTGGTCAGAATCCCCACGAGCCGTGACCCGCGCGTGACGGGCAAGCCGGAGACTCGGTACTTCGTCATAATATCGAGCGCTTGGCGCACCGACATCTCGGGAGCAATCGTCACCGGATCGACGATCATCCCGCTTTCCGAGCGTTTCACACGGTCGACTTCTTCGGCCTGCCGGTCGATGCTCATATTGCGGTGAATGAATCCGATTCCGCCCTGGCGCGCGATCGCAATCGCGAGGCGCGAGTCGGTTACCGTATCCATCGCAGCGGCCACGATTGGAATATTCAGCGGGACATTGCGGGCCAGGCAGGTACGTGTATCCGCCTGGGTTGGCAGAACCGAAGACTTGCCCGGCAGCAGTAGAACGTCGTCAAACGTCAGCCCTTCCGGGATGGCGCCCTCAATCATCAATTTCTCCTGTGTTTTCCTGTTTTGCGTCGCTCTAATAAAGCGCCCATAAACAACTCAGCCCAGCCGGATTCGCTGGGCTCGACCTCGATTTGATTGTCGCAACTTACCCTCATAATTAAAAAAGTTATTCTAGGCGCATTGTGAGACGAAATCAAGAAGCGTGCGCCCGCCGCTGAGTTGCGCGATTGCCATAGACTGCCTACCATGGATGCGATGAAAGAATTTATTCCATCGCGATGGCTTCGAAATCCGCATGCAATGACAATTGCCGCCACGTTCTGGAGGCGCAGGTTCGGGCGGCTTCCTGCCAACACAACTCGGCTTTTTGAAGTCGAGCCGGGAACGCAGGTCCGTGCTGAATGTCACTGGCAAGAAAATCCGGGCAAGCACGCGACGATCGTTGTTTTGCACGGCCTCGAAGGCTCGTCTGACTCCGGCTACATGCTCGGAATCGCTGAGAAAGCGTGGATCGCGGGTTTCAATGTTGTTCGATTGAATCAACGCAATTGCGGAGGAACCGAACGGCTCACTCAAACGCTTTATCATTCGGGGCTGAGCGGCGACATTCGTTCAGTGATTTTCGAACTGATAGAGAGCGATCACCTGACCGAGATTTTCGCCGTCGGGTTCTCGATGGGCGGTAACCTGGTGTTAAAAATGGCCGGTGAATTAGCGGACTCACCGCCTTCGCAGATCTGCGGTTTCGTCGCCGTGGCACCAGCGCTCGATCTGGCGGCGTGCGCAGACGCGCTCGGCGAGCGGCGAAACCTAATCTATCAGCGCCATTTTGTGAGAGGTTTGAAGCGGCGTATGCGCTTGAAAACAAGGCTGTTCCCTGAAATCTTCCCCGTGGACGGAATGCGGAATATCCGTAGTGTGCGCGAATTTGATGAGCTCATCACTGCTCGCTTTTGCGGCTTTGCCGGTGCCGACGACTATTACCAGCGATCGAGCGCTGGGCAATTGCTAGAGATGATTCGCAGGCCGTGCTTGATCCTCACGTCGCAAGACGATCCTTTCGTCCCGATATCTTCATTCAGCAATCCTGCGATCCGCGAAAACCACTGCATCGAACTAGTGGTTGCGCAGCACGGCGGCCACTGCGCCTTCATCTCGAATGAGCCAGGAGACGCGCGTTTCTGGGCTGAAAATCGCGTCGTAGAATTTTGCCTGCAACGCTCAAGGCTGATTGGCTGAATCGGGCAGAATGCCGCTATCGCGCTGCGAGCTCCCGACCTGCCTTGACCAGCGGCACCTGCGCCGCTAGAATGCCATCGGTGGGGCGTGTGGCTGTTCGCAGCTTTATATTCTCTGGAATTCATCGCATACAACCGCTTGAGCGAACTTGTCGTCTCATAATTCATACGTCCCGCAAAGAAATTGTGCCCTGGAGGTGAAGGTCGTGCGTTGCTCCGTGCGTTTGCTGCTCTACACATTGATGGCTCTGATGATGGTTTGCCTCGTGGACTCATCGGTGTTCGCGAAAGACAAAGAGAGCAAGCTGCCTCCACAATATCGCGAATGGCTCGATCGCGACGCCGCCTATATCATTACGCGGGGCGAAAAGGCCCAATTTCTTTCGCTAACATCGGATGCGGAGCGCGACAAATTCATCGATTGGTTTTGGGCCATACGCAATCCGGATCCAGACTCGCCTGTCAACCGCTATAAAGAGGAACACTATCGACGTCTCGCCTACGCAGATGATCATTTTGGCACGGGTAAGCGCGTCCCCGGGTGGACCTCGGCGCGAGGCCGAATCTATATAACTCTGGGCGCTCCGAAGCAGATGGCCAACTATAACGGTTACAGCCGCGTACGGCCCATGCAGATTTGGTTCTACGAGTCAAATTCGCCGGCGTTACCGCCCTATTTTCATGTCGTCTTCTATAAGAAAGACAGTGTCGGCGATTTTGTTACTTACAGTCCCTATTTCGACGGCCCGCAAGCACTGATCACAGAACGAGGTATGACGGACACCAATGCCGTCCAGGAGATCTATCGCGATTTGGGGCAGGAAGTAGCCCATACTGCGCTAACGCTTCTTCCGGATGAACCGGTCGACACAAATTCTCCGCGACCGAGCATGCAATCAGACGTTCTCATGTCTCAGGTTCACGATCTGGCGAACACGTCGTATAACGTGGCCGCATTACAGCGGCGCGCAGCGATGATGACGGTATCGTCCCGTCTACTGGTCGGTGGCGGGACCTTAGGCACTTTGACAGTTCCCCTGCGAGATTCTGATGGAAGCATAAAGCTTCATTATCTGATGCGATTGATGAGACCCGAGGATTTCGTCTTAGCGAAGTCGGCGGACGGGAGCTACTATATTTCCTTGGAAGCAAGGGTTGAGGTTCTGACCTCCGACGACAAACCAATATTTACCCAGGAACGTAATCTCAAGCGCCCGATTAGTTCTGAGCAACTCGAACAAGTGAAGCACAAGGTTCTCGGCTATGAAGACTGGCTGCCACTGCCACCCGGCCACTACCACTTGAAGTTCTCGCTCGGCAATCCCGTAGGTAAAGTGGCGTATCAAGCCGAATCGAACGTGGTTGTTCCAGAGATTCCGTCCACCGGAATTGTTGTCACTCCGCTGGTGTCGTTTACATCCGCCGAGGCCGTAGCTCCAGCTCTTTCCGGGTTAATTCCCTTTAGTGCCGCGGGTGTCAGGTTCTCACCGCTCCTCGCACGCGAAATGAACTACAGCGCGGCGACCGATTTGCAGTTTTTCTATCAGATTTGGGCTGCCCATAGGGTAGGCGGGGAAGCAGCCGGAAATGTTCTCGAAGCCCGATATGCCTTTGGCCGTCCCGGAGGCTTGGGCGAAGCGAAAATTATTACGGATCAAGTGGCAGCCGGCCAAATCGACTCCACCGGCACACTACTGACGGGCAAGAAGATCCCACTCGGCGATTGGGCGCAGGGCAATTACTTGCTGACACTTTCTCTCGATAGCCCGGATAAGCAACAGCAAGCCTCTGCGACGATGACATTTCGCCTGCTTTTGGCCAGTCCAGTGGATCCAGCCTGGGATGTGTTTGACGGGGAGGCGATATCCAAGGACGTACAAACGGGCGTTACGGATTATCAGCGAGGTCTTTGTTTGCAGGCTTTTGGCAGGAGGGATGAAGCAGGAAGTGCTTTCCTCGCAGCATTAGCGAAGAGTCCGACTCGCGAAGATGCGCGCTCTTTACTCGTTAATATAGAAGCTGAACAGAACCATTTCTCGGCACTTGCCCAAATCGCTCGCGAATATCCGATAACCGCCAGCACGGACGATCGAACAATTCTTCTTATGGCCGGGGGGCTGGACAAGGCAGGAAGTACCAAAGAAGCGATCAGCCTTCTACAATCTGCGCTCAAATTGAAGAGCCCGAACCCGCCTGTCTATCTGACGCTTGCTTCTTACTATCGGCAACTGGGAGACACCCAGACCGGTGATGACCTCGAGCGAAAGGGACACGAGCTAGCCGCCCAGCACCCGTAATCGCCTCTATCCAGCAAAGACTACCCGGATTCCCCTATATTTTCGATATGGATAGCTGTAAAGCTATTGATTGTAAATATGCTATTCAATAGGAAACCATTCTCCCGATTTAAGTATCTATCTGAAAATAATGCATTTAAGTATTAAATCGTTCGGGCAAGAAATTGCTCTATGGTGAACCAACGGGTGTCCTAGGGGGATACTTGTAGTTGCTGGGAATCCCGGGGCAAGCACAAACCGTGCGAGGAGTGTCCTGAATGCGAAATAGAAGGATTTGGATTGCAACGTTTCTAGCTTTTGTCCTAGCCATTAGCTTGGCACCCTGCCTGTCGGCGCAGGAATCGGCAGCCAAAGGAACAATAAACGGCACCGTCGTGGACTCGACTGGGGGCTCGATCGCGGGCGCCCAAGTGACTGTGACGGGTCCGGTCGGCAACCAGAACTACACCACGGGGAATTCTGGCCTCTTCATCGCGCAGGACTTGATTCCCGGTAACTACTCAGTGCGCGTAGAAGTGAAGGGCTTCAAGGTGTCGCAGGTTTCCGGCGTGCAAGTTAACGTCGGAAGTGTCACCGGTATCCGGGTCGTCATGGAACCTGGTACGGTCACTCAGACGGTGGAAGTTGTTTCTTCAGCGGTCACAGTTGACACCAGCACAACTGCCGTCGCCACCAACCTGGATGACACTTTTTATCAGAAGCTTCCGGTTCAGCGGAACGTCGCGGGATTGTTCTATCTGGCTCCTGGCGTCGTGAGCGGCGGTGGCACGGGCGCTTCGAACCCTTCGATCTCCGGCGCTACGGGTCTCGAGAACATGTACGTTGCTGACGGCGTCAGCATCACCGACACCGCGTTCGGCGGCCTCGGCATCTACTCACGTGTTTATGGTTCAGTTGGAACGGGTATTAACCTGGCTTTCATCAAAGAAGTGCAGGTAAAAACCGGCGCTTTTCAGCCGCAGTATGGCGGCGCCACAGGCGGCGTAGTCCAGATTGTGACGAAGTCGGGTTCGACAAACTTCCACGGAGCGCTGGCAGGTTACTATCAACCGAACCAGTTTGAGGCGAAGCGTCTCAACGTCGATGCGTTCGGATTGGCGAACCAGGTTGGCGACGTGCTTCACAACAACGTTGCCGATATCGCAGGAGAAATCGGCGGTCCGGTACCGCTCCTAGGCCTGAAGGACAAGCTTTTCTTCTTCGGATCGATGGACCCCTCCGAGACTGGCTCACTTCGGCGCTCTCCAGACACCGTCGGAAACTTCGACTTCGGCGGCTTGACGGGACGAACCGTTACCTACAATTACGCAGCAAAACTGACCTTCAAAATCAACGACAAGAATACCATTGAAGGTTCGGTTTTCGGTGATCCTTCGCACACGAACCGATTTCCGTGGTTCTCCCTTATTGAAGGTGTGCAGGGATTCCCGAATAGCTCGAGCTTTAGCAAGCTGACTTACGGTAACCGCGACACGGTGGCCCGCTACAACGGAACGCTCAGTCCGACCTGGATTGTGAACGCTTCGATTGCATGGCAACACAATAAGTTCACCGAGAGCGGATTCGACAACAGTCAGTCCGAAATCCTCGACCAGACTCAAATTGGCGGACTTCCGGGACAGCAGGGTCAGTTCATTTCTCAGGGCCGAGGTTTCGTCGAGAATACTCGGGATGAGAGCTACAGCCTGAGCGTTGACACCTCGAAGATTGTCAATTTCTGGGGACAACACTCATTCAACGTGGGATTGCAGTACGCTCGCATCTATTACGACGGTGCTCGTTCGAATAGCGGTCCCGCCCTGCCGGCGCCGACCACCAATGCGGACGGCGACCCGTTGCCGGGTGCAACAGACCCGGTGTTCGGATGGGCCGATCAGACTGCCAACTATGTATGGCGTCTCTTACCCGCTCCGACAACCTGCACGCTTTGTCCTTACCTGAGTGTCCCGGGCGTCGTTGGCCCAGGTCCTGGCGGGATGGAGCGCGTCGTCCTGCGAATGTTCCGTAGCGAATTCGGCATCAGCGACGACGGCTTCAAGCACTTCGACACGAGCGGGCGTTTGCACGTCGGCTACCTCAACGATACTTGGACGATCAACAAGTATGTAACCATCGATGCGGGCATCCGCTGGCAACAGGAGCGGATGGTGGGCCAGGACAGCCACTTCGTGTTCAACGATGACTGGTCTCCGCGCATCGGCGTAACGGTTGATCCGATTGGAGATCGCAAGAACAAGATCTTCTTTAATTTCGGCCGCTACAGCTATAACCTGCCCCTCGACCTCGCAGAGCGGTCGCTGACGAATGAGAAGGACCTTTTCTCCTTCCGTCTGGCACCGGCCTTCACAACTGACGGAGCAGGAAATCGAATCGCTACGGTCAATGCCAACGGCTCAGTAACGCCGATCATTGACGGGCCGCACACCGTGAACCTGGCAGCAGGCGGTATCAATGTAACCCCGTTTGCTTCCGGAGAGAGCCTTGAGAACATTCACAGCGGCACGAGGCTGACGTATGAGGATGAGTATGTGATCGGCGCCGAGCATGAGTTTTCGCACGGCGTTGTGGCATCAGCTCGCTACATACATCGCAGCCTGCGGAGAATTGTGGAAGACACGGGCGGTATTTCGCCCGAAGCCGCTTTGGCGGGTATTCCGCAACAGTTCTCAATTACCAACCCATCGAAGAGCCTCGACATATTCACGAACCCAATTCAGCACGACTATACGCTCGCCAATGGATTGCCTGGAGCATGCGGCACTGGGGCGTTTAACTTGGCGGCTCCGATCGTAAATAGCATTGGGGGGCAGGTTTTCGATGGCCAAGGCAACGACTCGGCGTGCTTCTCGGAAGCCGTGGATCCGTCTGGAAACATTTGCGGTACAGCTAATTGTATCTTTCCGGTTGGCGTAAACGGCGAACAAGCCGGCTCCGTTACTCCGGATGGTATTCCTGACGGGTTCTCGGATCCGATCCACAAGTACTGGGCGGTCGAGTTCGAAGTCAACAAGTCGTTCTCACACAACTGGCAGTTGCGGGCCAACTATAGGATTGCCAAGCTGTTTGGCAACTTCGAAGGCGCGTTCCGCAATGACAACGGGCAGTCGGACCCTGGCATTAGCTCGCTGTTCGACTTCACTCCCGGTAGTTTTGGCCTGCTCGGCGATCAGTTCCTGCCGGGTGTGCTGAATACGGACCGCCAGCAGGTAGCCAACGGATACTTCAGCTACGTATTCGATCACGGAAAGATGAAGAACCTCACGTTGGGCACCGGCGTCCGGGTTCAAACCGGCACTCCGGTGAACGAGTTGGCAGCGCATCCGGTATATGACAATGCTGGCGAAGTTCCGATCGGCGGTCGCGGTAGCGAGGGTCGTACTCCGACCACCGGCTCGGTTGACATCCACGCGGACTACGTAATGAACCTGACCGAGCGTCTCCATCTTCGTTTCGGTGTTGATATGTTCAACATCACCAACTCGAAGCGGGTCCTGTTCATTAACCAGAACATTGACCTCGGCACCGGAACCACTAACCTCGACTTCCTTAAGCCAAACAACCAGGCTGTGATCGGAGATGGTATTCAATCACCGTTCAACGCCCGGGTATTCTTCCGGCTTGAGTTCTAGTCGAACCGTTTCACCAGAAGAGGGAAGCGCGAAAGCGCTTCCCTCTTTCTTTTTGTTGGCACTGGTCGTAAGCTCTGCGCGAGGTGGCCTCGTGAAATCTCTATTACGCGCGGTTTTGTCCCTCCTTTTTTGCGTGCTGCTTTTCTCACCCCAAACGTTTTCTCAAATTGGCGGGTCCGCCACACACCCCTTTTTTAATGCTCAGATTTCCGTACAGGTGCGCCTGGCCAATAATCAGCCAGCTCCTCAAGGGGTGTTAGTTGAGCTGGTTGCTGAGGATCATTCACCCATCGACCAAGCATTTACCGATACGTCGGGGAGATGTCATTTCGTGCCGCCGGCTCCGACTGTGTATTACGTCACCGCAAGGTTCGCCGGGTATCAACCCTCATCGGAGCGGCTCGATCTTCAAAACACACAAACAGGTATGGCAAACCTGGTTCTTAAGCCCATTCCTGGGGCTGCTCCTGCTTCACCCCCCAAGGACGGCGCGGCGTCGGCGGCTGACTTGGCTGTGCCCGATGGCGCGCGGAAGGAATTTGAAAAGGGCCAAAAATTGCTAACGGACAGAGATTTGGATGGAGGCATTTCGCACCTGAAGAAGGCGATTGAGATTTATCCTTCGTTTCCGCAGGCGTTAACTCTGCTGGGGACCGCCTACAATGAGAAAAAGAACTGGAAGGATGCCCAGGGAGCCTTGGAAAAGGCAACGACAATAGACACCAAGAACGCTTCCGCCTTTTTCCAGCTGGGAGCGGCTCTGAATCAGACCAAGGACTATCCTGGCGCTCAGAAGGCGCTCTCACAGGGCCTAACGTTGGCTCCGGATGCTCCTGAGGCCTCCGCTGCTCAATACGAGCTTGCGCGCGCCTATATGGCCCAGAATAACTGGAAAGAAGCGGAACCTTATGCAGCAAAGGTCGTTGCCAGCCAACCGGATTTTGGAGCGGGGCGTTTGCTGATGGGGAATATCTTTCTAAAGAAGGGTGATGGAAACGGGGCGATCCATGAATTTCAGGAATACTTAAGAATCGATCCCAAGGGACCAGCGGCCGATCAAATTAAAGACATGATCCCCAAAATTCAGGCTGCGATGAAGAAACAGTCGTAATCCCGCCGAATGCGCTTTCGTCAAAAAGAGACGCAACTCAGCGGTTTTCTCAGATCAGGATGCGTCTCTATGCAATCGGGGTTTCGAGTGAATGCGCAAAGGCTGGCGTTAGCAGCTTAGCCTCACCCGAATCGGCGATCACCATCACGTCTTCGCAGCGCAGGCCGTATTCTCCTAGCACGTAGATTCCAGGCTCGTTTGAGAAGGTCATTCCTGGCTTGAGGATTGTGGTATTGCCTCGCACGAGGTAGGGCGACTCGTGCCCGTCCATGCCGATTCCGTGGCCCAGGCGATGCGTGAAGTATTTGTAGCCGGGGCCGAAACCGGCGTCAGTGACCACTTTGCGGGCGGCGTTATCCACCGAACCGCATTCGCGGCCTGCAACCGCCGCGGCAAGTGCGGCGTCTTGGGCGCTTCGCACAATCTCAAAAGCGTGCTGCAACTTCGCTGACGGCTTTCCTAGCGCGCTCGTTCGCGTCACGTCCGATTCATAGCCCTCGACCCGGGTTCCTCCATCAATCAGCACGCCCATCCCCTCGCGCAGCACTTGCTCTTCACGCGTCCCGTGGGGCAAGGCGGCAGCAGGTCCGAACAGCACAAACCCGTATCCTTCGAGTCCCACTTTCTTGTAGGCGCGCGATATCATCGCCGACACCTCACGTTGCGTCATGCCTTCCCGCAGCGACGCAAATGTGGCTTTGTAAACATCGAACGTGACCGAGCAAGCCAGCCGCATCAACTCCAGCTCATGTTCGCTCTTCTGCGCGCGGCATCCCACGGTCACCGGATTGCCGCTGGCGTAGTCGAGCAAGGAAGCCGCCTGTCGAAGACCGTCGTAGAAAACGTACTTTGTGGTCTCCTCCACAGCCACTCGTCCAGTCCGAATCCCTCGTTCGGCGAGCCATTTCGCGATCAAAGCGTGGGGGCTGTCATCCTCCTGCCAGACTCGCAGCTCAATGGGCCACCGCAGCAGTTCTCGCAAACGGCCTTCCTCGAATGCCGGGCAGATCATCAGCGGCTGGCCTTCGCGGGGAATCATCAGAGCGACGATGCGTTCACTCAAGCCCCACGGAGTTCCTACGTAGTATGCGAGCGTTGTGCCGGGCGTCACGTAGAGCACATCAAATCGCGGTTTTGCATTGGTCATCAGCTCTTGCGCGTGCGCAATGCGTCCTTGCAATTCGTCGACGCGGATCGGCTTCACCCGGTCTCCCAATGGCTGTAACTTGTCGAAGGCAGGAGGCAATTCGCCAGGTGTGGTCTGCGAATTCTGCCGCGCGCGTCCGGTGTCCATCAGCGGTGCGCTAATGGCGGCAGCGGTGGCACCAGCGCCCGCAATAGAAGCGGTCTTCAGCAACTCACGCCGCGATACCTTCATGCATCCTCCGGTGAGGTCACGAGCAGGGCAGCGGGTTTCCTATCACTAGAAGTGAGAAATTAGAACCACATCTGTAGCCGGGACTCCACGCGAGTAAACTATCTGCTTTCCATCCGGCGAAAGCGCATAGGCCCACACAAAGCCCGAGCCAAGATTCATGATTGGTTTTGGGGAAATAATAGCCGATCCTGGGGCGCCAATCGGCTGTGCCCAGAGGCTCGCTATCGAATTTCTGTTTACAACGAAGAGCACGGAATGCCCGTCCTTGGTCCACTCAAGATCGCTTCCACCTTCGCCGCCAAAAACGGTCTCGGCGGGGACGTCATAGACGTTCCGAATTTCTCCGCTATCGATCGCGACGATAGCCAGCTTCGCAGGTTTGGTTTGATCGGGATGGTATGAGGCGGCGATGAGTTGGTTGTCGGGCGAAATCGCCGGAAACTGAAAAAACGGTTCTTTGCCCAATCTAGCCGGTGTTCCACCGTCAATCGCGATCTTCATCAGAGGGGGTAAATCGGTCGAAAGATTTACGTACACGACCGTTTTCCCATCCGGCGAACAGATCGGCCACGCATCCGCGGGTCCGTTCGTAAGCTGTTTCACTTCACCGGCGTTTGCATCGCCGCGCCACACGGACAATCCCTGATCCGGCCGATTCACCGTGAACACGACGTGCTGCCCGTCGCCGCATGCGGACGGGAACATCGCCGCTCCCGCGCTGACGGTAACGTCGTGGGCATTGGCGCCGTCAGGAGAGCTCGTGGCTAATTTCGTCGTTCCGGAGGCATAGAAGCTATAGAGAATCTGATCCAACGGAGTCCACGAAACACCGAACACGCCATCCGCGCGGCTGATTCCCGAGGTAATCTGTTTTGGCGGTGAAAATGAAGAGCCGCTTCCAACGCCCGCTGACCACAAATTTCCAGTAAGAGTCAGTTGCACCGTAGCGAGGGTAGCGCCATCGGAGGTGACGCTCGCTCCGGTATAGAAGTTCAAATCATTCGTGATCCGCCGGGCTTCACCACGGGGATAACTTACCATCCAAAGTTGGGCGTTCAGCGAAGGCTTGCTGATCGGCGATCCAAAAACTACGGCTGATCCATCCGGCATCCAGCTAATCCGCCGCAAGTAGCCCCAATCATTCGTTCCGAGCCGGGTCTCCGCGCCGGTGTCAACCGCCACTGTTTCGATAGCGTATTGTTGAAAGCCTGCGCTGATCGATTTTCCTATCGCAATCCGTTGCCCGTCCGGCGACCATGAGGCGCCCTCCGCCGAGAATGAGAGTGGCGCCCGCAGCACGGCAATGGCGTGCTCCGCCGAACCGTCCGCCTTCGCTCCCAGCAAGCTCGAAGTTCCCCCCGTACTCGATTGCCGTACAAAAGCGATCTGCTTACCGTCCGGCGAGAATGTTACTGGACTGTCCACGTCGACAATCAATTCGTGCGGCGTTCCCCCGAGCGAGGGAACTTGATAGAGTTTCGAAAGCCCGGTACCAGGTTCGCCCTTCACGAAATACAAATAATTTCCATCCGGAGAGAATGTAATTCCCTTGAAGTTTCCGATCGTTGGAGCCACCACTTGGGCCGTGCTGCCTGTGCCGAGCTGTCGCACCCAGATGGCGGACTTTCCCTCCTCGTCGGAAATATAGGCGAGCCATTTTCCGTCAGGCGAAATTGCAGCGCCGTAGGTGTGACCGGACGAGGATATCGGCGTGATCGTCATCTGCGCGAATGACGTTTCCGCTTTCCGTCCGTTGCGTTCATGAATGAACAAGAACACCGCAGCCGCCAGCGCCGCTAATACCGATACGCGACCCATCCACCCGTTCCACCGAAATCGAGTCGCGGTCGAAGAATTTGCCTCAGCGGACGGGATTTGCGGTGACGAGGGTATGGTCGATACGACCGCAGACGATGGTGATGCCGCGACAGAGCCCGTAGGCCACCGATTCGCAGAGCCGCTTACCGGGCGAGAAGAATCAGTGTCACGCTCCAATCGCTTCAGATCTCCGCGCAGTTCAGCCGCGGTCTGGTAGCGGAAGTCAGGATCCTTCTCGATCGCCTTTCCGATAATTTCTTCCAGTTTCACCGGAAGATTCGGATTCAAAGTCGAAGGAGCAGCCGGCGTGCGATTCAAGATCGCGTCGAAAATTACGGCGGAAGTGTTTCCGTTGAACGCCGCTTGGCCCGTCGCCATCTCATAGAGTACCGCGCCTAAACTGAAGAGATCGGTGCGCGCGTCCAATTCCTCACCTCGGGCTTGTTCCGGAGACATGTAGGCCACCGTGCCAAGCGCCGAGCCCGGACTCGTCAGCATCACATTGTCGGTTGTCGGCTGGGTGGTGGTGTTGCCCGCACCCACAGCTTCGGCGATTCGGCGCGACGCTCCCTGCTTGGCGAGTCCGAAATCGAGAATCTTCGCATGGCCTCGCACTGTCACAAAAATATTGGCTGGCTTTATATCGCGATGAATGATGCCGCGGGAGTGCGCCGCGTCAAGCGCATCCGCGATCTGCGTCCCAAACTCGAGAAGGGAATCGGTCGCCACCGGGCGTCCGCCAATCCGCTCGCGCAGCGTTTGACCCTCGAGCACTTCCATCACAAGGAAAGGGCGTCCGTTGAATTCGCCCACATCATAAATTGTGCAAATTCCCGGATGATTCAGTGACGAAGCGGCGCGTGCCTCCCGCTGAAAGCGCTCAAGAGCACCCGGATCTCGCGCCAGTTCCTCGGACAAAAACTTCAACGCGACATGCCGACCGAGCCGCATGTCCTCGGCTCGATATACCTGCCCCATCCCGCCGCTTCCCAAGGGCTCGATGATTCGATAGTGCGATATTGTTTGGCCGATCATCCGATTTGTCCGTGTGCAATCGTAAACAAGTCACAGTGGGTGCGCAAGCCGCGAAGTTCGCATGCTGTGGCGGATCCCCCCACACAAAAAAATGTGCGGAAAACGGCCCGACCCGTTCCCCGCACGATGGTAGTCGCCGCTTCGATTTTACTGCTGGCCCACGAGCGAATTCGAAGGTCGCGGCATCACGGTCACTGTCACTGGCTGCTCAAGTTGAAAGTCCAACCTCGTCTCCGCCGGAATTTTTACCTGTTTCCCTTTTGTCGATCCCTGATAAATAGCTCCGCCCGCAGCTCCAACTCCGGCGCCAATCCCCGCCCCTTTGCCGCCCCCTGCGAGCGCTCCGATGATGGCGCCCAGCGCCGCCCCGCCTCCCACTTTTGCTGCCGTATTCTTCCCGCGAGAGCTTCCGGTGGCTGAATATGTGCTGCTGACGAGCGGATACGATCGTCCCTGAAACTCCATCTTGACCAACTCCAAGTGCAGCTCACTTTTTCCCTTCATGCGTCCTGCTGAACTTGCGCTCACCAAGCGCACGTAAATATCCGCGCCGCGCGGGACCACCACGTCGTTGTCCACCACGAGCGGCGATTCGAGCGACGCGTGAAAGATTTCACCGGCGCTGTTCACCGAAGAATCCACTCCGTCGATCATCCGCACAGTCAGCGTCGAGTTTGCGGAAACCTCGATCTGTTTTGGTTGCGGCGGAGGAGGCGGTGTAGGCGGCAGCGACGGTTGAGCAGGAGGTGGTACGGGTTGCGCTTGCGCATCTGGAGTTGGTGGCAGCTCAGCGGACTGCTCTTGCTGGGTGCGGGATGTATTGTCAGCAATCTGGTCATCGCTAGCAGGTTCGGGGGGAGCTTTGACGCGTGCCTTGCGCGGTTTATCAGGCGCGCGGGAAAGCGGGACATCCTTCGAAGCATTAGATTTGGGAGCGGCGCTGCTCGTCGGTGGAGTAGGCCCAAGCATCGGTGGTGGCGCTACGGTCATCTGGTCGTTCACTTTCGTCACACCAGCCGTTTCATTCGCGATCTTGTAAGCTTTGTAGCGAGCCGCATCGTTCGGCACTGTGCCTGCCAGTGTTACTTGCCCCTCCTTCGAAGTAACTTCCAGGTTTGCCGCGTTCAACTGAGGGTCTGAGAACATTTGCGACTTGATCTGGGTCGCGAGCGTCGCATCGTCCACTTTCCTCGAGCAACCCGCGGCGAAAATTGACGCCAGCACCACAACGGAAAGAACTACCCGACGCCCCATAACCACTCCCTTCAACGCTGGCATAAAGCGAAGAAAAAGCGTAACGGCCTGCCAAGCCTCTCCGGCAGGCATCAGCCTACTACGATGCCCCGAGTACCCTAAGTGCTGTCTCAACAGTCACATTCTGGCTCGGAGATTTTACCCGACGCACCATTCCATGGTCCGCATTCTCGCGCAACTTTCCTCAAGCCTCAGTGTTCATACTCCAGCAGCTGAATCGGGTGTTGGCCCTAATTTTTTCAAAGCGATTTTCAGTTTAAAAAGGAGATTTGCAATGCGCATTTCGAAAGCTATGGGTGTGTTCGCTTCACTACTCGCAATGTTAGGTCTATCCAGTTGCGGCGGCGGTGGAAGTTCTTCGGGCACACAGCCCAGCCAGCAGATGGGTAGCATGTTTACAATCGGCACGGACAGCCCCACGCTTCCAAGCGTCGTGTCGGTTCAAGTGCAGATCACGAGCATCACGCTCACCGATGGCACGACCACTGTGAATCTTCTGAACGGTCCGCAAACAGTCGACTTCGCCAAACTGAACGGCTTGCGCAGCTTGCTCGATCTCGAGGATGTACCGGCCGGCACCTATACCTCTGCGAATATCACGGTCGGCACGGTCGTAATCCAATATCTCGACACGGCGCAATCCCCGCCCGCGCTCAACACGATCAACGCGATGGTGTCGCCGATGACGGTCACACAGACCCTTAAGACGCCTCTGGTGCTGGCCGACAGTGATCTGGTCGGTTTCTTCATGGATCTCGACCTCAGGCAATCCATCGAGACCGACGCAAACGGCAACGTAACCGGCAACTTCACTCCCACCTTCGATGTGAAGGGCCTTTCCGTAGACGACGCAGACGCGCAAATTGATTGCTTCTACGCCGGAGTGGTCAGTGTGAATCCGGCAGGGAACCAGTTCGTGATTCAGGGTCCCCGGGGCCGTCAATACACGGTCGATACCACGTCTTCTACGAATTTTGATTCGAGCGAGATGCCCTCGAGCTTCGACACGAATACCATCGTTGAAGTCTCCGGTACTCTCAATCGCGTTACGCGCGATATCACGGCAACCGAAGTGGAAGTTGTTTCGAAAGACCACTTCTTTCTCGAAGGTCTCGATACTTTCGTTCAGTCCTCCAACGGCGAGGCGACCGGCCTGAACATTTACGCCCGAGCGGAACTCCCCGATCTGGCGGGGTATCCGCTGGGGCAGATTGACACGATTCCTCTGACCGGCAGTGAGAAGTACATGATCGCGGATCTGCACATTCCGCTCACGTCGCTTCTTTTTGGGCCGGCGAGCCAACTTGCCGGGCAGCGCGTTCTCTTCGGCGGTAAGCTCGATACGACTTCTTCTCCACCGAGCGTGGTGGTCCATCGGGTGATTCTCGAACGCCAAGGGCAGCGCGGTGACTGGGTTCCGGGAAGCACCAACATTCAGAACGGCAATAGTGGCACGTTCAGCTTGAACGACAATTACCTTGCCGGCGTGTTGCTGCCTCAGCCGCTGACCGTGATGTCGACCAGCTTCACAAATTACGTTAATTTGAGCGGCCTCTCGGCTCTCACCGGCAACCAGCCGATTCACTTGCGTGTGGTGGGATTCATCCTCATTAATCCGGCTGCAAACAATACCCCTGTGATGGTTGCCCGAAGAGTGGAGGCGTTGAATAACTAGTAAGAGATAACTCGTCGGCGTAACGCTCACCGCTCAACAACTGCCGCTGTCCGGCTAGCCAAGCCGCGACGGCGGCGGTTTTTTTTCGAACGGGTGCGGTTACACGGCGCTAGAATCGTCAGCCTAATTAAAAGCCTAATTTAGTGGATAGATGCGATGGTTCTGCCAGGGAAGATGACTGCTGAAGTGAAACGCCGTGTCGCCTTGGAGACTGCTATAGCCCCCTCCGGAGTAAGAGCCGTCACGAATGAGTCGCGGAAGGCTACTCGATTTTCTGGGCCAACACCTGTTTACCGCGTACCTGAATCTCGATGGCCATCGGTGGGCGCACCGCCGCTCCATGCGCAATTTCACCACGAACTAATCCCGCTGGTCCGCTGCCATATCGCGTCAAGTCAAATACAGCGCGATTGCACGGATCGCCGACCATCGGGTGGGAGGCCCGAAATCCATAGTCGGTGCGAAGCTTCTCCATATCGGTTACAAATTCCATCTCGCACGACCCATAAGGCTCGACCAAAGAAAATCCCCAGTACACTCCACCAGGAAGACGCACCACCATTGCCGGCACCTCTCGCGAGGTGAGTGGATCGCGAAAATTAAATTTCCTTGCCGACCAATCTTTAGCCAGTTCGCTCGTTGTCGCAATTTCACCCGGTCCCACAGGCAGCGGCTCGGGAATTGGAGAAGGTTTGCTGTCTACTGTTGTAGTTGCAGGCGCTGTTGCTTCACTTCCGGTGTTGGATTCCTTTGCGGATGTCCCATGCAACCACCACACCGCGATCAGGCACACCGCCACCACACCAGTTGAAGAGAGAATTAGCCACCGGGGCGGCATTTGTGACATTGAGAATCGGGCGGGCACGGGTTTCTGTTCCGCTGAAGGCGGAGGAGCGTGGTCGACCGAATCGTGCCTGGGCGACACTCCAGGTATCTTTGGGTCCGAGGGTTTGAATGGGCTGTTGTTCATTCCGTCTCCGGTTGCCGGGTTTCCGGAAGGGGAATATCAAGGTTGAATCGTGCGGGACGAAAACGCAAGGCAGCAGGAAAAAGAGGTGTTAACCCTTAAGCAAGCCAAACTACTCTTGAATCGAAACCCCTAGCGGGCGCCGCGCTACGGCTCAAGCAGGCCGCTGTGCCAGACGCACCGAATGGTGCGCCACATACTCGTGCAAGTTGGCCACGATTAAAAGCAGTTCCAGCATCCGATCACGCTGCTCCGGATTGGGCTCGGCCGCACCCTCTTCAAGATTCTTTACGGTCGCGAGCGCGTCAGAAAGAAGCCATTCCAGGCTGCTGGCGTTGACAAACTGTCCCTCCCGGCAGCTCTGCATCGCATGATCGGTGCGAACAAAAGCTTCATCCAAAAAATGGTCGAGGCACAGCTGCTCGCCGGCAAGGCTTTTCGGAATTGGATTCGCACACCCGGGCCGTCGGCAATTTCCACCTGCGACAGCGGCTGTCATTTCCCACCCCGTGGCCTCGCGGGGTTTCCCGCAAGG
>DATNKB010000013.1:0-5317 GCA_035603595.1 Candidatus Dormiibacterota bacterium
GCCGACATTTATACCGTGACGGGTTCTCTAGCCGGCGTTCCGGGGATTTCCGTTCCGTGCGGAAAGACGAAGGCTGGCCTGCCCATCGGTATGCAAATTCTTGCTCCGCATTTTGAGGAAGGCCGCGTGTTGCGGCTTGCACGAGGTTTCGAAAAAGCGGGTGGTTTCACGATATGAGGTTCAGATATTCGCGAAGCTCGTCCGAAATCGCGGGCACATTTTCCGGCGAACCAGCCGCTCTACGGCAAATATGTCTTCCTGAATCTGCAGAAAACTTTCCGCGCATGGAATATTTCTTTCCGTCTAAATAGGTCTGACGACCAATATGCAGTGCGGCGAAGGGAACCCGAAGCCTCTGCAAACAACAGATTTCACGGGAGTTCTCGGATGGGAGTAGCCCGAGCGTCCTTGCTCGATGGAACGGAAGGACTATTGCTTGCAGAGAGTGCGGCATTTAGTCTCGTTTCAGCATCGAACGGTTTGGGAGGCCGCGAGAATGGTTCGGGTAAAGTCCAGCCAGAAGCTCTTTACCGAGGACGAGGTGGTCCGGCTCACCGGTATCTGCCTCGACCACTTGCGCGCTCTCGCCCTCAACAAGCATCTCGGCAAACTTGCCCGGGTAGCCTCAGCTGCGGGCGCGGAAGCCGAGAAGTGGCTTTTCACGAATTCCGATCTGATGATCCTCACCGTTCTGCATCCACGCTGCCAGCACTAGTTTCTCCGCTTCGAAGATTCTGCCATTCCGTAACCCCCACAGCACGAATCTGCATCTCAGTTTATAGGTGACCGGGTGATGTCCGCGCAAAAGAGAGCCGGTGCGGCAAGATTCTGTCGCGCCCGTTTTGGACTGGCAATCTTCGCCGTGGCCGTGTGCGCGCTGATTGCGGCTTCAGCCAACGGATTGGCGAATCCAGGGCAGCAATCGCCACAATCCCCATCACCGGGCTCAGCGGATGCGCGCCAGCAGAGCCAAGGTTCGTCTCCAGAATCGAGGATTGCGCATCTTCCGCGCGGGAAAAAGCTGATCCTGAAAGACGGCAGCGTCCAGCTTGTCCGTGAATATCAGGTGATGGACGACCGGGTCCGGTTTTACAACACGGAAAGATCGCAATGGGAAGAAATGCCGTCGGCTCTTGTCGATTGGGATGCAACACGTCAGAGCGAGGCAGAGCAGAAGAAAAACGACGCTACGCTGCTCAGCAACGTACACAAACAAGAGCAGGCGCGCCGCATCATGCCGCTCGATGTGGATGCGAGTCTGGAAGCGGCTCCCGGGGTTTTCATTCCTCCCGGCGAGGGCCTGTTTGTTTACGACGGAAAATCCGTGCTGCGCCTCACGCAAGCGCAGGCGGACAACAAGTTAGACAAGGCCAAGGTGGTTGAACAGGTGCTCGTGCCGATTCCGATCGTGCCGTCTCGCCGCAACCTCTCGATTCCGAGGCCGCACGCCGAGGTGCGCGTGCACAATGAGCAGCCGGAATTCTATATGCGCACCGCGGACGGCCGCGAGCCGAACATGCTGTTGATTCGAACGAAAGTGCGAGGCGACTCTCGCCTGATCGAGAACGTCGACACGTATCTTCAGGTGATTACAAAGATGAAGCGAAACGAGGTAATTGCTCAGCGCTGGCAGATTGCCAATGGCGTCTATCGTTTCACGCTCGGCGAATCGCTTGAACCTGGAGAATACGTGTTTACTGAAATCGTGAAAGCCGAAGGAACGAATCTGTACGTGTGGGATTTTGGTGTGGACGTTGGAGGGAAATCTCCCGCAGCGACAAAATAGAGGCTCGCAAGCCTACGACGGAAGGAAAACTAGTTTGCTTTTGTAGGTTGTTCATGAAGAAGCTCGGAAAGTAACGCCGCCAGCGCGGAAATTTGAAATGGCTTTTGAAGAACGTGCGCTCCCCTGTCAGCAAATGACGCAATCGTCGAGCGTTCGAGTAAGTCTCCTGTCATAAAAACAAAGCGGGGCAAGGAACCGCCGGTTTGGGCCCTAAGCTTCTCGAATAGTTGCTCGCCGCTCAAGCCTGGCAGGTTGAAATCGCAGAGCACCATGTCATAAGTGTTGCCGGCCAATAAAGCCAGCGCCTCTTCCGAACTCGCCGCACATTCCACGTTCATCCCACGCGCGGAAAGGCCGTCCTGCACAATTTCACGGATGCTTTCTTCGTCGTCTACGATCAGCAGCTTTCGGTCGCTCAGTGCCGATGAAACCAGAGCCGCACGCCGCGCGGAGGCGGAGTTCGAAGCTTCCCCTCCCTTTTCCACGATCGCCGGTAGGAAAATCCGGAAGGTCGCGCCGGCGCCCTCTGAAGGCCGCACTTCAATCCGCCCTCCGTGATCTTTAATCACGCCCAGGCAAATCGTGAGGCCCAGTCCACTTCCTCCTCCGGGCCTTTTGGTCGTAAAAAAGGGATCGTAGATTTTGTCTGCGATTCCCCGGGGAATGCCGGGACCGTCGTCGGCGACTTCCACGAGCAGGCTGTTGCCCGCCTGCGACAGCGAAATTCGCACGGTGCCCGTATCGCGGACGGAGGAAATAGCCTGCTCCGCATTCAAGAGGATATTCGCGAAAACCTGCGCGAGCAGCCGGGGATCTCCTTCTACTTCAGCGAGTTTTCCGGCGACCGTGACGTCAACAATAATGTTTCTCTGTTGCAACGATTTCTGATGAGATTCGATTACCTTCGCAATGACCTCTTCCACCTTCACGCGTAAGCGCTTTTGGCCGGTTGGCACAGCCAGCGCTAAGAGGTTCTGAACGATTGCTGCCGCGCGGCGAGCTTGCTGCAGGATAATCTCAACCTGACGCCGGGTGGCATCGTCAGTGGCTCGTTCGCGCAACAGATCGCTCACACCGAGGATTGCGGTAAGGGGATTGTTCAACTCGTGGGCGGCGCCAGCCATCATCTGGCCCATGGAGGCAAATTTTTCTTTTTGCGTGAGCTGCTGCTCGAACGTCTTTGCTTCCGTGATGTCGCGGACGGAGGAAACGACTCCACTGATTTGTTGTTCGGCATCAAAAAGAGGACCGGCGCTCGCGCGAAGCGTCCGCCAAGTGCCATCCGCGTGGCGAGATCGAAATTCCATCTGCGTGGAAGAGTTTTCTCCCGCCATAACCTCGCGAAAAGATTCGGCAACCCTCGGTTGATCATCGGGGTGAACTCCAAAAAGGTGCGGTTGCCCGACGAATTCGGCGGGAGCAGCGCCGAGCACTTCGTAAACGCGCGGACTGACGTAAGTGAATCGCCCGGTCGAGTCAAAGACCGCAATCATGTCCGGGAAGCAAGCGATCAGATGGCGGACGAATTCCTGTTCCTGATGCAAACGCTTTTCGATTTCGCGCCGTTCGGTGATATCCACGAGGGTGCCCTGCAAACGAACGATGCGCCCAAAGGTGTCGCGAATCGCGAAGCCGGAAGCGAGACAGTAGAGGTGCGAACCATCCTTGCGGCGAAGAACCACTTCCCGATCCTGCACTGAGCCGCGGGACTGAAGTTCGCGAAGAAGCGCGTCGCGCTGGGAGGGATCGGCATAGACCTGGCTAAAATTTCCCAACTGCAGCTCTGCCTTCGATTCGAAGCCGAGCATGCGAACCAAGGCGGGATTCGCATCGATCACCTGGCCATCGGGCGTCGTGAAAAAGATTCCTTCGCGCAAGGATTCGAAGAACTCGTTGAAGCGAAGTTCAGCCTGATGTTGAGAGGTGACGTCGCGTGCCCAACCGCTGATTCCCGCAGCAACTCCGTCTTCGGTGACCACTTGAACCCAACAGTCGAAGTAGCGAAGTTCGCCGGTTTTTTTCAGGCGCAGTGAGAGCCTGCCGTGATCCAAACCCGTGTGAAGGAGTCCAGCCAGCCAGACTTTGGCCTCGTCGGGCGATGGGGCGGCGATGAACTCGTGGATGCGATGGCCGATCAGGGTGTGAAAATCCTCGCCCAATATTTCCGCGAAACTACGATTCGCGACTCGAATTTCGCCTTCGAGAGAAATTGTGAAGACGGCCTGGTCGAGGGTATCGATCAGCTCGCGGTAGTTATGCTGGGAGCGGGAAATTATCTCGACGAGTTTTTTGAACTGTTCTTCGCCGGAAGGAGCAGCGGATGGCTTGGCCGGCTCAGTGGTTGAATTCGACAAAATGAAGTCTCCGCTTCTTAGGGCGCTTGGTTCCAGGTCTGGTTGTATTGAGCAAAATTCTGCACCTAAATTTTACATGGAGGAGCTGTTGTTCATGCGTTGAATGCGAGTTGGATTTCCAAGTTGCATAACAGAGGCGCATTTGCGGACGGTTGCATCTGGAAGAAAAAACCGGCCGGCCTGAAAGCCTCGGCTAGAAAGAAAAGTCAGAGGCCTCGGGTCCATTCTGGCCGCGAGCGGCCAGAATGGGACCTGAGCTACGGTTCCGCTTTCGCGTGGCGCGAGCGCAGCTTCGCCGCGAGACAAAAAAAGGGCGCTCTGTGGCACAGAGCGCCCTGGATTGTTTTAGAGAGGAATTCGATCCTGCCCGTACAGGCTCAGGGCGATGATTCCTCGCGTTGGCTAGCTTTCGGCGACGGCATCGGTGTCCTTGCGCAGGAAGTCGAGCGCCGCGGCTTCTTCGGGTGTGAGGTCCGGTCCGTTTTGACCGAATCCGGCGCCCATGCCTTCGCCCTCATCCGGCGGAGGCAGTTCGGTGAGGAGCTGGATATTTCGGTAGCGCTCCAAGCCAGTGCCGGCCGGAATCAAGCGACCCATGATCACGTTCTCCTTCAAGCCGCGCAGATAATCGACCTTCCCGGAGATGGCCGCTTCGGTGAGAACGCGGGTGGTCTCCTGGAAGCTCGCCGCGGAGATGAACGAGTCAGTGGAAAGCGAAGCCTTGGTGATGCCAAGGAGCAACGGACGGCCGGTAGCGGGACGTCCACCATCGTGAATGATGCGATCGTTTTCCTCGCGGAAGCGGAACTTATCGACTTGCTCTTCGAGGAGGAACGTCGTATCGCCCACGTCTTCGACTTTCACCTAGCGCATCATCTGACGAACGATCGTCTCGATGTGCTTGTCGTTAATATTCACGCCCTGCAGCCGGTAGACTTCCTGAATCGAATTGACCAGGTAAGCCTGCGTGTACTTTTCGCCGAGGACGGCGAGGATGTCGTGCGGGTTGAGCGGCCCGTCGATGAGGGGCTCGCCAGCTCGCACGTGTTCGCCTTCCTGCACGTTGATGTGGACGCCGCGAGGAATGGAGTATTCCTTCGTCGTCTTGCTATCTTCGCTTTCGACGTAGATCTTGCGCTGGCCCTTGGCGATTTCGCCGTACTTCACGATACCGTCG
>DATNKB010000014.1:0-2810 GCA_035603595.1 Candidatus Dormiibacterota bacterium
GGCAAATCGTCGGAAACGACGACGCACGCGGATGATGCATCGTGGGCTGCTCGTGATGCGGTGCGCCGCCACCCGAATAGGGCGGCGCGGGAGTCACGATGTAACGCGCGGTGAGAACTCCCGGAGAGATCAGAGGCCAAACGAGCAGCGCGGCTAAAATAAGGGCTTCGAGCGCGACTGAAAGTACGAGAGCTTTGCTGCGAAGCCGGCGCGCTCGCACTCGTACGGCGGGATCGTTGTCAACCAGGCATTCAGACAAGCTTCCGAGATCGCTCATGGGCGCACCTCCACGCATGACGGCTGGCAGCCGTTTTGCAAATCAGTGTTATCTAGTCCTTTTCTACTAGAGGAACCAGGACGATGAATCTGACGACGCGCGGTTTTCTTCGCAACGAAGCCGAAGGTAAGTTACTGCGTTTCGGCTTCACCGCTTCGGCCGCTGCTGAGTTCGCGCGACTCTTGAAGCTATAGACACCGAAGTGTTGCGGCAGTTCCGGGAATTCGGGGATAAGGACGAGCAAGCTGCAAAATTGTTGTTAGTATTCTTCTAAGTTATTCAATTCCATCCGATTACGATTTCGGCCCCGCACATGCACCATTTTCGGCTTTCTCGCGTCTAATTACTTGTTCCTAGCCCCTCTTGGGGATTGAGAGGTCATCATAATGAAGAATTCTCTGGAGACGATTGGAGTTCGATACACCGGATGGGCTGCGCTCAATCGCGATCCGCTCGAGGATCACGTTGAGTTCACCTGTCCGCATTGCGGCCTTCCGGGCGTGAAGAACGCGCGGCGCCCGCGCTCGGCTTATCACTTCACTGACGGATTCGTACAGGATCTGCAGGGTGAGGCAACCACTTGCCGTGAGTGCAAACAGTCAGTGCGCGTGTCGCCGGTGGTGCTGGTTCACGACAAGCACGAGAAGCAACGCTTCGAAGCGATGTTTGGTCCTGCTTTTGAGGCCGATCTGGGAGTTTCGAATAACTAACGAACGGCAATAAAACGCTTCCCTCTGACGGTGAAAGTGAAAGAGCGGGGATGGGGCACGCCCTCCATCCCCGCTTTGCTTTTCAGGGGATCCGCGCGCACGGGTGTGCTCTGCTGGCGTGATAGGTGCTTGTGGCTTGCAAAAAGAGTCGGCGAGACGCCGGCGTCACCGAAGGGCATCCACGCTGTCAGAGAACTGCGGAGTCTTCCTGCATCTTGCTTGAAATCGCACGGAAGAGAAGAGCGGCGCAGGGCACGCAACTACCTCAGGGCAACAAAGGTAAAATCGAGTTGGGCTACTCCTCTTCGTCGACCGAGAGGTGGTGCTCTTCCATCTCCGCGCGCACGCGATCGAACGCATCGTCCACGTTGTCAGAGAACTGGAGCAGCTTGTACTCGCGCTCGTTGATCGTTCCGTAGCGCAGCATCTGGCGCCAGTTGAACACCTTGTCCCAGTATTTCCTGCCGTAAATCAGAATCATGTGGTGCGAGGAAAGCTTTCCTGTTTGCAGCAGGGTGAGCATTTCAAATAGCTCGTCCATCGTGCCGAATCCTCCGGGGAACACGATCAGCGCTTTCGCCATCTGCGCGAACCACAGCTTGCGCATGAAGAAATAATGGAAGCAGAAATTCAGGTCTTCGGTGATGTAGGGATTGGGGCGCTGCTCGTGCGGAAGCTGGATGCTGAGGCCGATGGACGAGCCGCCTGCGTCGAAAGCGCCGCGGTTCGCTGCGTCCATGATTCCGGGGCCACCGCCTGAGCAGATGACGAAGCGCTTCGGGTGCACGCCGAGCGTCAAGGACCAACTGGTGATGCGACGCGAGAGTTCGCGCGCTTCTTCGTAGTAACGCGACATCTCCAGATGTGATTTGGCGTGGCGAATCCGCTCCGCCCATTGAGCGCTGCGGCGGCCGCGCGAACGGGCGCGAACTTCTTTTAGCTCGTGCTGGGCTTGTTCGCGCGAGTGGATTCGCGCGGAGCCGAACATCACGATGGTGTCCGCCACTTTTTCGCGCCGCAAACGGGCGAGCGGATCGAGGTATTCAGCCAGAATGCGCAACGGACGCGCTCCCAGGCTTTCCATAAACCTGGGATCCTGGTAGGCGAGCTTCGCCATCGGCAGGTGGCTGGGACGTCTCATGAATTCCCCCTCTGAATGAGCTAGTGCGCGCGGCCATCAGTGCGACAGCAAACACGCAAATGAACACGCAAACAACTATTTTAATACTGTTGGCCGGAGGGTGCCTGACGCGTATTGAGCGCGATTTCCATCGCGTGAACTTGCCCGTTCGATGCATGCAACGCCCTGAGGCGAATCCGGAATCAGATAAAATGGCTCTATGGGCTTTGGCTTACCAAGAATAGCGGGCTTAGCCGCGTTGATCGCGGCGGTTGCAGCGCTTCTGGCGCTGACGCCCCCGACGCGCGCCCAGGCACCGCCCGGGCCGCTTCACACAAAACCGGGTATTGAACCGGAGAGACCGCCGACCCCTGAAGAAGCGAAGCGCACGATTCACGTGCGGGTAAACGAAGTGACCGCGCCGGTGACGGTTCGCAACGCGAGCGGCGAGATGCTGCTCGATATCCCCAAAGAAAGCTTCCACATTTTCGACAATGGAGTGGAACAGAAGATCGAGCATTTCGATCTCGGCGCGAGTTCGCTTTCGATTGTGCTCGTCGTTGAGACCAGCTCGCACATCGATCCGATGTTTCCGTCGGTGAAACGGATGGGCATCGTGTTCACGGAAACGGTGATGGCGCAGACGTCGGAAGTGGCCGTGGTGGGCTACGACGATGACGTGAGCCTGCTGAAAAAATTCACC
>DATNKB010000015.1:0-18867 GCA_035603595.1 Candidatus Dormiibacterota bacterium
GGAACTGGGAGTCCCACTTTTCTATCGCCAGGGACGCGCGGTCGTGCTGTCGCGTTATGGGCGCCTATTTCTGGAGCATGTCAATCGGGCACTCAGTATCCTTGAAAGCGGAAAGCGTTTGCTCCGCGAACAGAGCGGGGAAGAATCCGGAACCGTATCGCTTGGCTTTCTACACTCACTCGGAATTGAAATGGTTCCGCGACTAATCAAAGAGTATTGCCAGAAACATCCCAAGATTCAATTCACGCTCCTTGTCCAGCGCTCAGGAGAGATGCTGATGAAAGAGCTTGCCGCAGGCAATATCGATCTATGCTTGTCCGTCCCGGGAATGTTTGGGCCAAGCGACGTCCGCTGGAATCATCTTCTGGACGAAGAATTGTTGATCGCGGTGCCACAGACGCACCGGTTGGCGGCAAGGCGTACCCTAAGCTTGAGGGAACTGTCATCCGAGCCATTCCTCGTTCTCAGCCCAGAACATACCCTGCGCATCATCTTCGACAGGGTGTGTGCTGACGCATCGTTCTTGCCGAACATTGCATTTGAGGGGATGGATGTTGCGACGCTGCGTGGATTGATTGCTGCAGGGCTCGGCATAGGGCTCCTTCCTCCTGCGCCCAGTCGATTTGCGGGCGTCGTAGAGATCAAATTGTCGCCGGCGCGCCCCATTCGACCGTTAGGCATAGGGTGGATCGCCGATCGTTACGTTCCGGCCAGTGCAGTGGAATTCCGCAAGTTCGTTGCGTCTAAATTCCACGGAGAGTAAAAATCTTTCCTGCTCACATTCGAATTGACGGATCGCCCGGCAGGAAATCCGCACCCGGAGGATTCACAACGTCAAATAAACGATTTGCACGTACTGGTCGCCGTTGATGATGCCTTTACCCCAGATGGCGTCGAGATCGGCGAAAGGCTTTTCCGCGACAGCCTCCTGGGCGGATTTTCCGCTTTGTAGACCAACCGGAGTTCACTTCAGTGCTACGGCCTGTCAAACCGCCAATTCCCGTATTGTCGGCAAACCCAAAGTAATCCGGGTGGGCACCGAGCGGATCAGTATCGATAAGTCGGCTTATAGTGAGCAATCCCTCCGGCCTCCACAAGCGTGTTTGTCGTTACCGATCCGGAGAAACGGTGAACTTCCCACAAGCGGACTTCTGGCCCGACGTAACTTCGGATTAGACCATCACTCGAAAGGAACGGATACTATTGAGGCGAGGCCCTCACGGAACCAAAACTCAGTCCTTTGCGTATTATCGTTTCAGGCCGGAACCCCGAACGGAGATAGCGCAATTTCCCGTGGACCACCATGCTGTTTCTCGCTCTGCTTACGACTCCCGCCAATGCGCAAAGCCCAATGGAACGTTTCGAGAAGCTGGCGGCGGATGGGCAAGTTCAGAACGACGTCATGGTGTTCTTCGGAGAGATCGATCGCGCCAGCAGCTCCTTCGGCGGCGGTGGCTCGCGCCACCAGTCGCAAGCGTCTACTCATGCGATGTCGTGGTCGCAACGTTACGCACGACGTTCCGCCTGCAGTTGGCAATAGGCACGAGTCCCTGTGAACCGGAAATACGGAAGAAGGGGATGCACGCCGCTTTTTATCTCAGGCTTGTTAAGGCTTGCGTGACTCTTGATCAACTCGCGTCACAAAGAGGTCAAGAGCCAGGCATCCCAAGAAGACAAGCCCGGAGCAAATCGCGGCCGGGAGAACTGCTCCTGCGTGACCTGCAAGGAAAGTTTCCAAGGTTGCGCCCAAAAGCCAGATCTGAACAATTAGAAGAATGAAAATGAGTGCCATTGCGCCATCGATTGCCACGAGTCCTCTTCGCTGCTGGTAACGTTCGAGATTGACCATATCAGCTTCCCTTTAGGCCTACCGCAAGCAGTCTTGCACCATTCCTTTCGAGGGTGATCTGCGGGAGTGGACGCAGTGGTGGACCTTGCAAAACCGAGCCGTCCCTTACCGAGAAAAATCCTTGATGGCAGGGACATTCGAGCCTGTCTTCTTTCGCTGAAAAGTACACGGCACACGACAGGTGTGTGCACTTCTGGCTGTAGGCCATATATTGGTCTTCGCCAGCGCGGATCAGGATGCAATGATCCTTTGGGGTCGGGTAGGTGAAGAGTTTTATACCCCGAACCGGAATTTCGCCCACCTCGCCGACCTCGACAGAAGGAAACGAAGGAGTCTTGGCAAAATGCGCCTTCGCCAGAACCCAAAGATTGCCGACGAACATACCGAGGCTCGTGAGCGTAAGAAACTTAGCGAACTGGCGGCGTGTCACGTAGCGCTCGTCGCTAGTGAACACGGAGAATTCCTCTCTCCAGAGAGGTTCCTTACTGGGGCTGGGCAAAAGCGACATAAGCCCCCTCCCACATGTAGTCCAATACGTCGATGGAAACTGAATCCGTGCCCGCAGGAACCATCATGTGTACGAGCGTGACGACTTTCTGATTTCCGAACTGAAACACGTTGGTTGGCTTTTCCCGCCGTCCTGCAATTCCGTCAGGCCGAACATAGGAAAGCGCCTGGCTGGGGCAAACCGTCGCACACATCGGCCGCTTACCTACGGACGTGCGGTCGTAGCACATGTCGCATTTCATCATCTGCTCGTATTCCGGAAAGATCTTGGGAATGCCGAAGGGACAGGCGAGGACGCAGTTCGAGCAGCCGATGCAGCGCGGCTCTAACGATGACTGGACAATTCCGTCATCGCCTTTCTTGATCGCATCCGTGGGGCATGCCATAGCACACGTCGGCTCTTCGCAGTGCCAGCAGACATAAGCCGCGCTCGCCGTCGTCTGACCTCGATCAACGAAATCAAAATTGATCATGGATGTGCCGCGATGGGTGTCGCATTCCTCGCAGGCTTTAACACACGACTGGCAGCCAATACAGCGAGAAGGATCGACGTAGAATTCGTAGCCGTGCATCAGGCTTTACCGTTCCATGAGTCGGATGGGTGCTCCAGCGAGGAGAGCGCCCAGTCGGGCGGTCCGTCCGCGCGTCGGAGCTGGCACGCGGATACTTTGTACTCAGGAATCTTGCTGCGTGGGTCGAGCGTGCGATGCGTCAGCCGATTCGCGCTTCGCCCATCGGGCCAATGGTACGGGATGAACACCGTATCCGGGCGAATCGTCTTCACCACCATGGCTTGCAAGGTGATCTCGTTTCGACGCGTCGTCACGGTAACCCAATCTCCGTCATTTATCTTGTATTGCTCAGCGAGGCGCGGATGCATTTCTAGTCGTGGATTTGGATACTGCTCGAGGAGACCGCCGATACGGCGTGTCTGCGTGCCTGAGAGATACTGACTCACGACGCGCCCAGTCGTGAGATAAATTGGAAACTCGGGCGAGACCGGATCTCCACTATCGCGCCATTCGGTAACGACGAAGTGGTGTTTGCCATCCGGATGAAACGAGCGTCCATCTTCGAACAACCGGGGCGTCCCCGGATGATCGAGCGAAGGACACGGCCAGAAAATGCCCATGTTCTTGTCGATCTTTTCGTAGGTGATGCCGAAATAGTCCGCAGCCCCACCCCGAGAAGCTTCGCGCAGCTCATCGTAAATGTCTCTCGTCGAAGCGTACGGAAAGTATTGTTCCTTCCCTAGCCGTTTCGCGAGTTCGCAATAGATCCAGCTATCGCCTTTAGCGTTGCCGGGAGGGTCCACTGCCTTCTGGATATGGATGACGCGACCTTCAGCTGTGCAACCGACGCCTTCCTCTTCTTCCTGCAGACTTCCTGCCAGGACTACATCGGAGTGATGTGCGGTCTCAGACATAAAGAAATCGACGACGCCGAAGAATTCGAGCTTCTCCAAGGCTTCCATAGTGAACTTGGCATCCGGAAGGGAAACGAGTGGATTGAAGCAGGCGGATAGCAATGCCTTGATCTCTCCCCGATGAATCGCTTCCATGATCTCTACGGCGGAATAGCCGGCTTGCGGAATGTCTTCCGGGGAGACGCCCCAGACCTTTGCCGTGTGTGCGCGGGCCTCCGGGTCGCTGATGGATCTCTGACCGGGAAGTTGGTCGCATTTCTGGCCGTGTTCGCGGCCACCTTGCCCATTTCCTTGCCCGGTGATCATCGCGCAGCCCGCGCCTTCCCGACCAATATTTCCGGTTGCAAGGCACAGGTTAATCAGCGCCGAACAGTTTTCGACGCCTTTGGATTGGTGCTCGACACCACGTGCGTGAAGGACGATGGCACGTTCGGCCCTCGCAAAGAGGCGCGCCGCTCGCTCAATGGACTCGGGTGGCACTCCGGTCTTTTCCGCAACAGTGCGTGGGTCCCAGGCGCGAGCCGATTCGGCAACTTGTTCGAAGCCAATCGTATGCGTCGAAATGAAAGCTCGCCGCTCCAGACCGTCGCGCAGGATGACGTGAAGCAAACCCATGTACAAAGCTAAGTCGGTGCCCGGCCGAACGGGAAGATACATATCCGCATTGCGGCAGATCGGCGTCATCCGCGGATCGACGACGATGAGTTTTCCGCCAGCGTCGCGGCACCGCCACAGATAATCGGTAGTGATCGGGGCGCACTCCGCAACATTCGCGCCTGCTACGAGCACGACTTGTGCTTTGGGGATATCGCTCCACGGAAAAGGACTGCGGTCCACGCCAAACGCCAGTTTGTAAGCCGCACCCGCCGAAACCATACACAGTCTTCCGTTGTAATCGATGTGGCGAGTACCCAGTGCAACGCGAGCAAATTTTCCAAGGAGGTAGGATTTCTCGGAAATCAGGGAAGCTCCGCCGTAGATGGCCACTGAATCCTTACCATATTTCTCCTGAATTTCTCGCAAGCGTCTCGCCGTAAAGTCCAATGCTTCATCCCACGAAGAAACCCGGAATCCTTGCGGCGTGCGTATCAACGGATCGTGCAACCGGTCAGGATGGCCACCTTGCATGTAGCGCTTAACACCCTTTGGACAGAGCATTCCGCGGTTGAAAGGGAACTCTTCCCATGGCTCAAAGCCAGTCACTTGGTTGCCCCGAACCTTAAGCTGTATGCCGCACTGCTGGCCGCAAAAACAGCAATGCGTTTTCACCAGACGCTCAGGAGCGTTGCGTAATTCGTTCTGCCAGCCGCCTGGAGGGACGTATGCCGGGTGTGGACCATGACGCTCCAGCAAGGACTTCAATGAAATGGGCGGCTCAGCCACGCGCTTCCTCTCTCAAATGCATTTGCGCGAGGGACAGTGACTTCCGCTTGCATACCGGGCAAATCTCCTGCCACGTGAATTGTCTCTCTCTCAAGTGATAGTCGAATCCAACTTGCGGGAGGACACGGTTCAAATCGTCGATATGCATTCTGGAAGCGAAACGCTTACCGCAACGCTTGCAGACCGCAGGGTCGCCCGCTTCTCCCGCTGCTTGATAGAACTTCACGCCGAGCTGAGCGGGACGCTGAAAAATATGGAAAAACTTTCCGAACGGGATATAGAGCAGCGCGGCGATCACAGTGATCGCGTGCAGAATCGCGAGAAAACCGTAGAACTCTCCACGCAGCCAGTTCTGCGAAACTGTGAGCGCGAGTCCTGTCACCGAAATCGCGAATAAGAGAATGAGCGGCAAAAAATCCAACGCGAACGACTGCACTGCTTGTGCGCCCCGGTCCCGGAAGCGCCTCCACAGGGCGAGACCGATTCCTCCGAGCACCAGAATTGCCGCGATATCAAGTCCATGAAACAGGATCTCTGCAAACAGCGTGTGCAAGCGGAAAGTCAGAGCTGGAAAGCCGTAGACCAACACCACATAGGTTTCTTGATCCGTCGGCAGTGTCTGGAATGAAATCCAGCCAAAGACCAGCGGAAAAGTAATCAGAACAGCGAGGATGCATCCCCAGAAAAGCAGTTGGTGCATCCACCAGCGCAACACCGAACGGCGCCTGATGAAAGTTTGAGCCGCCAGGTGGATTGTTGCCAGGCGCACCAGCCGCGCAATCCCGCGAAACATGCCTTCCTTGCGGAAAAGCTGCCAGCCCCGTTCCCAATAAACACGCGTTGGTGGTTTATCGAGCCACACGTGGTAGTGGTACACGACTCCCCAGGTCGCAAAGACCGTAGCGAAAGTGTAAGTGACCAGCGCGGCATCGAAATTCTGAAGGTTGCGCGATCCGATGACAATTGCGGCGACTAGCAAACCGGTGAAGCATGTGGCCGTAATGCCAGCTCGAATGCGGTCTGCCGTCCGAGTGAACGATGCCAGCAGTGTCAGTTTCGTGGCTCGCGGTTGGGCCAAGAAAACCACCGCATTGGTACGCCAGAGAGCCGCAGAAAAAAAAGCAAGTAGCGCGAAGCTGGGCCAGATAACGTGCAAATGGTCTCGAAAAAAACCCAGCAGCAAGGGTGGGAAAAATCCGCCGAGGCCGCCCATTGCTCCAACGAGGCCGGTAACCGTTCCGACCTGCTTAGGAAAGTGTTGTGGCACGAGCTTAAAGACTGCGCCGTTACCATTTCCCAGCAAGAAGGCGCACCCAAGCGCGCCCACAGTAAACGGCAACATCGATGTCCATGCCATCAAGAGGGCTAAAGGAATGATCCCGAGGAAAACAACTTGGAGAACGCGAGCACCGCCGATTTTGTCCGCTAACCTACCGCCCAGCGGGCGAGCCAGGGTTGCCAGCACAACAAAACCGGCAGTACGAAACCCGGCGTCCGAAGGTTTGAGCCCGAACTGGTCTCTGAGCAAGACCGGCAAGTAGATCGAAAATGCAACAAATCCACCGAAAGTCAGGAAGTAAAAAAGAGAAAGCACCCACGATAACCGCTCGCGCGAGAGAAGTTGGAGCATTGCGCCCAAGCTGGAAGGCCGCACTGTCTTTGGGGAATTGCGGGCAAGTAAAAAGAATGCTATTCCCCAGATGACCAGCAGGACCGCCGCACCTCGAAAAATGTTCTGCCAGCCCACCGCTACGGCCAGAACTGGCCCGAGGAATACGGCAGCCGATTGACCGATATTGCCGAGGCCGTAAATGCCGAGCACGCCTCCCTGTCTTTCCGGTGGAAACCAACGGGAGACAAATCCCGTTCCGACGGCAAACGAGCTTCCAGCCATGCCTAAGAAAAGCGCGGCGTACAGGAGCATCCGATAGTTGGGGACCGTGGGCACGATATAGGCGGGCGCGGCGACGACAACCATCAGCAGCGCAAAAACTGCCCTACCGCCAAAGCGGTCTGCGAGCATCCCGGTTGCAATCCTCAGCAGTGCCCCGAGAAGAACAGGGACTGCTATAAGGAAGGCCGTCTGCGTCGCGGTCAAGTGAAACGCTTCTCGGAAACGCGGAGCGAATGCGCTGATCAGTCCCCATGCGGCAAAGCAAACAGTGAAGGAGAGTGTCCCCAGGGCTAGCTGCAAGTTTGGCTGATATGTATCTTCGCTACTGTGTCCGCGGAGAGGCTTTGGCTCTAAAGTAGTCGCCGCCTTTGGCTCGCACATCATCCGTTCCCCAATGGATTTCCTCATCGATCTTCTGCATGCGTGGAATGTGCTTGGAGCAATGGACGTACGCTTCCACAACAGATACCACCACCCACCGCTCCGGACCGCGCCCCGTCGCAGGAGCGATATCCTCTCGGACGGGTTCAGACGCAGCCGCATCTCGAAGGAACTCATCATTCTCAACGATTCGCGCGCGTCCATTGACGTGGAGCCCGATTTTGCCTTCGGTGAAATCCACGAAGAGAAGCCCCACGTGCGGATTCTCGGAAATATTTCCGAGACTCGACATCACTCCGTTACCTCGGTACTCAGGATACGCAAGAGTTTTCTCGTCAAGCACTCGAATGAATCCCGCCAACCCTGCGCGAAAAGAAGTGTCCGCTTCTCCGTGCCTGTCGGCAGTTCCAACAAACATCATTTCCTGCTTGGTGACGAAGGCCTGCATCAAGGGGTTGAGGTAGTCGAGTACTTGATGCCGATAAAAGGCAAGCGCGCGCGGCGTTGTATTCCACTTTTCTTGAAGCTCATGCTCTCCACTGGACCCAGGGAGGGCAACTGGTTTGACGATAGCACCTTCCTTCACAACGGCTCCTCGTGTACTACTTTTCTCTATGAACCCAACTTCGGCCAACACAAGTAGGACGCTCAAGGAGCCGCGGGAGAATGTAAACAGTTTGTAAACGCATCTTGGAGAAGTGGCCCGGAACACGCGAACGCACCTAAAGTAAGGACTCGATGCCCTACCCTTTGAAAGGTTTTCTTACTATCGGTTCGTTTGTTGATCTTTCCCGTTTGAGGGCACAGAAAATACTTCCTCGACATCATAGCGATCTCAGGAGGCAGAAAGGTTCCGTCAAAAACCTCCGCAATGCTTTGTTTGGTGGAATTTGTTCCAGCCAGTTCAGTTCAATTCCAGTCGGATGGTTTACAGAGCATGTTTCGCAGTAAGCGGTCACGATGTGAGAAGGCATGTAGCCTCCGATCCCCGGTTCTTTCGGGGGCTCGAGCGCGCAAAAAAAAACGCCCGAAGCACCCTTTGGGGTAAGTGTTTTCCAGTTGCTCCTTCGTTGAGTTGAGTCTCACGGTGTTGGCACCGATAAGAGCGCCGTAGATTTGCCTTACCAAGCACCAGCACCAGACGAGGCGCTTGAACCTGACATACCTACGGATGAGGCCGCGGATGCGACATCGGATTCGGTGACTGTCCCGGCATGGTCCCACCCGGCATCGTACCGCCTGGCATTGTGCTGACCGGCATATTGTGAGAGGCGCCACACGCAAAAAGCGTGACTGTGCTCGCGAGCAATGCTCCTAATGCGATAGCCCGTGAGAACGATGCGTGATTGCAGCGGATCATTTCTGACCTCCTTTGAGGCGCCGGGGATGTTCTAGGTGAGCCTAATTGAAGGGTATTGTTTCTGTGTCCCGCACTCGTAAAGAAATCGTCAACAATTTGTAACGCTTGCTATCTTTCGCCGCAATAACATGCTCCAACCCGGCCGGCGGCCTGAATCTCTGCCGCCGACCTGTCGGAGTTTCGTACCGGGCTTGAGACTAGTCTCCGAATACGATGGTGTCCTGCTTGTCCTTTGCGACTTCCTCTTGCACTTGCTTCGGGTAGAGAAACTGATGACCCTCCACACGGCCTGGGTAAGACCAGGCTACGATCGCTTCCGGCTTTGACACGCCTCGCTCCGCGAGAACAATCGCAGACTTTCCGGACAGGCCCTTCTGCTGGGTGGGTCGTGCCTGAATTACAGCGATCACGTTCGTCCGATCCGCGTTGGAGATCCGCACAATTTCGTGGTTGAAGCTATTGACGAGCTCGAACAGATAGGTCCCGGCGGGCAATACTTGTCCTGGAATCTGAACCGGTTGGCTAAAGGTAAACAAAGTAGCTTGATTCCATTCGTCTGCGTGTACAGCAGGCAAGGCGATGAAGGATGCAAGCAGGAATGTTACGGTGACGAAAGTCCTGATGACGGTAGATTTTTTCATGACAGCTCCTTTTTTTGTTTTATCGCGGCCGGATGATGTGGTGATTCCCCCGCGGCGCTTTTCTCTGTGAATTCAACTTGGCCTCACAGATGAGACGCTCATGGGCTGCGGAGAGCATGTAAACTGTTTGTCACGCGATTGTCAGAGATTTTTGACAATCACCGGGGAGAGCGTCTTCAGAGGGAAGACATCCCACAAAGAAATTTGCCTGCTTTCGTTCTCAAGCGCGGTGCGGAAGGCGGAGACATTCGTCGGCGCCGTTTCGGAATGTAATTCTCTCTCGCTCCGCGTTGCGCAACAGAGCGAGAGAGTTCCTTAGAAGAATTATTTCACCGTCAGAGTGATCGTTGCCGAATGCGAGAGAGTTCCTGAGGTTGCCGTGACGGTGATCATGCTCGTACCAGCCGGGGTGCCGGTTGAAGCAGCCGCCTTCCCGCTACCACAACCTGCCGCTGCGAAGACAGCCAGCAAAATAACGGCGAGGCCACCTGCACGCAGCGGTGCCGTGGAGAAGAAACCCAACCGCAGCCTTCCGAAATACAGCCCAACGAGAAGAAATCCAACGAACCCGGCAGCTAGCAACATCCGCAACTGCGAGGTAGGCCAGCGACTCGCCAATTGTCCTGATGGGACCGCGCCCATCATCGCGCTCCGTGCACTCGTGGTGATCGTGAGCATGGGTATTGTGCTACCCCCGGGAGTATAGCTCTGAGTGGAAAACATGCACTTTGCACCCGTTGGCAATCCGGAACACGAGAGGCTAACAGCAGAATTAAAGCCGTTCGTGGGAGAAGTGTTAATCGTGAAGTTCGAAGACGCTCCTGCGGTCACCGTCGCGGTAGTAGGCGAAACACTTACGGAAAAATCGGGCGTGTTCCCACCGCTAGCCTGAGTCGGCACGAGCGATGCGAATACCCCGTGCATTTCCGCCATGCCGCCGGCCGTCAAATATAGGGTGTTTGCATCGCCCGCCGCGCCTCCGCCTCCAAAAACAAGGTCCCACAAGGAAAGATTCGTGATGACGTTGCCGCCCGCATCTTTCACGCTATCGATGAACGTACCGGCTGGCATGTAGGCGTTCAGAACCCCATCACCGAAATTGCCGACCAGCACATCGCCTGCGAACGCGCCGAAACCGGCTGGAGGAACCACAACTCCCCACGGAGCGTTTGTGTGCATATCGCCTTGCATAACAAACGTCTGAATCATATTGCCGTTCGTGTCGAAGATATCGACAACTCCGTCGCCTGCCGCATGGACTGGGTCATGCTTGGCGGCGTCCTGGAGTGCATACGTCACATAGATTTTGGTCTGGCTATTGGCGGTAATCACATGGATCCCAAAGGGGGCGTAGCCGGCAGGGAGATTCGGGTCGGTGAAAGTGCCCGAGAGATTGGTGAGCTTGAAATTGGAATCATAGACTTCCACTTTTCCGCTGCGAAAATTAGTGGCGAGCAGAAAATTCGCTCCGTTGTTCGTGATCATAGCCAGTCCTTTGTACACGGCACCGGCTCCGCCCATGGAATTATCCACGGCAAGGATTACGGTCGCGCCTCCATTCCAGCCCGAGATCGTTCCGTCCTCCGTGTCAAAGATAAATAGACTGGGCTTGCCGCCAACGATGAATCCGGTTTGGGAGAGGTTGGCCACGATTCCGGTCGGAGTGGCCGCAGCTGTGCTTCCTGCGGGCGGTGGGATCGTGAATGTTCCCTGGAGCATTCCGGTTTGGTCATAGAGGGTCGAGAATCCGCTGTTGTTGTCGTTGATCCAAAAAGGTCCGCCGGGGAAGAACGCAATTCCCCAGGGGTTGACGAGATTCGCGTCCACGTGAGCAGGAGCGGGTGTAACGGTTGAAGTGTCCGCTACTAGATTCGTCTGATTATAATTGTTGGTGGAAGTCTGAGCACTCACGGTCACTCCGAAGGTGCAAAATCCCAGGATGAGGGCGGCAATCGTTGAAAACATCTTGCAGAATGGCATCGATTTCACTTCATTCTCCTTTTTAGGTATCTCGGTCCTGATCATTAAGAGATCGCGGGCGATCACGTTACCAACTCCGTGCTGACGTTCGTGTCCCGCCAAAGTCAAATGCATGTCGCTTCTCTGTAACCTCGTGTAGGTTTTCGTTAGACAATTGAACGGGCCCGATTCTTGTAAGGAGAATCACGATGCAAGGACATACTTTTCAGAAGCTGCTCAGGATTTCTGCAGCCGCGAGCATTTTCCTGCTTGGCACTGGTGCCGTCAGAGCGCAAGCTATTTCACAGTCGGCTCAGTCGATCCCTCCGTCGCCGCCCGACCCGAACGTCAGAGCCCTGGCAGACTCAGTGCGCGAGCTCCAAGGCCAAGTGCAATCTCTCGTGGAGCAGCTCGGCGAGCTGCGCGCCGAAGAGTTGCGCGATCACGCGGAAGCCCGCGAACTTCGTCAAGAGCTCGCACTTGCGAAAGATCAGAGGCAACCGCGAATAGGGCCGGCTGGCAGCCGTGATCCATATATCGGGCTATTACCGCAACCTAACGCTTCCATGCCGGCGGTTCCTACAGCCGCTCCCGATCCCCCGCAAGAGCAGCCTACCGAAGCGAGGCTCGCTCGCCTGGAAGAGAATCAACAACTTGCCGAGGCAAAAATTGCCGAGCAGAGTCAAACTAAGGTGGAAAGCGGATCGAAGTATCGTGTGCGCCTCTCCGGCATCGTGCTCTTGAACGTCTTCGACAACCAGGGCGTCGTCGACAATGAGGACTTCCCCCAAATCGCGACTCCTCACTCTGCGGTTGGTTCCACTCAATCGTTCGGCGGATCGCTGCGCCAGTCCCAAATTGGCGTCGAAGTCTTCGGTCCGGAAATTGCAGGAGCGCGCACCAGCGCTGACGTGAAATTCGATTTCGCCGGTGGATTCACCGACGTGCCCAACGGCGCAGTAATGGGCATTGTGCGCCTTCGCACCGGCACATTCCGCATGGATTGGACGAACACTTCGATCGTTGCTGGTCAAGACCGTTTGTTCTTCGCGCCACTTGCGCCCACGTCGCTCGCTTCGCTCGCCGTCCCGGCGCTTTCCTATTCGGGGAACCTCTGGGCTTGGACACCTCAAGTACGAGTCGAGCACAAAATAGCTCTGTCTGAAAGTTCCCATCTTATGTTCCAGGCTGGAATTCTCGATTCGCTCTCCGGCGAACTTCCAGTGAGCCAGGATCGATTTCCTTCCTGGGGTGAACAATCGGGACAACCCGCCTATGCCGGCCGGATCGCCTGGACTCATCGCGCCTTTGGGCAGGACCTTACCGTTGGATTTGGAGGATACTATGCAAGGCAAAATTTCGGCCTAGGGCGGAGCGTGAATGGATGGGCGAGCACGTTCGACGTGCTGTTGCCGCTGGGAAAGTATTTCAATCTGAGCGGAGAGTTTTATCGGGGAGCCGCTGTCGCAGGACTCGGTGGTGGCATAGGCCAGAGCATCCTGACTTCCGGCCCGTTCACCGATCCTGCCACAACGATCAAAGGACTTGATTCGATGGGCGGCTGGGTACAACTGAAGTTCAAGCCCAAAACAAATTTCGAAATCAACGGTGCCTTCGGCCAGGACAATCCCTTTGCGGGTGAGCTGCGACGCTTTCCGGGAAGCCCGTCATATTTTGGCGAATCACTCGCCCGCAACCTGACGCCGTTCGTAAATTTCATCTACCAGCCGCGATCCGATGTATTGTTTTCCGTGGAGTATCGCCGCCTGCAAACGTACATGTTAGACAGCAGTGCGAACACAGCAAATCACGTTGCTGCGAGCGTGGGATATATCTTCTGATGCGAAGGTTCTATCAACGCCGGTGGGCGGCAATCCTGGGTCTACTTTCCGCGGCCGCCCTCTTCTGCGGTCTCAGCCGGTCCCAAGCGCTGCAACTTCCGACCGTCACCGCGAAGGCTCAAATCGTAAGGGACGGAGCAGTGAAACCGGCTGCGGGGCATGGTGGAGCTGACCTTTCGAACGTCGTGGTATGGCTCACGCCTCTTGGCGGCAGCACACCCGTGCCAACAACATCGGAGACCGCAAAGCTGCCGCCGGTGCTTACTCAGCACAACAAGACCTTCGAGCCTCACGTTCTAGTGGTTGAAGTGGGCACGGTGGTGCAATTCCCCAACAAAGACCCTTTCTTCCACAATATCTTTTCTCTCTTCGACGGCAAGCGATTCGACCTCGGTCTTTACGAAGCGGGCACCACTCGTTCGGTGCGCTTCGACCGACCAGGGATCAGCTACCTCTTCTGTAACATTCACGCTGAAATGAGTGCGGTTGTCGTCGCAGTGGAGACCCCCTACTACGCTATTTCCAATAGTTCCGGAAACATCTCGATAAACGACGTCCCTGACGGACGATACCAACTGCACGTCTGGTACGAGCGCAGTTTGCCGGAAGATCTCAAAGGCCTGGCCGCGCCCGTTACAATCTCCCTTTCGGAGCGTAGTCTGGGTGCTATCAAAGTAGTCGAAAATCCGAATTTCACCCTTGCGCACAAGAACAAGTACGGCCAGGACTATGTCCCACCGCCCAGCCCCGGTTACACGAGCCCATAGAGTCACGATCCAGAAGCTTATGACGCGCTAGCGCGTGCCGGCTGCGCCCTATGGATTTCAGAAGCCCTTTCCGCTTTCTCCGCATAGTCACCCCACTCGCGCAATAACTGACGGAGGCGTACACGCGCCTTGTGCAGTTGCGATTTTGAATTCCCAATCGAGCAGCCAAGAATCTTGGCGATCTCTTCATGGCCGTAGCCTTCGACGTCATGCAGCAAAAACATCTTCTTGTATCCCGCCGGCAGCTGAGTGATCGCGCGGTTCAGCCCAAGCCGGTCGAACAAACCCGTCATGTTCAGATCCACTTGGCCGATCTGTTTTCGGGGCGTTCCAAATTCGTCATCGGTATCCAATGTATCCTCCAGCGAAATTTCGCCAGGCTTTTTCTTGCGGAATCGCATCAGCACGATATTAAACGTGATCCGGTGAAGCCATGTGGAGAACGCTGACTCGCCGCGGAAGCCTCCGATCTTGCGAAAGACCTGTAGGAAAGCCTCCTGAGTCAGCTCCTCGGCGTCACTTGAATTGCCGGCCATACGAAAGCACATCGCGTAGACATGCCTGCTGTGCTGCTTGTACAGGTGCTCAAAAGCAGCTGCATCGCCCTGTTGTGCCAGCCCGATGATTTCGGTTTCGGTGAGATGAGCTAAATCGGTCGACATTGATGGACTCATGCGATTTCTCGCTCTCCATTTTCGAAACGCTTCATGAACTCGGCCTCGATAAGAATTTTTTGCCCCGCCATCGCTGGCCGTGAATACAATTGGCGAATCCCCATCCAAGCGTTCTGTGGTCCTTCCCGGCCCGTCCGTACTAACCGAGCTTAAACAAATTGATGTCTGTAGTTGCCACGGGATTGTCTGGAGTATGTCAAGAGTTTGTAACAGCAATCCGCCAGAGCAGGTGCGAGCAGAGTCGAGACCTAAGAGAACGTTTACAAAGTGTTTACAAATTCCGGAAGTCGGCGTGACAACGCCTTAAGTCCAAATGGCGCAATCTAATAGCTTGAGAGTCTTCCACTCGTCGACGAAGGGAGCGGATAGAAGGAACGTTCCGGATGTCGTGCTGACAGCTAGTTCTAGACTTCTAAATCCCTGAAGAATCCCATTCGCTAGAGGGAAAGGAATCTTTATTTGGTCGGATCACCTCGGGGTGATGATTCGGCCTCCAGACAGCGGACAGTAGCTTGCAGCTCAAGGTGCGAATCTGGACGAGGCAAGGCGTCGCCAAGTTCCGCCCTGAATTTCCTAGGCAGACAGAAGGCCCGTCGCGTTGACGCCGTCCGGGGAAACGCACTACGATCAAAGGTCCCAAGCCTTAGGTGTCGATGCGAATGTCGGCCTTTGGTCTGTATTTCCGGCCAGGACTTCGCAGCTGGCTGCGGTGCGTCTGCCAGAGGAGCATGAATGGATACTGTTCTGGTAGTGGAAGACAGTCGGCCTATGCAGCGGACCTTGCAGCGGCTTTTTGAAGCAGATGGCTTACAGGTCCAGATTGCATCGGATGGTGTCGAAGGCCTGGAGAGCTTCCGCAAACAGGCGCCCAGCATCGTGGTGCTGGATCTTAAGCTTCCTCACTTGCCGGGTAAGGAACTTTGCCGCGCGTTCAAAGCCCAGCTACCTACCGTGCCGATCGTGGTTTTAAGTGCCAACGCGGAAGTCGAAGATAAGGTGCTGCTCCTGGAGTTGGGAGCGGACGATTACGTGACAAAGCCGTTCAGCCCCAAAGAGTTGCTCGCGCGGGTGCGTCGAGCCATGCGGCGCGGCAGTCCCACGTTCTCGAACGGTACGAATATGGCTGCTGAAACTGTCCAGCATGAACTGCTCCTATTTGGCGATGTCAAAATCGATTTCACTAGCATGGAAGCAACACGCGGGGGTGAGAAACTCACACTCGCTGCCCAAGAGTTCAAGTTGCTGCGGTTTCTTGGTCGCTCACCAAACGTTGTTGTCTCGCGAGAGAAGCTGCTCAATGAAGTCTGGGGATATGAAAATTATCCTTCGACTCGCACAGTTGATAATCACATCCTGCGACTTCGCCAAAAGCTTGAACCCGACCCCGCCAACCCGCGTTATTTTATGACTATGCGCGGCGCTGGTTATAAATTCACGCCCGGTGGGATGACTGCAGCAGAGAAACAGTGACCATGCATTGGGGAGCTTCGCACCTTCGATTACGAACCCAACTGGTAATTGCTACCCTTGTAATAATCTTCGCGCTGACCGGTGCAGTGCTCTTGATCATCCGACACTCCGTTCATTCTGCGATTACGAAACAAGTACAAGGAAGCACCGATGCGTCTCTGCGTGCATTCGAAAGCGTTCAGCAAGAGCGCGAGCGCGATCTGTCACGAACCGCTGCCATGCTCGCCGAGCTTCCAACCTTGAAGGCTCTGATGACAACGGAGCACGCACCCACAATTCAGGATGCATCACAGTCCTTCTGGGAGTTGTCAGGCAGCGATCTGTTGGTCCTCGCAAATTCGAATGGTCGAGTATTCGGGTTTCAGGTCCGGCAGAACGGATGGACTCGGGAACTTGCTGAGCGCGATCTCGGCAAGTCCGTCAGACAAGGCGAAAGCGCAGCATGGTGGTATGCCAATGGCCAGCTCTACTGGGTTTTTCTTTGCCCCATCGTCGCCGGCGCCGAAACCAATCAAAGGCAGCTGGGGATACTCGCGGTCGGGTATCAGGTAGATTCAACCGTGGCGGAACAACTTTCACTTGTCGCGGACAGCCAGATCGCGCTGACAGCAGGCGAGGATGTGATTGCGTCCACCCTTGCGCCCCAAGTGGTGAGCGAACTTCACCGCTGGATAGCGGACAAGGGAACAGCTGCCGACAAAAGAACAAGGCAAATGGTTCTTGGCACCGACCAATATGAAATGGCATCTGTTCTGATTCACAATGGACCGCCTACGCCCGTGCGGTGCTATGTTCTGATGTCGTTGGAACCGGCCAATGTTCTTCTCCAGCGGCTGAATCGGATGATCGTCATTCTTGTAATTTCCGCGGTGCTATTCGCCGCACTTATTCTCACTTTCGTCTCGAGAACCATCACTCGTCCGCTCGACAACCTCTTGTCCGGCGTGCGAGCGCTGGGAGGCGGCGACTATGCCTATTCGATTGAGCCGCGCGGAAGCAGCGAAGTGGTAGAACTCGGAGAGGCCTTCTCGAAGATGCGTGGTGAGTTACTCACGTCTCAGCAGCGCTGGCGCGCCAATGAGCGAGTTGCGGCGCTGGGACGCGCTGCGAGCTCAATCTCGCACGATCTTCGGCATTATATGGCCGCCGTTGTGGCCAACGCGGAATTTCTATACGAAGCGGACAAGCTGAAAATGAACCGGGATGAAATCTACCAGGAGATCAAAATGGCCTCGGAGCAGATGGTCGACCTACTCGACTCATTTCGCGAACTCGCGCGCGAAGAAGGCTCGATCACTCCGGTGCCGGCCTTGTTGGACCAAATCGTCCGCCACGCCGTGGAGGCCGTCCTCGCCAGGCCGGAGTTGCGAAGCCGCAGAGTCAAAGTAACTACTTCGGGTCCGACGAATGGCGTTTTTGACGCGAAGAAAGTGGAGCGAGCATTTTTCAACCTGGTGTTGAACGCGTGCGAGGCCGCTCCGGAAGGAACTGGTGCAATCTCGGTAGACATCCATTCGTCGGATGACTCTTTTGATGTTCGACTAGCCGACAACGGACCCGGCATCCCCGCTGCAATTCGTGAATCGCTATTCGACCCGTTCGTGAGCTCAGGAAAGCTCAACGGAACAGGGCTGGGGCTCGCGATCGTACTTAAAATCATCCACGATCATGGTGGCTCCGTGAGCGTGGCAGCGACTTCCGATGCAGGAACGGTTTTCTTGATCAAATTGCCACGAGCTGCTAGCGCACCGACAACGCCCGCTATAATCCAGCGACGATAGGAAAGCATTGGTTCTGCAACTCAGTCAATGTTAAATCCGGTTGTACGACAAACAAACGGAACAAGACCCTAGTAAAAGCCGCCGCATTGGTAAGATGTTAACCACGATTACCAACCCATTTGGCCCACAGGCTTAAGGATAATCGCGCTAGTCATTCATGCGCTCAGGCCGTCGCTTCAGGGTAGCCGGCAGAATTGCAGCGTGCCGCCTGTTGCCAGCGTGCCTACACCCGACTAGCTCTAGCCTATTGACGGAGCCGATTTCTTACGGAGTCGCGTCCAACGTCGCAGCACAAATCAACGATCGAGCACTATCCAAGCGGGAGCGTGGTCGCTCGCGTTCTCCTCACCGCGAACCCATCGGTCTACCCCCCCGTGCACGAGTCGATCGCACACCGTTGGAGAGAGAAGGAAATGATCCAGCCGCATCCCCTTGTCTAAAGACCACCGATTACGCTCGTAGTCCCAGAACGTCCAGAGCGGCCCATCGGGTTGCAGTCTGCGCAGAGCATCCGTCCAGCCCTGAGCTAGCAGCCGAGCATAGGCACGGCGACTCTGAGGTTGAATCAATGCGTTGTTATCGAGAGATCGTGTTGGATAGATGTCCTGCACAGTCGGTACGACATTGTAATCGCCGGCAAAGACGACAGGCACGCCGGCCTTCATGAGTTCCGCGCCGTGAGCTATCAAACGTTCGAACCAGGCCAATTTGTAATCGAACTTGGGACCGGGTTGAGGATTTCCGTTCGGTAGGTAGATGGAAGCGATCAGCACACCATTTACCGCCGCCTCGATATAGCGTGCCTGGCGATCCTGAAGATTCCCAGGCAAGCTGGACCGCGTCAGCACCGGTTCGCACTCCCGCGCCAGGATCGCTACGCCGTTCCAGGAACGTTCGCCTAGCCAGACTCCGCGATAGCCGAGGTCACGAAGGG
>DATNKB010000016.1:0-5774 GCA_035603595.1 Candidatus Dormiibacterota bacterium
CCGCTCGATGGCTCTGCGCTTCGCCGAACTTGGCGCCAATATTTTTCTCACCGGCCGCCGCGAAGAGCCCCTGAAGCAAACCGCTGACGACATTCGTGCCAAAGGCGCTCAAGCCGCCTACGGCATCGCCGACGTTCGCGACTTCGCGGCCGTTGAAAGCGTTGTCGCCGCCGCCGAAGAAAAATTTGGCTCCGTCGACACGCTCGTCAATAACGCCGCCGGCAATTTTATCGCCCGCAGCGAAAAGCTCTCGCCCAACGCGTTCAACGCCGTCATCGGTATCGTCCTCACCGGCACATTCCACTGCACGCTCGTCCTCGGCCGCAAATGGATCGCCGCGAAAAAACCCGGCAACATCCTCAACATCGTCACCACCTACGCCGCCACCAATGCCGGCTCCGGCTACGTGATGCCTTCCGCCTGCGCCAAGGCCGGCGTCCTCGCCATGACGCGCTCTCTCGCCGTCGAATGGGCCAAGCATCACATTCGACTCAACGCTATCGCCCCCGGCCCATTCCCCACAGAAGGCGCCTTCTCGCGCTTGATGCCCTCAAAGGAATTCGAAGAACGCGCGAAGAATAACCACCCCATGAAGCGTTTCGGCCGCCACGAAGAGCTCGCCGACCTGGCCGTCTACCTCGTGAGCGATCACTCTGACTACGTCAACGGCGAATGCGTAGTAATCGACGGCGCCCTCTGGCTCCGCGGCGCCGGCGAATTCAACGACTTCGTCGATCTCCCCGACGCCGCCTGGGACATGCTCGAATCCGCCCGCAAGAAGTAGAAGGCTTGGAGCGAGCCGAGTGTTCACACTCGGCCGACGCGTGCCCACACCAGCCTGTCATCCTGAGCGGAGACTCGCGCGATTCTTCTTCCCTCGCGGAGCGCGAATTGTGCGTCCCGCCTCTATCTGCCGGGCGAGGGCGCGAGTCGCAGTCGAAGGATCTCTCTTCGGTTTTTTCTCGTCACCAGTGCGTAGAATATTTTTTCACTCGAGTGTCAATCCGTAAAAATTTGAAAACGTCCTCGTAATTGTCGGCGGGTCGACTGGTAAAATTTGTTCCTTCCTGCGCGCATGATTCCGTGAACCATTTCGCAATTCCACGCATTCAACTCGTCAAGGTGATCACGAACCGCGACCGAACCCCTCCAAGCTGCTGCAACTCAAGCGCTTCGCAGCGCAGCTCTGTGCTTGGCATACGATTTGCTATCGATGGCATGCTTGTAATACGATGTAGCTATCGATCGGCAATCGGAGGTTCCCAGCCATGGAGAGAGCCCGTGTCCGCGTTTCTCCCAAATTCCAGATCGTCATCCCCAAATCCATTCGCGAGGAATTGCACATCGAACCGGGCCAGGATCTCGTCATGTTTTCGACCGAAGGCACCATCCGGATTCTTCCTCGCCGCTCTGTCAAAGAGCTCCGGGGCGCCGCCAAAGGAATGAGATGGAAAGAGGATTACCGTGAGCACTCGGACCACTTCTGAGCTTTACCTCGTCGACTCCTCAGGTTGGCTCGAATATCTTACCGAAGACTCGAAGGCCCCATTGTTCGCCCACTACCTGGAGAACGAGGCTGCCGTCATCGTTCCCTCGCTTGTCATCTACGAGGTCTACCGCCAGCTCGCCCGCCACCGTGGCAAGCCTCTCGCTGATCGCTTTCTCTCGCAAGCGCTCCACTGCCGCGTCGTCCCGCTCGATGAAATGACGGCTCTCGCCGCCGCCGACGTCAGCCTCAATCACCGCCTCGCCATGACCGACGCCCTCCTCTACGCCACCGCCCGCGCCCACCAAGCTCAATTCGTCACCACCAACACAAAACTCCGAGGCCTACCCGCCGTTATCATCCCTTAGTTTGATACTCTCGGCGCAGAGGTAGGTGTGTTAGACAAAGTTTTGCTGGCTCTCCAGGCATTCCAGGTTCTCTTTTTGCTGATTCACGATTGGATCCCGCTCGGACGTTTGAACGATGTGGCCGCCGTGCGCAGCCAGGACACGTATCGTCGCCTTATACTTGTTACGTGTATCCAAACGATTCCGTTCGCCATTGGGCTGTTTTTCAGCGCGCGCTATCTCGGCGCCGGATATCCGCACTGGCTCGTCATGTGGCTCTGGATTAGCTACGCGCTCTTATTCATCGGCCAGTTTCGCGCCTGGTGGGTTCCCTACCTTCTGAAGCCCGAGCCGCAGCGCGCCGAGCGCTATCGCATCATGTTTGGCAATACCCACTCGTTCCTGCCGCAGCGCAACGGCATGGCGCCAAACACCGCGCACATTCTTCTCCATGTCGCTACCCTCGCGACGCTAGTGGTTCTCTTCGGCAAAAGCGTCTAAGTTCGCTGGCCAGCAACAAAAAGGTCCTCGTCCCCATGCGATCTTGTTCCCATCGACCTTTGCTCGAAGACCGTGTTTTTACTTATTGAGACCTGTTTGCATTTCTGTTAACATGAGTTGGGAGATTTTTTGCGTGCCGAAGAATTGCGATAGGGAGCGGACCGGGCGAAATCGAGGCAGCCTCGGGCAGGGGTCGTCGCCTGCCTCTCACCAGCCTTGCGCCCCGCCAACCCACTTTCTAATCGCAAATCTGGAATTAGAATTGAACGTAAATCCCATAAGAATCAACGAACTAAAATTTCCTAATCGCAAATATTTTGCGATTTTTCACGTCGGGCTGCCGCAGTTCAAGCAATCGCTAGCCACAGCCTTTCTAATCGAGACACCGCGATTAGGATTCCCCGCAACTCCAACAAAACTTTGGCCGAATACTGATTCTAATCGGGACAAAAGCGGTGGTTTGTCCTCCGCATTCCGGGGCGCGACTTCCCACGCAACCTTGACCCTGCGAGCACCGCAAAGTAATCTACCTGCTTCCTGTTTCGTCCGCGCACTTGCCGGCGAGCACAGCTGATAAACCATGGACACCATTCAAATTACTTTGCCCGACGGCGCCATTCGCGACGTCCCCAAGGGCACCACCGCCGCTGATATCGCGAAGCATATCTCGCCGCGTCTCGCGAAAGAGGCTCTCGTCGCCCGCACCAATGGCGATTTGATCGATCTTGCGCGCCCACTCGATCACGACACCAAGCTCGCGATTCTCACCGCGAAAGACCCCGATGCGGTGCAGGTGTTCCGCCACTCGGCCGCGCATCTTCTAGCTGCCGCCGTGATGGAGCTCTATCCCAACGTGAAGCTCGGCATTGGCCCGCCCATCGAAACCGGCTTTTTCTATGAGTTCGTGCGCGATGAGCCGTTCACTCCCGACGATCTCGTGAAAATCGAAACGAAGATGCACGAACTCGCCTCGAAAGATATTCCCAACGAACGCAAACTGATTCCCAAGCCCGAAGCCATCGAGCTCTATCGCCAGCAGAACCAAGAATTCAAATGTGAGCTCGTCGAAGAAAAAGCGGATGAGCCGATGGTTTCCTTCTACACCACCGGAAAATTCATCGACTTCTGCCGCGGCCCGCACATTCCTTCCACCGGCCGAATCAAGGCGTTCAAATTAATGAGCGTCGCTGGCGCCTACTGGAAAGGCAAAGAAAGCAATCCGCAGATGCAGCGGATTTACGGTGCGTGCTTCGTCGATCAGAAGGAACTCGACGAATATCTGCACAGGCTCGAAGAAGCAAAAAAGCGCGATCACCGCAGAGTTGGAAAAGATCTTGAACTGTTTACCGTAAGCGATCTCGTCGGCGCGGGATTACCTCTGTGGCTTCCCAAAGGCGCAACGATTCGCCGCCTGCTCGAAGAATATATTCTCGAGCGCGAACGCGAGGCCGGCTATCAGCACGTCTACACGCCCGACCTCGCAAAAGTGGATCTCTACAAGCGTTCCGGCCATTGGGAGCACTATCACGAGGATATGTTTCCGCCCATGGAGCTCGAAACCGAAGATCTCGTGTTGCGGCCGATGAACTGCCCGCACCACATCCTGGTTTACGAGTCGAAGAAACGCAGCTACCGAGATTTGCCGGTGCGTATTGCCGAACTCGGAACCATGTATCGCTACGAGCGTTCGGGTGTACTGAGCGGTCTCAGCCGCGTTCGCGCGATGACGCTGAATGACGCGCACATTTTCTGCACTCCCGAGCAGATCAAAGACGAATTCGCCGGCGTGATGCGATTGGTCGAACGCGCGTACCGCGATCTCGGCATCACTCAATACAGCTATCGGCTCTCGCTGCGAGGCAAAGAGAATGCCGAGAAATATGTGGCCAACGACGAAATGTGGGACCTGGCCGAAAACGTTCTCCGCGAAGCGATGAATTCGCTCGGACTTCCTTACACCGAGGCTCCCGGTGAAGCGGCCTTCTACGGCCCGAAGCTGGATATCCAGCTCGCCGACGTGATGGGCCACCAGGAAACCTATTCCACGATTCAGATCGATTTCCATCTGCCGAACCAATTCGATCTCAGCTACATAGGCGCAGACGGCAAGGAGCATCGCCCGGTGATCATTCATCGCGGCGTGATAAGCACGATGGAGCGCATGGTTTCCTACCTGATCGAGCTTTACGGCGGAGCATTTCCTGCATGGCTCGCACCAGTGCAAGTCGCAATCCTGCCCATCACGGAACGCCAAAACACCTACGCCGCAGAAGTGATGCAGAAACTGCTTGCCGCGGGCATTCGCGTCGAACTCGACGAGCGCAATGAGAAGGTGCAAGCGAAAATCCGCGACGCGCAGCTGCAAAAAATCCCCTACATGCTCGTAATCGGCGGCAAAGAAGCCGAAGCCGGCACAGTAGCCGTCCGCCACCGCACCAAAGGCGACCAGGGCCCCCGCCCCCTCGACCAATTCCTCGCCGACCTGAAAAAGGAAGTTGATTCTCGAGCGGTCGCATAGCGGATCGAGGGACTCCATGCAACTACCCATGCTGACTCGAATCGGCTTGTTGGCCTCGGTCGGACTGTTTCTAGTCGCTGGGTATTTCTACCGAGAATCAGCCGGTGTTCGCGAAAGTTTTGCCGGGATGCCGATTAGAATTTCGTTGTCGGGAAATGCCAGCGAAGTACGAACCAGCGAATTTATCGCAAAAGGAGGCAGGTCATACGACATCGAAGTTGTGCGTGGAGCAATGAGTCTGAACCTTCAGCAAGACAGTCTTTCCTGGGCCTTACTGGAAGATGAACACATAGTTGCTCACGGAGCAGTAGCTCGGGAACTTAGCAGTGATGGAGATGATGCGATTATCGGCTCATTCCGCCCAGCGCACGATGGTCACTGCAAACTCCGTGTGGACTTTCACAACTCAGCGGTTTCCCCAGCAAAAACCCAAGCGGACTTGATCGTGATCCCCGACATGGGCGAGCGCGAGAACGTTGGTGTGGCTGCGGGAATTCTCGAATTTGCTGCTGGCATTTGCGGTCTTCTCGGCTTGATGGCTCTCGCCTTTGCGGTAGCGGGAGTTATTGTGAAGCGGCGAAAATTAGCGCAATTGGCGCACGGATCCGTGAGTCGCTAACTGACGACTGCATTGGCTCGTTGCAGACCGGCGACTGTACGCAAAACGGACTGAGCGTTTTTACCGGGCAAAAGGGCTATTGCGGGTGGGCTTGGAGTGCGTGCTATACTTCTTGCCCTGTCTCTCCCGTTGAGAATTTCTGTACGTGAGAAGCAGACAATTGGGCGTCGAAACTTGTTTTTCTGGCCCCGGAGGTGGATTTATACCAGCAGAACGCGGTGGTGGTCTTCGAGTGAACGAGCGCATCCGCGCTCGCGAAGTTCGCGTGATTGACGATGCAGGGAATCAGTTGGGTGTGATGAC
>DATNKB010000017.1:0-7132 GCA_035603595.1 Candidatus Dormiibacterota bacterium
GGTGACGCATTCAGGGTGCGGGTCAACGCGCTGAGAGAACTTCTACCCTCGACTCCGATTCTTCAAGCAACTCTGAATCGCTACGCCGCCGGACTCGCCATGCAAGTCGCACAAACGGCCGCGTGCAATCGCCTTCATAAAATCGAAGAGCGCCTTTCTCGCTGGTTGCTGATCGCTCAAGACCGCCTCGATTCAGGAATTGTCCCAATCACGCACGATTTCTTGGCAACGATGCTCGGTACGGACAGGCCAAGCGTCACTGTCGCAGCGGGCGTGCTCCAAAGAGAAGGCATAATCGAATACACTCGTGGCTCCGTGAGAATTCTGAATCGGAAGAAACTCGAATCGTTCGCCTGCGAATGCTACGCCCTCATCAAACAGTACAATAACTAATCCCCTGTTTCTCCGCGATCGCGCCTAAGCGCCGAACCATCTTCGTGCCGGCAGCTCTTGCGAAACAACACGCCAAAAGTGAAGTAAAATGACCCGCCAAACAAGGACTCGACTTTGAAGAACAGCGCCATCCTCTTACTGCGGTGCCCGGATCGCAAAGGCCTCGACGCCGCGATCGCGGATTTTATCTACTGGCACGGAGGCGACATCCTTCATTTCGAGCAGCACCAGCCCGGCGTCGAACGTTCCTATCTCGCGCGCGTCGAATGGGATCTCACAGGTTTCGAATTCGACCTGAAGGACTTTCCAAAATGGTTTGCTCCCATCGCCGAGCAATTTTCCATTCAATGGCGCGTCACCACCTCGAACTATCGTCCTCGCGTTGCAATTCTTGTTTCCAAATACGATCACTGCCTCGTCGATCTGCTCTACCGGCAGCGCACCGGCGAACTCGCTTGCGAAATTCCTCTGGTGATTAGCAATCATCCCGACGCGAAAAATCATGCAGACTTTCACCACATCCCCTACAGGGTGATTCCAGTAACAAAGGAGAGCAAGCAGGAGGCAGAGCGGCAGCAGATCGAGTTGCTTCGCAAAAATAATATCGAACTGGTCGTCCTAGCCCGCTATATGCAGGTGCTTTCCACCAGCTTCATCGAGCAATTTCCGCAGCAAATCATCAATATTCATCATTCTTTCTTGCCCGCATTCATCGGCGCAAAACCGCACCAGCAAGCCTTCGACCGTGGCGTAAAAATCATCGGCGCCACCGCCCATTACGTCACCGAAGTCCTCGACGATGGCCCCATCATCGAGCAAGGCGTCGAACGCGTATCGCACCGCGACACGATCGAGGACCTGGTGAAAAAGGGCCGCGACATCGAAAAGGTCGTCCTCTCCCGTGCCGTCCGCTGGCACATCGAAAACCGCATCCTCCTCTACGGCAACAAAACCGTCATCTTCGAATAACACGCTACTCCTGCCATTTAAGTCATTGCGATTCGTCGATTTTCGATGAATGTAGGGTTCCCTACATTGAACACTGGATATGGAGGCGAAGCTACCCGCGGTAACTTATTTGCTTATGCCAAAGCAATTGCTGATAGCCGACGACAGCTATCTCATTCGGGAGACGATCAAGAACGTCCTCTCGGGACGGACTGATATAGCCGTTTGCGGCGAAGCCTCCAACGGGCTCGAGGCCGTAGAGAAAGCAAAAACACTGAAGCCCGATTTGATCCTTCTCGATCTCGCGATGCCGGAGATGAATGGCGCAGAAACCGCATCAGTGCTGAAAATGACGGTTCCAGGAGTTCGCATCATTCTCTTTACGATGTACAGCGAAAACGTAGGAAGCTATTTGACGTCTGCTATTGGCATCGACGCAGTGCTTTCCAAGCCTGACGGGATGACGGCGCTACTCAGCGCGATCGAGACCGCGCTCACTCCCACATCCACGCTCATCGAAGAGCAAAAATCGACTCAAAAGCCCGCTGAGACAACTCTGCCGACAGTTGAACTAAGGAAAGCGAGTCAGGTATGAAACGCGAGCCAGAACGCTCGCGACTTTGAGCGTCAGCTTACGACGCGAATGTCTGCACGAGATTTGAGATGCGAAGAAGTTCCATCACGCGGGGCGTCATGTTGACGAACTCCAATATAACCAGGCCCTGCTTGACTGCGGTCACCTTCAGTCCAACCAGCGCTCCTAGGCCGGAGCTATCGAGGTAGTTCAAATCACCGAGGTCGATCACGATGCGGCCGCCGAGAGGAATCATCGGCTTCACAAGTTCTTTAATCTGATTCGTGTTCTCGCTGATCAGCTTGCCGTGACATTTGATCGTCGTCACCTTATTCCCGTGCTTATCATCCGGCGACTTCTCAACTTCATAGGTGAAAGAATCAACTTGTGGCATGGCCGCGCCATCCTTTCTTGGGCTCGAAAGACGCAGAGCATAGCATTCGGTCCCAAGCGTGCCCTGTTAAATTCAGGTTACATTCAAATAAATGCCTTGTAACTTCCACTCCGTTCACACCAGTGTGACATTCTTCCCCGCTAGAGGCTCTTGCTCATCCCCGCCAGAGACTTTGAAGACGGGAGGAACTTCGCTATGCTGGGCGCTCCCGTGATAATGAAAACAACCACCGATAAGCCGTCCCTTCCCTTCGACTATATCGCCGCGCACGAATTTCTCACTCGAAACGACCCGCACCTCGCAGACGTGATCACACGCACTGGCGAATTTCAATTCAAGCTAGACGAGTGCGACAGCGTCTACGAATCGCTTCTCGAAGCAATCGTCTACCAGAGTATTTCCGGCAAAGCCGCCGCAAAAATCTTCTCGCGTATCCAGGCTCTCGGGGCCAATGGCGTCTGCCCTACTCCAGCTGAGATTTTGAAAACTCGCATTCCCGCTCTGCGCAAAGCAGGCCTCTCCAAAGCGAAGGCGCTGGCGATGAAAGATCTCGCCCAGAAAACAATCGATGGCATCGTTCCCACGCTCGAAGCCGCGCAAAAGATGTCGGACGAAGAGTTGGTCGAGCGCCTGATTTCCGTGCGCGGAATCGGCGCCTGGACCGTAGAGATGTTCCTGATTTTTCGCCTCGGCCGTCCCGACGTCCTGCCAATTCACGACCTGGGCGTGCAAAAAGGGTGGGCGATAACGTACCGCAAGCGCAAAATGCCGACGCCGAAGGAGCTTCTAAAATTCGGCGAGCGCTGGCGCCCTTATCGGACCATCGCCAGTTGGTACATGTGGCGCGCCGTCCACCTGGCCGGCAAAGACGCCCGCAAAATCACCAAGCCAGGCCCAAAAAAGAAGCGCCCCCCGTCGAACAAAGCCGCAAGGAATCCGGCCGCCAAAGCGAAGAGGCCCCGCCGCAAATCTCGCTAACGCCAATCGCTAATCAGCAGTTTCTGGGAGGTTTCGGTGGAAGGTTTCGGTGGGAGCCCCCCGCTTAGCGGGGGGAGCTGGACTTCAGTCCAGCGAAAAAAGCGCTCCACATGTGATGGGCTTTAGCCCTGGGGATTTGTCAGGGCAGAGCCTCGCTCTCCTCGCCGCTTCAACGAATATTAAAGGCTACGAACTCCGCACTGTCAGAAACAGCGACGCAAAACCAATCAACAACGTCGCACCCTCCAGCTTTACCGAAACTCCGTGCAAACGATCAAATTCAGCCCGCAGCGGACTGTCCACCGGCGTCGCCACAACCGACCCCATCTCCCGCCGCAATTCCATCATCCGCCGAATCACAACGTGCTGCGAAATCACCGTCAGCACCACCATAATCGCCACACCGATCGTCGGCAACAGCACCGATCTCCTGGAACCGCTAGCGGAAACCGCGAGCGCCGCCGACGCCAACAGAAACACAATCCCCGCCGCAACTCCCAGCGTATGCAATCGCCGCAAGGTAAACTCGACGAGCACTCCAGCCAGGTCTTGGCTCGGGAGAACCCGAAACGCCCCCGGCGCCACCGCCGCGCTGAAATAGAAAATCGACCCCACCCAAGTCCCCAGCGCAAAAACCTGCACGAACTTCAGAATGTTGGTCATCGCAGCGAGACTACCACGCAAGGCCGATTGTTGCGATTAGCATTCGAGTTTTAATTGACGGTTCGGCGATTAAGTCTCAGTCTATGTATATAAGAATCAAAAGGATGCATTTTTCTAATCGGCCGTAAACGGCTCTTTAGGCGCAACAAAATACCTTTCGTCAAGATCACAATTTCCACCGCGTCACGCCACTTTCTGAGCACACGCATCCAAATCAGGACTGCGAAGCGTCGAACGATTGATGGCAGAATGACTAGGGCAGGAAAAGTGGTGGGCGACAAAGGACTTGAACCTTTGACCTCTCCCGTGTGAGGGGAGCGCTCTAACCAACTGAGCTAGTCGCCCGCGAACCTACTTTTTGTAGCAGAAGGCCACGCGAATTGCAATCAACCACGAACGCCCCAACCAACGCCGCCAGCAAACGACTCGCCGAACTTTTGCGCACGATTTCGCGCGTCGTAAAAGGTAAAGAAGACGTAATTCAACTCGCGCTAACTACTCTGCTCGCGCGCGGCCACTTGCTGATCGAAGACGTTCCCGGTGTAGGCAAAACAACTCTGGCGCAAGCCCTCGCGCGATCCTTCCACTGCTCGTTTCAGCGTATCCAGTTCACATCCGACTTGCTGCCCAGCGACGTGATCGGCGTCAGCGTCTACAACCCAACGACGCAAGGCTTCGAATTCAAGCCCGGGCCCATCTTCGCCAACATCATCGTCGCGGATGAAATCAACCGCACCACGCCCAAGACGCAATCAGCCCTGCTCGAAGCGATGAACGAATCACAAATCACTGTCGACAATCACACCCACCCGCTGCCGAAGCCGTTCCTGGTACTCGCCACGCAGAATCCGATCGAGCATCACGGCACCTACCCTCTGCCGGAATCGCAGCTCGATCGTTTCTTAATGCGCATCCGCATGGGCTACCCGGATCGCGAGAGCGAAAAAAACATCCTGCGCAACAATGCAGGTCCGGCGCCGGTCGAATCAGTCGCGCCGATGATGGACGCCACCGATGTTCTCTCGATGCAGGAAGCGGTCTCGCACATCAAAGTCGAAGAAAGCCTGCTCGATTACGCCCTCGAAATCGTCGAGCGCACCCGCCAGGCGGAACAGTTGAGCCTGGGCGTGAGCCCGCGCGGCGCCGTCATGCTCCATCGTGCCGCCCAAGCGCGCGCGTTTCTCGAAGGCCGCGATTATTGCTTGCCCGACGACTTTAAGCGCCTGATCGTTCCCGTATTCTCGCACCGCGTTGTCGTCAGCTCGCGTTACGTTTCTACACAGAAAAAATCCGAACAAGCCGAAGCCATTCTCCGCGAAATTCTCGAAACCACCCGCGTCCCACTCTAATGCAGGAAACATTCGCAGCACGATGGTGGCGGGGACGCGATCGTCCCGGCTGGAAAAACTTCGGCATCGCGATGCTGGTGCTTTCCGTTGCGCTCCTGGTCTCGCTATTTTCCGCCGCCGCGGCGCAAACAGGACGCATCTGGGTTGCCGCCGGCTCGACGGCAATTGCGCTCGGCCTCGCCGGCTGGGTTGCAATCACCATCGTCCCCGCGCTTGCGCGACGCACGAGTCTGCGCTGGTTCGTCTATCAAGTGGACTACCGGCTGACGCGCGAAGGAATCATTTATCTTGGCGCTGTCTTCATCCTCGTGCTCGCGGCGGTAAACACAGGCAACAACCTTCTCTTCATGATTCTCGCCTGCACGCTTGCTGGAATTTTGATTTCCGGAGTGCTGTCGCGCGTGGTGCTCACTGGTGTCGACCTGAAGTTCGATATGCCCGAGCACATTTTCGCCGAGCAGCCAGTGCTTGCCGAACTCGAACTGCGCAACGAAAAGCAAACCTGGCCATCATTTTCCCTGCTGGTCGTGGGCGAGACGAAAAAAAGCACTGCCCAGGTGCTCACCCGCCCGGTATATTTTCCCTACATTCCGCGTCAAAGCGCGGCGCGTCAAAAAGTGGAGCTGACGTTCCCGAAGCGCGGCGTTTACCGGCAAGATGCATTCGGAATCCGCACACGATTCCCATTCGGCTTTTTCGAGAAAACTCGCACGGTCGCCTCGAATATCGAAATCACAATCTATCCGCGCGTGCAGCCCGCCGACCAGTTCTATGAAGTGCTCCCGCTGCTGAGCGGCGAAATGGCCAGCTATTTCCGCGGCCGCGGCCACGAATTGCATTCATTGCGCAACTATCAGCCCAACGACAGCGCCCGCTTCGTCGATTGGAAAGTTACAGCGAAAACAGGCCGCGTGATGGTCCGCGAATTCGCCCGCGAGGACGAGCGCCGCGTGATGCTGGTGCTTGATCCTTTCATCGGCCCGGCGCGAGCAGATTTAGGTGCGGCAGCGGAAGCCGAGCATGCAGAACGCTTCGAGCGCGCCGTCTCGATGGCCGCCTGCATCGCCTGGCACTTCCACGAAATTAATTCCGTGATGCAATTCCGCACCGACCGTTTTTCGACGCCAATGGCCACCGCGAACGAAATCATCTACGACACGTTGCGCGAACTCGCACTCGTAGAGCCGGACCTCTCGTCAACAGGTGGAACATTCCTGAACGCCCTCGCAAGCGAACAAGAAATCTTCAAAATCATAATCACCAGCCGCCCGCAAGCCGCAATCCCCAGTTCGCTTTGGTCCTCGTCCTACTTCGTCTTCATCGACACCCTATAAGTCGCCGATTTTTTCACAGTAGGGGCACGGCATGCCGAAGAACCACCGTGGTGGACCGTGCCCGAAGACGCTAACACCGACGAACACGCAAAAACCCCTTAGTAACTCGCGCTGCCAGATTTCGTCCAATTTCGTCGCTCCTGAATTCATGCGAGAATACGTCGCGCCTCCTATCAATGGCCATTCACCTGAAGCCCCGTTCACTGCGGACATTTCAATCGCACTTACTCGCGTGGTTTCGCGCTCACCGCCGCGAATTACCGTGGCGCGCCAGCCGCGATTCCTATCGCGTCTGGGTAGCCGAAATCATGCTGCAGCAAACGCGCATCGCCGCCGTGATTCCCTACTACGACCGCTTCCTCCGCCGCTTCCCCGATGTGCGTACACTCGCGCGTGCCCGCCAGTCAGAGGTCCTGAAATTCTGGTCAGGCCTCGGCTACTACAGTCGCGCTCGCAATTTGCACGCCGCCGCGAACACAATCGTCGCACAGCATAACGG
>DATNKB010000018.1:0-6041 GCA_035603595.1 Candidatus Dormiibacterota bacterium
ACCGTCTGTTGTCGCGTATGTAAGTCCACGCCTATAATCTGCATCTCGGCCTCCTCGGTTCCGAGCTTTGCCGGGTGATCACCGCAAAGTTTACTCGAACCGCTCGGAGGCCGACTTCGTTATGCCATCAGGGATTATCACTAGCTATCCCAGAACGCTACGCAGCGAGTTCAGCCAGCGCGTTGAAGTGTTTTCACGATTCGAACCGGATTGCTGCACCGGGATAGCTTTCATTAATCCACGCCCGCCGGGGCTAAGCGACTGGATTTTTCGCTGCTATGTTTGTGTCCGCCCTCGACAATGCCCCCCGAGCTCATCTTCACGAATTCGAGTTGGCGATGCTTACGATAGGTCTGTCACCATCGGGACATGGCTCTCCGTCATGTCCGGCTAGAAGATGCTTAATCAAAACGTCAATCCGTCTGTATCCGTCGCAGCTCAACTCAGCATCTTCGTGAAAGGACAGGTCTCTGTGCCTCCGAACCCGTTTAGCTTCAGCAAACGCCGCGATGGCATCGGCCTCGAGCTTGCTAAGTTCTTCGCACATGGTTTCGCCGTTATAACGAGTGATAACTTTAGGAAACCGTACTCAGCGGCGCAACCGTACGCCCGTACCATTCCCGCGTTTCGTCTTTCATTCACTCCGGTTTGCGATACATGAGGACGGGTTAGATAGGTATCGAGAACACAAATACGCGAGGCCAGCCGCCCCATACACCAAACCCATCGCGTAACCCATGTAAATAAAAACTGGCCCGATAGCGATCGCTGCTACGACACTGAGCCAAGGTAGTAGGGCGCGACTGGCCAACTGACGGTTCACACTAAAATCATAATGGAACCGTTTGATTTCAAACATTACAGATTCCAACCACGAATGACTGTTGATAACACGGATTATCACTAGATATCTCAGTCTGAGATTGATGGTGGTAAGAGGATTTCGCAACATCTATCTGGCTCGGTCCCATTTTTGAAGCCCAAGTCTGACAGTTATTGCAGCTTCGCGTACTCCGCTTTGGCTTCCTTCAGAATGGGGATGTCAGGATCGGCGTCTTTCCAAAGCGTGAGGAAATCCTGATATGCGGCGCGGGCTCTCCCGGTGTCGCCTTGCAATACGTACGCACGTGCGAGTCCCAGATGTGCCAGCGCGCCGATGGGGTCGTTTACGACCACTCCACGATGATCGAGAATTTTCTCAAACTCTGCGCCGGCCTCGATGCCCTCATTCGCGGCAAGATAGGCTAACCCGCGGACATACGCGGGATAGAGAGCAAACCCTAGCTCGTAGGCCACAGAAGTCTGGAGAATATGGATGGCCATGGATGAGTCGTGGCTATTGAGCGCGATCTGGGCGCGGATTAGTGGCAGGTAATTTTGCCGAACTATGGTACTTTCCGGAAATCGCTTATTCAAATCGGCCGCCACCAGTTCTGCCTGCGACGAATTCCCTGAAAGCGCCAACGCTGCGGCTGCGTCTCCTTGTATGTACGGCTTTGGCCACTGGTCTTGCCTCTTCAGGGCGGAGAGTACCTCTCTTGCCTGCTGTTGGGCTTCTTTTACGTTGCCGAGAAGCGCTTCGGTGGTGGCCGTGTCGGCCTGAAACCAGACTCCATAGCCGGAGCTCCCAGCCGAGGCTATCGCTTGACGAGAGAGCTCGCGAGCTTTCCTGAGCTTTCCCTGATACGCAGCTGTGTGGGAAGCTCCAAACTGTAACAGGATGGCTTCAGATGGTCCTTTTCCCGAGGACTGAGCGATCTCTTGAGCCATTCCAGCTTCGTTGCTCTCCAAAAAAGCGAGATAGTAAAGGGGGAGATGCCAATAGATAGGGTAATGAGCCTTCTCTTGTGCCATGTTGACTGTTGCACGAGCCTCCGCTAGGCGGTTTAAGCTTTGATACGCAACTACGAGGCTGCCGTAGGACGCAGGCTCTGTCGGATCAAGCGCGATGGCTTCGCTAAGCTCCCTAACGGATTTGTCGTACTGTCCGAGAATCAGATAGCTGCCACCTAAAGTGCTCCGTGCTAAAGGGTCTCGAGGATAAGTTAGCACCCACAGTTCACTAATCTCTCGAAGCTTGTCGAGGTTGCCAGTGATAAGCGTATAGTGAGATTCGATGTAGAACCTCTCCCGCTCGCTTACCCGATGACGTAGTTCATAAGCTTTCTTTGTCTCTTCTTGTTTTGCGTCCCCCGGAAGACTCCATCCAAGCCCGGCATGAGCCATCGCAAAGTTCGGATCGAGACGGATAGCCCGCTGAAAGAGCGAGCGAGCACTATCAAAGTCCTCGTTCTCATTCATGGCTCTCCACCCAAGACTGTAAGCTTGCAGCGCTTCAAGAGAGGGTGTGGATGCTTCCTCAAGTGGCGTATCAAACTTCTGGATCGACGTCAGCGATTCACCGAGCTTTTTGCGTAGGCTCGTGCTCGCGCGGCTCAACGCGTTCAGCATGTCTTCTTTGCGCGCCAGCTGAACCTGCTCCCGTGCGAGCGATTGTCCAGTGCCGCAACTAACCGCATCGAGTCCGATCACGTACTCGCTACCAAGCCTCGAAATCGATCCATCAACTAGTGCCGCACTGTTCGTCCTGCGGCACAGATCGTGCGCGATGTTAGGCGTAAGCTTCGCATTAGACGGCTGCCCCATAAGGGATAGCGTACGCTGGATGCGCTCGTCTGAAATGAGATTGAGGAACGGCGATTGTTCGAGCTGCACGGCCATTCCTTGTCGGAGAGTGTCGTCGAGAACGCTGTCGCCGGTGGTGTTCGTGAAGTCGGCGAGGACAACCGTGTCCGTCGGGCTCAGTGCGTGCGCCTTACGCCCATTCAGCCACCAGAGGCTGCCCGCAGTCAGTCCAACCACGACTACCGACGCGCCGATGACCGAAGCCCATCGAGACCAGATGGATTTTGGAGTGGAAATCGGTGTGGAAACGGTTCCGATGAAGCGGTAACCGTGGCGTGGGAGCGTCTCGATGTAACGGGGAGTTTCAGCGGAGTCGTCGAGGGCCTCTCGAATGCGCGCGATCGCCTTGTTCAAAGCGTGGTCAGTGTCGCCGAATGATTCACCGGGCCAGATTCGCGACCGCAACTCCTCACGGGTCACCACTTCGCCTCCGCGTTCGAGCAGGATCATTAGAACCTGGAGCGGTTGGCCCTGCAGTCGCACCCTTATCCCCGCCTTGCGCAGTTCCCCCGAATGCGTATCCACTTCAAAAACGCCGAAACGGATGAAGCGAGGGATCTGGTTGGAGAGTGCTTGTTTCATTTTCGAAGGCTGCGTAGGACGGTCGGAAAGTGTAACACGGCGATTAAGTGCGGAATAGAGAACTGCAAGGCTTTTAACATCAATAACATGCCTGGGGACATAACTAGGATTGAACGGGAATTGACGTTCGTCGCGAACCCGCAGAAACCTGTTCCCGCAAACGGCAGTCCGAATCAACTGAATTCGAAAAGGAGAAAAAATGAAAACCAAATTGGACAGTTTCCGGGCAGTTCAGAGCGGATGGTTCTTCGCTCTTGTTGCATTGGTAGGACTGGGCCTCTTGTCCACCGCTTCTGGCGCCAAGGCTGGGGGTTGCGCCGTTCCATCCAAGACGGGAACGGCTTCCTCCATCCCCTTCGTCCCCCTCTCTGGGGCCGTCCGTAATGACGACGACAAACCAAGCGGGCCTCATGCCATCGTGGGTCTCTGGCATGTGAATTACACCGCCGAGACCGAATCTGGTGCCCCTATTTTCCCTCCCGTTCCCTTCCCCTTCCTCGAATCCTTTAAAATGTGGCACGCGGATGGAACTGAGTTCGAAAACGCGGTCAAGCCGCCCGAGGGTGGAAACATCTGTTACGGCGTCTGGAAGGAGACAGGCAACGGGATGGTCAAGCTGCACCACATCGGTCTGATGTTCGATTCCGCCGGCAACCTTTCAAACATCTTCACCGACGACGAGAAAATTAAAGTTGCCTCCAACGGCCAAACCTACACAGGTAGCTTCGATTTCAAGCTCTGGCCGCCCAGCTTTGAAACCGTCGGCGTCGGAACTCCCATCGCGGAGGCCACAGGATCAATAGTGGCTACTCGCATTAACGTCGATTGATCAGCTCCCAACCTGAAAAAATGCATGCGCCAAGCCGTGGCGAAGGGGATAGCACCTACATCCCCTTTGCCACCGGTCCACTGCTTCAGCGCGTCACGATGCGGTGAAACAGCCGACGAGGTGTTAGGCCGTCGCGGCTTTCGGCACGCACTCGTCCTTGTAGGATCGCCCGAAGTATGAGGGTGGCTTGTACTCAGAAAGGACTAACGCGTTAACCGGACATTGATGTTCAGGTAGATGTTGGTAACAGGGATTATCACCACCTATTTCAGAATGCGACGAAATCTCACATCCCCGTACTTAAATGCGGGAGACTTAAATGCGGGAAATCCGCTTCGGCCATTACTTCTTCCGCCTGGGCGCGGTGACGTTCGCCGTGTCCTCCAATTGCAAGGAGCCACTGGTAGCAATCGAACTGACCGAACAGTGGGTGCGGGTAGCCGTGCTCGCGGAGCGGCGCGTTTGTGGAGGCGACGAAGTCGCATGTGCGCTTGCGGGCCGCGTCAAATTCACTGAGTAACTGATCGTGCGACCATCGGCCCGTAGGCATGAGGCGTTCCGGGCCTTTCACGCGAAACGTGCGATTGACGATCGTGCACAGGATTTCGTCGTCGCGCATGGCTGGTTTGGAAGAAGCGGGCGCCTGCTGCAACGTCTTTTCAACGTTGCTCAGAATAAGTCCCTCCACGACGATAATGTGCTCTAGGCATTCGGCCACGGACCAGCGTTCCGGTGCGGGCTTGAATTGCAGTTGGGCACGCCAGAGGTTTCGCGTCGAGCGCACCAAGTTCTCGCGTGTTTCCGCCACATAAGCGGCTGCTCGTTCACGTTCGGCAGGCGTCATTAGCATGCCTCCGTTGTTGCGTTGATACATTCTAGCCAAGTTCACCATGACTGAGGACGAATTTAAGTCGCCGAGACGCTCGACAGGATTGCTGTCGAGAACAGGGGTGGCTGTTGAAAAACTCGCTCTCCACGAATTCGCAGAAATCGCTTCGCGTCAGGAAGCTCTACGAACGATTTTTTCCAGTCTCCTAGACATTTTCTATCGCCCGATTTTCGACTTTTTTCAGAAAAACCGAGTTTTTCAACAGCCACAGGGATTATCACCATCTATCTCAAGAGACGTGGGAAGAGGATTTCTCAACATCTACCCCAAGAGAGAACATTGTCGAGAGAAGGCGCACCTGATCAGTGCTTTGATCGATAGAACACTTACGGGGAAATGCGTTCCTCGTCCGCTAATCGAGTTGCGTGCTAGTCTTGATTGACCCTATGAATGACCTCCTCGCTTTAATTGTGCACCACGGATACATCATCATCTGTTTGGTTGTCTTTGCGGAAGCCATTGGAGTACCGGTGCCCGGTGCGGTGGCTCTTGTTGCGGGAGGAGCCGCTGCGGCGTCGGGTGCCCTGTACGGGCCGGCGGTTGCATTGCTTGCGGTGAGATGGTTTTGGCCGACTCGTTGCTGTACGTTCTTGGGAGCCGTACGGGATGGACAATTTTGAAATTTCTGTGCCGGATTTCAGTCGATCCGGAAACATGTGTTCTGCGCGCAGCGGAATCGTTTTATAAGCGCGGCCGACCGACGTTGCTGGTGGCCAAGTTCGTTCCTGGCGTGAGTACGATGGCAGCCCCGCTGGCTGGAAGCATGAAAATGCCGTTCTTTCAGTTTCTGGCGTTGGATTTCTTGGGTGCCAGCGCTTACACGCTCGCGTATGGCACCGTGGGGTTTATCTTTCGTGACTTTGTGGCGAAGATTGTCAATGGATTTCGCACGGCGGAGCATGCAGTGGAGATCGTGATCATCCTGGCCGTGATTGCGTTTGTCGGTTATCGCGTTTCGTTGTTTTGGAAGCACCGCGCCGATCGCGTTGTACCACGGGTTCAGGTAACGGCGTTGGCGGCTAAGCTGCAGGCCGAGGGCCCGGGAAAAGTACTGCT
>DATNKB010000019.1:0-6235 GCA_035603595.1 Candidatus Dormiibacterota bacterium
TAAAAATGGGAGCCAGATGCTCGTAACGCGGGAGGAACAACTCGCGGTTTACCTCGACAAAGAGTTGAATTCGCATTGACCGTTCCGAAGAGGCCGATGGGCTTCGGACTATCGCAATTCGCTGCGGTGGATAGGTGTTGATAAATCCTGTGGCTGTTGAAAAAGTCTTCGTGAATGCGAACTGAAGTGTTGGCAGCAACGTCTACATGAGCAAGCGTTCTGCCGATGCTTTTCTTCATCGCCATTCACGGAGGCTTGCGGATTATGATGGGACAACACGCTCGTTCCGAGTCGCTGTTCTACTACTTTCGTATCGAAGATCAGGTTCCTGAAAACCACCTACTCCGTCTCATTGACCGGCACATCAGCTTCGATTTCGTTCGTGAGAAGTTGAAGGACTCCTACAGCGATACGGGCAGACCTTCGATTGATCCGGAACTCCTGTTGCGCATCCTGCTGATCGGCTATCTCTACGGTGTCACCAGCGAGCGCAAGCTGGTCGAGGAGCTGCAGATGCATCTGGCCTGGCGCTGGTTTACCGGACTCAGCTTCGATCAGGAGATTCCCCATCACTCCACGTTTTCCAAGAACCGTCATGGACGCTTTCAGGAGTCGAACCTCTTTCAGCAGCTCTTTGAGGAGATCGTGGACCGTTGCATGGAAGCCGGGTTGGTCGAGGGCGAGCACCTGTCCGTGGATGGCAGCTTCATTCCCGCGAACGCCAGCCGATTGAGCCGCATCCCGCGGGAGCAACTGCCGGAAGCAGCTCACGTGAAACGAACGGTGCGAGAGTACTTGGCGGACCTCGAGCAAGAGAACCCGGTCGAAGAGCCGGCCCCCCAACAAGACCAGATATCGACGACGGATCCGGATTCGACCTATTCCACCAAGGGCGATCGTCCTGCGGAACTGGGGTACTTCAACAACTATCTGATCGACAACAAGAGTTGCGTGATTGTGGGCGTTCAAGCTACGACCGCCCGGCTGAGCCAGGAAAGTGCGGCGGCTCGCGAGATGATCACACGGTCAGCGGAAAGACGCGGGCGTTTCCCACAGTCCATTGCCGCCGACACGACCTATGGGAACGGTGAGCTTTTGGCCTGGTTTGAGGAGCGAGACATCACTCCGTATATCCGCGTGAAAGAAAGCCCTGCTCCCAAAACCAACTTGTACGGGATTGAAAGGTTCATCTACGATCCGGAAACGAACAGTTATCAGTGTCCCGCAGGAAAGCGACTAACCTACCTTGGGGTGAATCCGCGCAACCGAAACCATATCTATCGCGCGACGCGAAAACGGTGTCGGGAGTGTGCGCACAAATCGCGGTGCACCACCGGACACTATCGGCAAATTGCGATCCATGTCCATGAAGCGGCGCGACAACGGGCACGAGAGCGGACGACCGTTCCGGCTTTCGCGGCAGCGCAACGCCAACGTCGGAAAGTAGAAGCACTCTTTGCGGAGCTTAAGAATCAGATCGGACTGCGCAGGGTGCGCTTGCGGAGAATCAAGCATGTTCGCGAACAGTTCTTTCTCGCGGCTACAGCGCAGAACTTGAAACGACTGGCCCGCTTCCTTAGATCGAGATCTCTAGAATCAGCCACGGTGCCAATCTGAGATAGAAAAGAAGGCCCGATACCCCCGCAGGAAACAACCACCTCAGTTCAAAGCTCCGCCAGTGGGCGCGTTTTTCAACAGCCACTCCTCTTATCACCATCTATCTCAAAATGCGACAACTTCGTATACCAGACAACTGTGGTCGACACCTGAGAAGCGAATTGCCATCGCAACTGACACAGTTCTCGCAAAAAATGCAAGCCGACACAGAATTGAGTGAGGAATCAGGAATCCTGTCGAAAACGGTCAAGTCCCGCCAGATTCAGGTGAGGGCCGATGTAATCGGACACCCATTTTCACCAGATTTGGTCCGTGATTGGATCATAGAGCCAAATATATAACCTGAATCCACAATCCCCTTCTCCCCTTCCCGTTAGGAGAATGGGGGAAATAGTTCAACTAAGAAAAGTCTGGGAAGAAAGATGGAGCAAGGAAAAATCTAGGAAGAAAGCTGGGCAATCCAAGCGTAGGGACAGCCATGTACCCGATATATTTCACCGGGACCGAGGCTGGGACCAGAACCTTGCGCTGCTAGCGCGCGCGTACTTCCACGATTGACTGCACTCCCCACACGAAAATTATCATCGACCGTATCCGAGCCGTATGGAAAGACTTTCTGGTCTCCGAGCCCTGAACAAGCGACTCCGTTTGGCTCTCAAGGGGAAGCTGACGCTTGGAAAAACCACATCGGACGCGACCGGCGTAACTGAATTCAACGATAAATGGTACGTCGTCAAAGAACGCTGAGCGCTCTCTGGCTTCGCCCTTTCCACCTCCCCGCTTAAGGCTTGCCTTGCGTCGAGCTCTTTCTGTTAGACTCGCCGCAGTCAAATCATCCGCAACACCACGCTGGCGGCTCGTTTCCATGCTCGACGAAGAGTGGATCAAGAAACTCGAAGACGGCAGAAAAGTGAAATTCATCTACCAAGAACTGCCGAAAGGCGGAGCATTTATCACCGCGCAGGTTGCTGGGAATGAAGTCGTCTATTCGATCATATTGACGAAAGCAAAAAATCCGCTGAGTCATGAAGAAGTTGAGAGTCATTTCCAGGGCGAGCTTTCGAAGAAATAGCGACACTCAATTCGTGACACCAATAATGGAAGTTGCCATCGTTCCCGGACTGCCTTCGCACTGTTAGTCTTGGCCACGAAACGGTGATTCCTGTAACTGTCGCCAGAAAAACCCAAGGTAACTACACGTAGAGAGCTCCAAACTATCAGGTTGACTATCATCCTGCGTAGGTAGACGCTAGAGGTCTCCTCTCTTCAAGTTGGGCTTTATGACTTCTAAGTACGTAATCTTCAAACTCCGATCTGATGGATCTTTTGAGTGGATTGAGGCAGTCGAGGACGTGCTGGCGGCGAAGCAACGCTTGGAGATTCTGTTCGCGAAGGAACCTGGCGATTACCATCTCTGGGATTCCTCACTCCACAAGTTTGTAAGCCCTTCCGCAAGGTCTGCTTCGTCTTAGAAACAATTGTCTTCCAGTGACCCCGTTCGTACACGCGTACCTAAGTGATCCTTTCCTCCGAGGAGATTCAGTGAACGGCTTCTTGCGTCGCGCCAAGCCTGTCGCAAGCGCATAAACACGAACAGTCAATATTTGCGCCAGCTTACTGAAGATGTGTTGCCGGAAATTCTCGACAAAGATCATCAAATCCAAGACGGGCAAGGCGTACCGGAACTCTATGCGCCCCTGCTCTTGAATTTCGCCGCGCTTACACAAGCCGGACATTTTCCAGGCGCTGGAACATCTCGCAGCTCCGGATGGCACGCGTAGCATTTTTCGTCGTTCGCACTGTGCTGCAACGATACCTTCATCGTATAACCGCAGCCTTCAAATCCAAGCTCGAAGGTTTCGTTGCTCATCGGAGTATAAGTCTGGTGTCTGCCCGGCTCGTCGCCCGGGGTGCGCATTCGCCAGTAGCGGTCCTCTTGAACCCAAACTACAGAGTCTTTGGTTAGCTCTCTAAATGCGGCGAGAATGTCGATTCGGATAGCTAAGTTCCCGTCCTTATTGTCGTAAGTTGTGGACCGGCTCCCGAATTTCTCTGCTATCTCGTAGACGGCGGTATCCCGGTGGAGTTTACCCTGCCGTTTCAATTCTTTGAGCATCCACTCGGCTACTTTTTGGGCTTTGTGTTTGGATTTCATAGCCCCTGTCCGGCTGTCGTGCGCTGATCGAGAAACTCCATCCCCGAGAACCGCCGTTGTCACCGCTTCTGATTGAGGGTCGCAGCACGCGCCATCTTTCTTTGTTATTCCCTCACGAGCAGCATCTCGCCGTCACAGCCTCGAGATCGGATCGGAACCACGTCAGCTTGTATCATTGTTCCTTGCGGCAGCCCTTTGCTGCTCGTCAGATCCACACTTTGGCCCGGGCGGCACGCGATCTTGCTCGGTCCCAACTTTCGAAGGTCCTTGTCACGCAATAGAAACAAACTTTCCTGGATATGTCTTGAGCGGGCCGAGACACTCACATAGGGCACTCCCAGGAAGCGTTTCGAGACCACTCGCGTGATTTCCAAAGAATTGAATTTCTCCGACTTCAGCCCCGCCGACAGTCGCTTGACGGCCCTCAGAACGCTCTTTTGCCCTTCGAAGCCCAAGACGATCGCCTTGATTTCACCCGCAATGCAGAAGAAGGTCCATCCTGCATCGCGGATTTTGCGATCCAATCCATACCCATCGAAATCCTTGACTAATCTCCAACCAGTCGCACAGGGCTCACTTTCGAACTGCAGCGCATCCGGCAAGAATGTGCCATCCTTGAAAAGGATCGTCCCCGCCTTGATTGTCTCTGCCATTTGAAATCTCCCCACGTCTACAGTGATCTTACTGTTTCATTCACGCGAGCGTCTGAGGCCATCGGACAGGATTGCACTGGGGGAAGGCTGAATTCGCGCCACGATATCCATGTTCTTGATGGGCAGTGTCTCCTCGACATCTTGCCCTTGGCCAATTCAGTGGCAAAGGAAGGGCCGCCAGTTGCCGAGCCGCAGCCGACCGTCTTGCACTCTGTTTCCTCGATCACTTGCGCCTCGGAATTGCCCTCGCTCGCGTAATGGCTTTGTTTTCCGGACGCCTTCCGCCATGCTCGAATGACTTCACCAGCCATGTAGAAACGGGCCCAAGGATCGCTTTCGAATCCGCAAGGATTCCATCCTCAAGGAGTTTTCCTCGATCAGTGTGGTTCCTGTGTTGATTGTGTTAGACATTGGCGTCTCGTTTGCGGTGGGGCTGTCTTGGCGAGGGGTAATTCAGGAAACTTCCGTTGTGCTCAGCTTCCGCTCAGCTGAATCCTGAACGCGACCACGGAATCGATTCCCCAGCTTTACGCAATACTTGTAACGCGAGCGATTCTCTGTGTCTGTTCAGTTCTGCACACTTTCAAAAATCGTTTTGGGGTGACTAACTTGCAGTTGCTAATTGGAAAGACAGCGACGAGCGTCCAACGAAGATCGAGGAGCCTCCGAGGGAAGGCGATGTCTGATACCGAGCAGGGCGGAGATCGAGAACCATGGCCAGAAGTTCGCGAAGCTGAGGGAGCGCGACAAAGGGCTTGCGCCTCTCATGATCGCGAAGCTCGCGCAGGCAACGTCGTAAGGCGCCTGAAGAGCACGCCCTGAACACTAGTCAAGGATTTCTAGTGTGAAGCGCTTTCGCAGCTTCGCGCCCACCGCACTTAGGATCGAGCGGATGGCTTCGGCGGTGCGTCCTTGGCGTCCGATTACTTTTCCAAGGTCACTCGGGGCGACGCGCAACTCGAACACAGTAACCTGCTCGCCTTCAATCGCACGAACCTGAACCTGATCGGGGATATCGACGAGGGCCTTTGCGATTGCTTCTACTAGCTCCTTCACATAATGCGCCTCGACGCGCGACGGTATCAGGTTGCCTGATCCTTGATTCTACTACACGCTCTCCGAGCCATAGCGCTGCCGCCGGTTTTTCCATTCGCGGACACCGACTTTTCATGGGTGTAAGATATTTCTCTGCAGTCCGTGGATTTCTATCGAGTATAGGAAATCGGAAATGGACAGAAGAAATTTAGATCGGTACAAACGAGTCCTTCTCGAAAAACGGGGCGAAATGTCGGTCACAAGTACCGAAGCCGAGAGTCCGATTCCGGCCGCCGGGGGCCACCGGGGCGATCCCGTCGACCAAGCTAATGCGAACACCGAAGCGGAACTTCAGATCCACTTGCATGAAACCGACCTGCGGCTTCTCCGGGCAATCGAGGAGGCCCTCGCTCGAATCAAAAATGGAACGTTTGGCACCTGCGAGGCCTGCCGAAATCCAATTTCTAGAGCCCGCTTAGAAGCTGTGCCTTGGACTCGCCTCTGTCGCGATTGCAAAGAACGCGAACACTCGCTGTGAACGAAACGAGCTATTTGCTACAGGACTCGCTCACCATCTCTCGGATAGATGTTGAGAAATCCTCTTCGCACCAGCTATCTCAGACTGAGATAGGTGGTGATAATCCCTGATGGCATAACGAAGTCGGCCTCCGAGCGGTTCGAGTAAACTTTGCGGTGATCACCCGGCAAAGCTCGGAACCGAGGAGGCCGAGATGCAGATTATAGGCGTGGACTTACATACGCGACAACAGACGGT
>DATNKB010000020.1:0-8155 GCA_035603595.1 Candidatus Dormiibacterota bacterium
TAAAACGTAATTCCCCGATATAGTCCACAAAAAAGGAACTCTGCCAATCTATAAGACCAATCCCGCCCCTACTCCCGAATAGCGCCGTAGGCGCGGCAGAAGTTAGCCCAGCGCGGAAGCGCTGGGTCCCAGACGACGCGCATCTTCCGCTCGCGGTGCATTTCCCGCGAGCCTTTCTTCCATCTTTCGCGTCGTTCAACCAGTGGGCCAACCGTTGCCTGAACTTCGAACAAGAACAAAGGCAAGCTCACCTTCCTCCCCTCCGCGCGTCAGATTCACCGACTCAAAGACTCCATCCCGAGGTGTCCAGATGCGCCATCTCCGCCTGTCCTCGAAAGCTCTCTCCTCTCTCCTAATCACCCTCTCAATCCTCGCGCCAACAACCCTCTCGCATTCCCCGCACCAAGCCCCGCCTCCGCAATCGTCAGCCCTCAAGGTTCTCGACGCCTGGACCGGCCAATGGACCACCCACGGCAAGCTCTACGACACGCCCCTCAGCCACGCAGGAGAAATCACCATCACAATGACCTGCGGCTGGTCCGCCTACGGCGGCTACATGATCTGCGACCACCTCTTCACCGGCCCCTCAGGAACCCGCAACGACCTCACGATCTACACCTACAACGAATCCGAAAAATCCTACAAGTTCTGCGGATTCGACCGCTCGGGCACACCTCGCGCCACACCCCTCACCATCGACGGCTCCATCTGGAGTTACGACACGGACGAAGAACAAAAAGGCAAGAAAATCCACATCAAGACCATCAACGACTTCTCAAAGCCCGGCATCGTCACCTGGAACACAAAATTCACCGACGACTCCGGCGCCCACTGGACCCTAATGAACGAAGGCACAGACACCCGCACCAAATGATCGCACGAGCAGTGCGTGATTCCCTCTCAACCCCACACCTCCACTCACGCAACGCAGTTCCAGTAGCGTAGGCTTCAGCCTGCGCCCCCGTAACAACAAGGCTCCATCCCCAATGCTTGCCTCCCGTCACAATCTCGTTCTTTTCGCTTCACAAGCAACACAGCCCTATATATCTCCTGACAGATGTCGACACAGCGAATAAGAAAGAGCCAGGATAAACTCAGCGCCGCAGGCGCGATTTCTGCGTCCCGACTTCTTTGTCGGGGCGCGGCACAAGTTAGCCCTGTGGAAAGCACCGGGGCCCAGGCGACGCGCAGCGTCCTCCACTCGCGGCACATTTTCCGCGAGCCTCTGCACCTTCGGCCCCGTCAGCCCTGGTCTTCGCTCTCCGAAAGCTGTCATCCCCAGCGCAGTCGAGGGATCTGCATTTAGCCTCATCTTCAAATTTGAAATTCATTCGTCCGCACTTCGCCTTCGCTCCCCCCAAACGCTGTCATCCCGAGCGCAGTCGAGGGATCTGCATTTAGCCTCATCTTCAAATTTGAAATTCATTGCGAAGGATCAGGCCCTCGACTTTGCGCGCACCGCAAAAGCCAAGACTGAACTTCGAAGTGACCTACCCGAGCGGTATCATCCTCACAGAAGCCCCGTCAATTGTGGAAACCACACATACGAAGCAAAGACATTTGGGCCACTCACCTCTCCACTCAATCAGAATCTTTATTTTCAATCGTAACGGTCACAGGAAATCCGGATTCGTGCAGTTGTCCAATGAAGTGAACGAAGTTATCCGCCATATCCTTTGCGTCCGCGCCTATCAAGCCATAATTGCGGATCTTGATGACGTACGGGATTTCGATCTTGTTTATTCGACCGACTGTGATGCTGTCGCGGAGCGCATTGAAATTGTGGCCATGCCAATGCGGCGCTCCTACGGCTTTGAGGAAAGTCCTGTACACATCGTCAGCTACTCTCCAATCTTTACCATCTAAGAAGATATCTACCATCTTGCGACCCTCGCAGAATGAACCGTCGTCGCTCTCCGTAATCGTGTGTCAACCCCTCGCCGCTTATTGTATCTTCGTGAAAGTCTGGTAGTGATCGGCCGTGTAGTAGGCACTCCCGTCGCTACCGGTGACGATACGAGAAGCGTCGCGCGCACCTCCGTTCGAAGGATTCACGTCCCACTCCTGGTAAGTTACGGGCTTACCAGTGCTATCAAACTTGGGCAGTATCTCACCGCGGGTGGCCCACCTTTTCTCAACTTCCATTCGTAGTCCCCACAATTCCTGGCACCGCCGCGCGAATGATACCACTCGACCACTCTTCCGAATCCTGCCCCAGTCTTTGCGGGTGGCGGGTGGCCCACCCTCCCCTTATCCGCACCTGATCGCACCACCGAACAAACGATAGCACTCAAACTTCGCTCCGAGGCATTAGGTTTTACGCGTTAGATTTTGCGGGTGCCCCATCCTTCGCCGATTTTGCGAAGGGTGGGTGTTTTCGGTGTTGGTGTTGATGTTGGTTTCGGTTTCTCTCCTACTTGCGCGCTTCCCTCCTAATCCTTCAACCCATCCGGTGTGCACAAACCCTCTTCCCCATACTGATAAAACCGGAAACTACTCCACGCCCATAGTTTCGCATCCGTCACCAGCCCTCGCTTCACCGGGTTCATATGCATGTAATTCAATTTCTCAATTCGCTTCTTCCGGCTCCACACATTGAAATCGTAGAAACGCCGCTGCCAGAAACTGCGGTGCTCCGCGGCATCCTTCCACAAACTCAGCTGTCCCGCCGAAGATTTCCCCCGACTCCTCGCCCTCAACCTCCGCGACACCCGCTGCTTCAACACCTGCACCACCACCGACGGATTCGCCTTCTTCGACTCCCCGATCAGCAAATGAACGTGCTCCGGCATCACCACATACCCAACGATTACGAAACGATAGCGCCCCCGCACTTCATTGAGAACCACCAGAAACGCATTCCGCGCCCGCACCGTCCTCAAAAACGGCCAACGCCGAAAACAACTGAACGTAGTGAAATGCAGCTTCCCAGTCCCATAGCGGCGCTTGAGATTCTTCGGCATCGAAAACAGGTCAATCCCATCCCACCCTTCGCAAACCCAGCGAAGGATGGGGCACCCGCAAGAACTAAGACTGAACTTCGAAGTAATCTATCCGAGTGGTATCATCCTCACGGAACCGCCGTCAATTGGGGAAACCACGATACGCGACAAAGAAGGGTGGGCCACCCGCCGATCCTTACAGGCGCCTCCGCAAGTGTCGCAGCGCCGGTGTTAGGTGTTGTGGGAACTGTGGCTCTGGTAGCCGGACTAACCTGTTTTGTTATTGGAGGCTAAGATGCAACCCGCAGAGTGGTTCCTGATCAGCAGAAACCGGTTGGGGATGTCGGAGTTTTTTCTGCGATCGCCATTCCGTTCCCTTTACTTTCTAGGAGCGACGATCACATTGTCAGTGGGATTCATTTTTATTGGGATCGTAGTGGTGAAATATCTGCAGCGGCTGGATTTCTTCGTGGCGATGGGCTTGTTTTTAGCTGTCGGGGCGACACTGTTCCTGTGGCGTCTGGCGCTAGAAATTCATCGGGGCATCCGTTTCGTTCTGACGATGGATCAGCAGAGTCCGAGAATAGAGCTAGGGTCTGAACTGCATAAGATACTTTCGGCCACCGCGTTCATGATTAACTTGGGACTTTTCTACGTTTCCCTAATTACAATTGGTTATCTTGTCGTTCTATCTGAGGTTTTACGTAGGGGTTAGTGTTTGGGCGGGTGGCCCACCCTCCCCTTATCCGCACCTGATCGCACCACCGAACAAACGATAGCACTCAAACTTCGCTCCGAGGCATTAGGTTTTACGCCTTAGATTTTACGGGTGCCCCATCCTTCGCCGATTTTGCGAAGGGTGGGTGTTTTCGGTGTTGGTGTTGGTGTTGACTTAATGTTGGTGTCAACTTAATGTTGATATTTCCGTCCTAGTTCCGCGTTTCATGCCTAATCCTTCAATCCATCCGGTCGGCACAAACTCTCTTCCCCATACTGATAAAACCGGTAACTACTCCAGGCCCAGTTGTTTTGTTCGTCTTCCGAATCGAAGCAAGTCAACCCCCTCCCACCCTTCGCAAACCCAGCGAAGGATGGGGCACCGCAAGAACTGAGACTAAACTTCGAAGTAATCTACCCGAGTGGTATCATCCTCACAGAAGCGACGTCAATTGTGGAAACCACGCATACGAAGCTGAGAAGGGTGGGCCACCCGCCAACCTTACTGGTAGTTAACACGGCTTGTCGCTTCGGCGTGACTGGATCCTAAAGCTCTGGCCGCCCAGCTTCGAAGCCGTCGGCGTCGGAACTCCCATCGCGGAGGCTACAGGATCAATAGCGGCAACTCGCATTAACGTTGATTGATCAACCCCCAACCCGACAAAATGCATGCCGCAAGCCGTGGAGAAGGGGATAGCACCCACATCCCCTTTTCCAGCACCCCACTGCTTTGGCGCGTCACGATGCGGGTGAAGCACCACCTCTTCCGCTGATTCCCTGCCTCCTCGCCTCCCAAAAAGTAACCCAACTAGGTCAAGGTACTTGACCGTTTTAGCGTCGCTTTTTGTGCACCTAATTTTCGCTTTTGTAGCTTCCTATGAATCAGTCCGCATTTGTAAACGACCGCAGCACTGAGCCCTGAATTCGCCTTCCAATCGCGAAAAAATCCTGTGTTATCCCCGCAAATGGACAGCCGGCCAGCCCCACCAAAGATCCCCACCCGAAACATTCGTTGTAATCGCTCTCTGCTCCGTGCTACCGTGACCTTTGGATTATGAAATTTGCGCGCCAAAGCCGGCCGTGGCACCGGGGACGAAACGTCCCGCCGCCGCAAACATCTAATCCACGGTAACGCGATTAAAACTTCGGATAACCGGCTTATTTGCAGCACGATACAAATTTCTAATCGGCGGTAAAAGGGGGTCTAAGATTAGCAGTCCGCATCGCACCCGGACTGCAATCTCGCGACGCACAAGGGATTCGACGAGTCAAGTCATCGGGTCTTCGCCACTCTTGCGCAACCTGTATTAAGATGAAAACGAGCCAAACAAATGACAGAGCGTAAAGCGCCGTTTGCCACGGTCGAAGAAGCCGTCGAAGAAATGCGCCAGGGACGCATGATCGTCCTCGTCGATGACGAAGACCGCGAAAACGAAGGCGACCTGACGATGGCCGCCGACTGCATCACCCCCGAAGCCATCAACTTCATGACCAAGCACGGCCGAGGCCTGATCTGTCTCTCGCTCACCGAGCAGCGCTGCGACGCCCTCGACCTGCGGCAGATTTCGCCCCGCAACACGTCCGCCTTCGGCACCCCATTCTGCGAGCCCATCGACGCCAAGCGCGGGACGACGACGGGGATCAGCGCGGCGGATCGGGCGACGACCATTCTGGCGACCACGGATCCGAATACGCGGCCGGAGGATTTGGCGCGGCCGGGGCACGTTCATACTTTGCGGGCGCGGAATGGCGGCGTGTTGGTGCGCGCGGGGCAGACGGAAGCTTGCGTGGATTTGGCGCGGCTTGCCGGGCGCGACCATTCTGGCGTGATTTGCGAAATCATGAATGAAGACGGCACGATGGCGCGCGTGCCGCAACTGATTGAATTCTGCCGCGCGCATAATTTAAAACTTGCTACCGTCGCGGATTTGATTCGCTACCGCATGCAGCATGAACGCTATGTGCGTCGAATCGCGGAGTCGGTGCTGACGACGAAGCATGGAAATTTCCGGATGATCGCGTACTCGAGCGATATCGATCACGAAGTGCACGTCGCACTGGTGCGCGGCGATTTGATTGGCGATGCATCGGCTGGTGCGAGTGGATTGCGCGGGGATGTTGAGTCGGCACATGGAGTGCCGGAATATCTTGACGCGCCGCTTGTGCGCGTTCATTCGCATTGCCTTACTGGCGATGTACTCGGCTCAGCTGCCTGCGATTGCCACGAGATTATCGAGCGGTCGCTTGCGGCGATTGCGGCGGCGGATCGCGGAGTGTTCGTTTACCTGCATCACACTGGGCGCGGGTTTGGAATTGATACGCGTGCGCCGGAAGAAGCTGCGTTACCTGAGATTCGCTATCACCGGCGAGAGGGCAGCGAACAGGATTCGGGGCGGCAGCGGTTCGTGCAGCACGAGAGCGGAATTGGCGCGCAGATTTTGATCGATCTCGGGCTGCGACGGATTCGCGTGCTTACGAATCATCCGCGCAAAGTGGTGGCGCTCGAAGGCTACGGCCTTGAGATTGCGGACCAGGTGCCGCTGTCGATTGAACCTGTGAAGCGTGGGCACCAGGTTTTTTAGAGTTACCTTCCGTAAATCAAGACTACAAATGAATTTGGCAGAATTGGCGGGCGTGGACGCGGAGTTTCTGGCGTTGCCGCGGGGCGCGGGCCGAATTGGGCTGCTACTAGAAACACTTCGTGTGTTTTTGGGTCGAGCGTCATGGTGCGCGCGCTTTTCTGCGTGGAAACATTTTCGACGACGGTGTATTTGTCGGGAGTGTCTTCGTGGATGACGGTGAGCGTGCCGCTCTCGCCATTCGAGGAAAAAACAAAACCTGTTCCGGGATCGAAGCCGTTGGCGTCAACGCCATCGCCGATTTCGGGTGTCGCAATCACTTTGCCGGTGTCGGCATCGACGACTGCGACCATTTTGTTGTCGCAGCCGGAAAACAGGCGGCGATGCTCCAGGTCCATTGCAAGGCCGGACGGCTCCTTGCATGGCGAGAGGGACCAGTGCGTGGTAGCGGTCAATTTTTGCGAATCGATTTGCCACATCTCGCTCTTGTCCTCGATGTTGACGTAGACGTGGCCGGCGCCATCGCTCACCGCGAATTCAGGCTTTCCAGCCAGCGCAATTGTGCCGACGACTTTCCCCGTGGCGGCGTCGATCGCAGTGGAGTTCGAGCTGCGTCCATTCATCGCGAAGACGCGCTTCGAGGCGGGATCGTAGACGATGGCGTCTGGGTTTGTTCCGGCTTGCACGGTGTCAATGACGGCGAGCGTCTTCATATCGAAAACCGTTACCGTGCCGGCGCGGCCGTTGGACGTGAATCCACGGTTGAACTCGGGCGCGAGGGCGATGCCGTGCACACCTTCGGTATTCGGAATCTCGCCGACAACTTTTTCCGAGTCGACATCGAGGACGATTACTTTCGTCTGGCGCGAGATGAAGAGACGGCGCGTGGGCGAGTCGAAAGTGATGTAGTCCCAGCCGCCTTCGCCGCCGAGAGTGATTTTTTTGAGCAGGTGGTAGCCCGAGGGGCCTGGTGTGGCGTTCGCGGATTTGGCGCTGAGGCTGTTGCTGCTTCCGGATGCGACGATTGCAAGTACCGCGATCGAGGTGGCAATAATTCCGAGATATGGAAAGCGCTGAAGTGTCATGCCTAGCTCCTTAATTAAATCGGCTAGCGGTAATGCTTACATGGCTTTCTGAAAATTAAGTGAAGAGGAAACCTGATGCGGGCTGTCCGGATGCCGGTTGGGTGCTGTCGGTCCGACTGTGACGTAGGGGCGCAGCTTTTCGAGTTTTGATTTGGAGATGCCTTTGATGGCGAGGAGGTCTTCTACGCGTTGGAATGGGCCGCTGTGATTTCGGAAGTCGACGATGGATTTGGCGGTGTTGGGGCCGATGCCGGGGAGAGTTTCGAGTTGGGCGATTGTGGCGGTGTTTAGGTTGATTGGTTGGGCCGGGGGAGTTTTTTGGGCCCGGCTGGAGGCGGCGTAAATGAACAGAACGATGGCAGCACTTGCGACGAGAAGCAAACCACAAGAACCGAATTTTGCGTTGCCTCGCATATCGACGAGTTGCATCTGGTGACTTGTGGCACAGGCCCTTCGGTTCTCAGCGTAAACCCTTCGTTCCTCAGGGCGGGTAGGAATGCCTGTGCTACTTGAAACCTTTCACCTCAACGGGTAAAGCCGCGTTTCGAGTGACCGGTTTGATCGTTAATGTTTGTGGCCATTGGCTGTGTATTCGGTTACTGGGCCGAATAGGGCGGCCTGGTCGATGATTTGGTCGCGGTCGCCTACCAGGATGATTTGGGCGTTAGCGGAGTCGAAGTGGCGACGAGCGGCGAGCAAGATATCGTCGGCGGTGAGCGCGCGAATTTTTTCGCGATAGGTTTCGAGGTAGTCGTCGGGCAGGCGGTCGAGGTAGACGGTCGAGAGCTGGCCCAGGACGCCATCCTGCGTGGCCACACCTAGCGAGAAAACG
>DATNKB010000021.1:0-3060 GCA_035603595.1 Candidatus Dormiibacterota bacterium
TGCCGGCCACATGCTGCGATATCCGTTTCTGCCAACCACGGCTCGCGATTCGCGGAATCCCCATCTCCGCAACGCACGCTACTCTTTCGGCGGCACCGCACCAGCTGACGCGGAGGCGCAAGCGGACTCCTGGCGCCACTCTATCGCATTCCTTAAATCAAGCCTCACATAGAGCTGCTGCCCAGGTTTTGGCACCTCTGCGAGCACCCCTGCGCATATGCTAGAATGGCGTTCTGTGCTAAAGGTTCTCCAGAACCTCCTCGAATTACAAAGCGTGGACGTGCGGCTCAACGACGTTCGCACCCGCTTGGCCGCTTTCCCGAAGAAAATTGCCGATCTCGATGCGCGCATCGCTGCCGCGAAAACCGAGCTCGAGCAGAGCAAGGCCGCGCAACTCGCCACGACAAAAGACCGTAAGAAATACGAGCTGGACGTCGAGCAGCACAAGGAACGCGTCCGCAAATACCGCGACCAGAGCGCCCAAATCAAAACCAACGAAGCCTATAAAGCTCTTCAACACGAAGTGCAGATGGCCGAAGAGGAAATTGCGAAAGCCGAGGATCGCCTGCTCGAGCAGATGGTTGCCAGTGAGGAGTACGATCGCCGCATTAAGGCCGCCGAGCAGAGGCTGAAAGAAGTGGAAGGATCCGTTCGCACGCAGCGCGTTGCAATCGAATCAGAAAAAGCTGCGGCCGAAAAAGATTTGGCGGTGGTTGAGGTTGATCGCAAGCGCGTTACGTCGGAAATCCCCGAAGATATGCTCGACCACTACGAACGCATCGCGAAAAGGCACGGCGGCGTTGCCCTCGCCGAAGTCGACAATGAAAAGTGTTCGCTCTGCGGCATGCAAATCCGGCCGCACGTGTTCCAAAAAATGCGCAACGCAAAGAACGAGGATTTGTTTCACTGCGAGACGTGCACTCGAATTCTCTACTACATCGAGCCCACAGCGGTGCCGCCGCTCGACGATCACAAGCCGCAGGCATCGGGCGCCTCTGCGTCCGCTACTTCCACCGGTGAAAATTAGCGCCGGTATCTTGATTGCCCGCCACACCCTCGGGAGCGCCTGCCGCCGATGAAGCGTTCTTCAAAAACTCCACCGCCCTCGAGCGCACGTCTTTTTTCCGAATCGCATGCCGCCACACCACCCGCGGGAGTTCATATCGCGAATATTGATGGAGCATCGCGCGGCAATCCGGGGCCGGCTTCTTACGCGGTCGTCATCCGCGATCCGAGCGGAAAAACAGTCCTCGAACTCGCGAAAAATATCGGACGCGAAACGAATAATGTCGCCGAGTACTATGCGTTGCTCGCGGCTCTCGATTACGTGACGAGCCACAATATCTCCGCGCTACGAATCCGCAGCGATTCCGAATTGCTCGTCCGCCAGATGCAAGGCCGCTACAAAGTAAAAAGCGTCGATTTGAAGCCGCTGCACGAGCGCGCCTCGAAGATGGCCAAGCAGATTGGATACTTCGCGATCGAGCACGTTCGACGTGAACTGAATCGCGACGCCGACGCGCTGGCCAATGTGGCGCTCGATCAAGCAGGCGTGCCGAAATTCGCCGGCGCGGGTAGCGCGACTCCAGAATCGCGGGCAAAATCGCTTTCATCTCAAGCTTCAGCGTCGACGACAGCTGGGTCTAGTCTGCAAGTTGAGCCACGAAGAATTCGCGCGCGATTCGCGAACGGTGTGCTAGTTCCAATCGAACCGCTCGATTTACCAGAAGGCGCGGAAATCGCAATCGAAGTCCGCAGTGTCCGCGAGGATAAACCTTAGTTTCCAGCAGAAATTCTAAGCAGCGTTTTTCAGAACGTAGGAACGATACAGCGTGTCGCGTTGCGCAGGCATGTAGCCGGCATCGGAAATAATTCGGCGCAGTTCCGCCTCGTTCGTTCGGTTGCGCACACCGGCCGCAAAAACCACGTTCTCTTCAATCAAAATACTGCCCACATCGTCGGCACCGAATTGCAGCCCCACCTGGCAAATCTTGATCCCAGGCGTGAGCCAGCTCGACTGAATGTGATCGATGTTATCGAGATACAGCCGGCTGATGGCGAGCGTCTTCAAATAATCGAAAGCGGTGGCTTCAGGAATTTTCTTCCCGAGCGGTGTATTCTCCGGCGCAAAAATCCAGGGAATAAACGCGGTAAACCCGCCCGTATCCTCCTGAATCCGGCGCAGGCGTTCCAGGTGATTTACGCGGTGGCGATAATCCTCGCCGCAACCGAACATCATCGTCGCCGTGGTACGCATCCCAAGCGAGTGCGCGATCCGATGCATGTCTTCCCATTCGTCCGACCGGCACTTCAGCCGCGAAATGCGCGCGCGAATTTCATCGTCGAGAATTTCCGCGCCGCCACCCGGAATCGAGTCGAGGCCTGCATCGCGCAAGCGCGCGATCGTATCGCGCACCGAAAGCCCCGAAACTTCGGCGATGCACAGAATTTCCGGCGCCGAAAAACAGTGCAGATGCACCTGCGGAAATTTCTGCTTGATCGAGCTCAGCATGTTCTCGTAGAACTCAACCCGAAGATCCGGATGCAAGCCGCCTTGCATCAGCACACCCGTGCCGCCAATCTCGATCATCTCCCGGATCTTTTCGTAGATTGTTTCGAGCGAAAGGATGTAGCCGTCTTTCGCCCCCAGCGGCCGGTAAAACGCGCAGAACGAGCAATACTCCGTGCAGAAATTCGTATAGTTAATGTTACGGTCAATCTGGTACGTGGCCACGCGCGGATCGGTTTTCTTGCGGCGCACTTCGTTCGCTGCCATTCCTATGCCGATCAAATCGTCGGAATTAAAAAGCTCGAGCGCTTCTTCTTGTGTGATTCTCATCGACAATTCAGTTCCTCAGTCTCGGCCTCGACTTACGCCAGATATACCGGATCGTTCATGCGCACAACACCTTCTCGCAGCACCGCGCCGTACACTCCCGAGCATCCCTCATGATGGCGGGCCACTCGTTCCAGCACCACAGGAGAAGCCTCGGCTGTGTCCGGATCGAGATTAATCATGACACAACGACCGTCCTTTTTCACAATCCGAATCGCAACCGA
>DATNKB010000022.1:0-7819 GCA_035603595.1 Candidatus Dormiibacterota bacterium
CGACTTGCGGCTCCGCGTGAGGAGTGAGCCGGACGATGCCGCGGCGGCCGCTGAAAGAAGCCGCGACGTAAAGATTGCCGAAGCGATCGAAAGCGAGGCCTTGTGGGCGTCCGAGTCCGCGGAAGAAAACGCTTACATCACCGCCGGGAGTGATTTTGTAGACGCGGTCGAAGCTCGACGTCGTGGGGCCGGTGACGTACAGATCGCCCGTCGGACTGAACGCGAGATGATACGCGGCGAGCGACGGCTCAAGCGTTGCGAAGACAAAGATTTCGCGGTCGGGGCCAATTTTGAAAATCGTGCCGCTGCGATCGCCTACGTAGAGACTGCCGGCTTTGTCGAACGCGAGGCCGGTGGCGATGCCCATGCCTTCGATCCACTGCATGGCGCGGCCGTCGGGCGAGATGCGGTGAATCGTTCCATCGTTGCGGCAGGAAACGAAGAGGTAGCCGTCGTGGTCAATCGCGAGGCCGGTGGGGTTCATCAGCTCGGTGATGAACGGCTTCACCGTGTGGTTCGAGGTGATTTTGTAGAGCGAGACGGGAACTTTCTGGCCGCGCTGGCCGCTGAAGGTGACGTAGACGTTTCCTTCGGAGTCGACCGCGGGGCTGGCGACTGGATGGAGGTTGTCGGCAATTTGCACGCCCAGCGCCATGGGGAAGGGCGCGCTTTCGACGCTGCCCATTTTCACGCGCACTGCGCCGCCTTCGGCGCCATCGGGGACACGCGCGATCAGCATATTTTCGGCGGCCATCACGAGGCTGCCTTCTGCGGCGCCGAACTGGACTTGGGCGCGCGTGTGGTTGCGCGTATCGAAGCCGCTGCCTTTGATCGAAACTTCGCCGCCCGGCAGGGCTGCTGCGGGGGTGACGCTTTCGATTCGAGGTGTGCCGTTCGATTTCAATTTGATTGGTCCCGTTGCTGCCACGTTGCGTTTGTTACGTTCGATTTAAAAGCTGCCGGTCTGCCCTTCGCGGGCTCAGGATAAAAAGACCGGCGCTGCAAAACTCAAAGAAAACCTGCCGGTCTGAAGACCGGCGCTACAGAACCTAAACGCCACCCCGCACAACGCTGCTAATGCTAAAGGCCGACTGCGCGCGCTAGCCATAATGCGATCGCGGCGAAAATGCCTGCGACCCAGTCATCAGTCATGATACCCCAGCCGCCGGGGAGGGACTCGGCTTGTCGGGCTGGGAACGGCTTCCAGATATCGAAAACGCGAAAAAGTATAAAACCCAGGAGCAAATATTTCCAGTTGAGGGCGGAGCGAGATGTGACAAAGCTTATCGGGAGACTGGTCCAGGGAGATTCCGGGGCCCTCCACCAGATAGGTAGCCCACAACCAATCAGCAGAGTAAGGTGTTGTCCCGATACCTCGTCGATTACGACTCGTTGCGGATCGTCGTCGCTCCAATACCTTGAGGCTTTGCTGGCACTCCAAACACCAATCGCAGCGAGAGCGAGCCCGATAAAACACTGAAGCACAAGCATCCGATCAAGACCTGGGCGCACACTGCCGAGACTGAACCAAGTGGCGTCTTCAGTGATGATCTTCCAAACTGTGAATGGTCCGAGAACAATTACGAATGCCACCCAAAAGGGAAGTACGGCAACGACGAGACCAGCGAGCGAACCCCAGGTTCCCGGGGCGACGGGAATGTAGCCGAGGCCGCAGGCGGTGGCGACGAAGAGGGCGAGGCGCGGTTTGCGCTGCGCCGCGACTGGAATGCCTGATGCTTCTGTGGCGTTCGGAACTGCGGTGCCCGAATCGGCGCTCATCCGTGAGCGTCCTTGTTGTCGTCATCGTCGTCACGGGCGCTCGGGTGCGAGTCTTCGTCTTCGGATTCGTCGAAGACCGGATTGCTGATGACGTATTTTTCGCTCGACCAGTTGCCGAGGTCGAGGAGGCGGCAGCGTTCGCTGCAGAACGGGAAGTCGGCGCTTGTTTCGGAGTCGGTTGGCTTATGGCAGATGGGGCAGCGGTGCTTCATGGCAGTTCGACTAAGCGTAACACGAATGGATTTGAGCGGGAGTTAGAAGGAGGCAATGAACGAGAAGTTTGGTGGAGGCAAGCAAGGCGAGTCACGCCGTGTTGATGCGTTGGCGCGGGCTTCCCGATGCAAAGCGTCGGGACGCAAAAAGCGCGGAAGCCTACGCTAATTAAAAGCGGAACCCGCGACGGCAACGGCATTGGTGTGGCTACGTGGAAGGGGTTAACGGGAGGCTAGGATTGGAAACGGGTTTGGCGACGACGTGGGTGCTGCGATTTCTGCGCTGATCGTGCGGGCTTGCGGCGCGGCGAATTCTACGGCGCGGGCGATCAGGTCGTAGTCGTTTGATTCGGTGATTTCTGCTGTGGCCATTGTGCCGGGTGCGGGCAGATTCTCGGCGTCGTTCACGCCTTCGAATTCGGTGATGTAGACCTTGCCGTCGATTTCGGGGGCCATGCCTTCGAGGCGTGCTTCCCAGATGAGATCTGTGTCCTTCGAGGGGCCTTCCAGCATCACTTGCAGGCGCTGGCCTACGCGTTTGCGCAGCTTGCGGGCGGAAATTTTCTTCTGGATTGCCATCAGGGTGTTGCGGCGGCGGGCGATCGTTTCCTCGTCCACTTTGTTTTCTAGGGCGAAGCTTTTCGAGGTGTCCTCGTCGGAATAGGCGAAGACGCCCATCCAGTCGAATTCGGCGGCGCGCACGAAATCGCAGAGCTCGCGGAAATCCTTTTCGGTTTCGCCAGGGAAGCCGACGATGAACGAGGTGCGAATCGAAACGCCGGGGATTGCTTTGCGGACGCGGGCGAGCATTTTCAGGAATGCGTTGCCGCTCGAGCCGCGCTTCATGCGCGCGAGGACACTGCGGCTCGCGTGCTGCAAGGGCACGTCGAGATATTTCGCAAGGCGCGGATGCGCTGCGATCGTGTCGAGCAGGCGCGGCGTGATGCGATTCGGGTAGCAATAGAGGAAGCGAATCCAATTCAGGTCTTCGATTTGCGCGAGGCGTTCGAGGAGGATGGGGAGGCCGTCGCGCAGGCCGAGATCTTCGCCGTAGAAAGTGGTGTCCTGCCCGATCAGCGAAATTTCGCGGACGCCCGCGGCGGCGAGATTTTCCGCTTCGCGTGCGACTGATTCGAAGCGGCGGCTGCGGAATTTTCCGCGCAGTTGCGGAATCACGCAGAAGGTGCAGGGATGGTCGCAGCCTTCGTTGATTTTGATGTAGGCGGTGTGGTGGGGAGTGGCGAGAATGCGCGGCGTCAAGTCGTGGTAGAGATAGGACGGCAGGGAAGCGCCGTTGCCATCGGAGCCAGCCGGGTGAAGCTGGCCTTCGCAGGCTTCGAGGATTTTGTCCACTTCACCTGTGCCGATGACGGCATCGACTTCGGGAATCTGCTCGCGAATATCGTTGCGGTAGCGCTCGACCATGCAGCCTGCGACGATTAATTTTTGCGCGCGGCCGAATTTCTTGTATTCCGCCATCTCGAGGATCGACTGCACGGATTCCTGCTGCGCCGGTGCGATGAAGCTGCAGGTGTTGACGACGAGCACGTCCGCATCGCCAGCGCGCGGCGTGATTTCGTAACCTGCGCGCGTGAGAATGCCCATCATCACCTCGCTATCAACGAGGTTCTTCGGGCATCCGAGGCTGACGAATCCTACTTTGGGCATACCAGTGCGTTTCCTCGAGGTGGTCGCAAACACACAATTCTAACACAGTACGTCGCTCTCTACCGGGATCGAGATTAGGGTAGTGGGGCGCGGAGCTTCAGCATTCGCAGAATCCAATACGTTGAAACTGCGGCGGCCACGTGCTTCAGTGAATGGCCACTTACCAGTCCACCTGGAGAAAAGATCGGGCGATCAGCGGCTTCGAGCGCCTTGGCCAAACCGTAGAGAGCCAACGCTACATAAAAATCGGCTCCGCGTGTGAAGCGCGGACGGAAAAGAATCAGCACCAACAAGATCAAGACGAGTGTCCCGAATTGCGCAACGGCGTAAGGGCGCAGATCGCCGTTTCCGTGTCGTTCGGTTGCTTCCCAATAGAAAACAGTTGCGGCACCCGCGACGGGGAGCAGGAACAACAAGTGCCGAAGCATGTCGTGAAATATCACGCGCTCGCATAGGATGGCGGCTAGCAGCGCGAGAAATCCGATAGCCATGGGAAGGCGATCCCATACGAGGGTTTCGTTGTTGGGGTGCAGATGGTAGTACCCAGAGCCGAACGCCGTAGAACCCACGGCAACAAAAAAGATGAAGTAACTCCAGCGATTAACGGAATCAGAGAACGGTGAACTCGCACCGAGTGGCATTGCATACACGAATCGCATGCCGGCCAAGCCAACAAACAGAAAAAAGAGGTTGGATGCCACATCGAAAAAGTTTGGAACGCCGAGAAGACCCCGATGATCCGCGAAATTATGGTACGCGGGATCCTGCGGAATTCGCGGAAAGAGAAGTGCTCCGGCGACGATTGCGAGAACCGCCGCGAGCAAAATCCAATGCCGCCAACTCATCGAGCCGAGGGTTTCCGCGAGCGCAGGGTGTCGCGGATCGAGCGGAGGAGGGAGGACATTTGCTCGATGGGGGCGGCGTGCTCGCCGAAGCGGGCGGACTGGTATAGCTCGGTTAGCTCTGCGACTGGAGCTGAAATTTCGGATGATGGGATTGCGGCGGCAAATTCGAGAGGCGTTTGCGACTCGGCTTTTTTCCAGCCGCGCTTTTCGAGGAGGCGGAGCATTTCGCGGTATTCGAGGGCGGCGAGCGATGCCGTCAAATTCCCGGCGCGACGGGCGCGCAAGCTCCAGCGTGCCACCACGTAGGTGATAAGCGGACGGCCGCGCAAATACATCAAGAGGGCGACTAGCATCACGAGTAGCGTCGGTAGAAAGTACGGCGACGCTTCGATTCGCTTGTCGAGCGCGAGAATCATCTGCATCAGCTGGCGCTGCTTTTCTTTGTAGTATCTTTGGGCGCGATCGCCGAAATCGTGCGACGTGCGCTGCATGTTCTGAGCGAGATTCAGCTGGTGGTTGAAGTCGTAGTTGACGATCCACTCGCTCCAGGCGAACTGGAACCAGTCCCAATACATGGCGAGGCGTTCGAGCAATCCGCCGGGCCGGGCATTTGCGGGCGGCGTGGGGTCGAATGTGATCCAGCCGTAGTCGGGGAAATAAACTTCCACCCAGGCGTGCGCGTCGCTGGCGCGAACGATGTAGTCGCCACCAATGTCGTTGTATTCGCCTGGTAGAAAGCCGGTGACGTAGCGCGCTGGGATTCCCTGCGTGCGGGCGAGAATCGTCATCGCGGACGCGAAATATTCGCAATGGCCGGCGCGGCGGTCGAAAAGAAAATAGGAGAGCGGGTCCTTGCCGTGAGGATCGGTGAGGTCGAGTGAATAGCCATATTTCGTTTTGAGATAGGTTTCGATTCTCGAGGCTTTGTCATATGGATTTGTCGCGCCGTTGGTGATTTGCGCAGCGAGCTTGGCGATTCGCGGATCGAGGGTGGGCAGCTCCAGATACATTCGCCGCGTAAGTTCAGGATAGTCGGCGGGAGCCTGGCGAAGCTCGGCTGCGGGAATCACAGGGACAAGGGAATCGGCCTGGTAGCGAACTTTTGTTTCATTGTGGAATGGGTTGGAGAGCGAGCCGGTTTTATCGTAAACAAGAAATCCGGAGCGCTTGGTCGCATCGGGACGATCTGTTTCGTTTGAAAAGCGACCGCGCACATCTATCAGCTTCAGCGCCACGAATAGAGCGTCACTCGCGATCGGTTCCATGAGGACCGTGTAGTGCAGCGGGTAATATTCGCCGCGAGCGGGCATTGCAGTCATCAATTGGTAGACGCCATTGCCATTCGGGCTGACCACCGTGGGGTCGTGATTGGGCGTGAACCAGCGGCGGCCGTCGAAATCGGTGAAGGCGATGCCGCGCCAGTGGGCGTTGGAAGCGCGCGAGGGATCGCCATCGATCTTGATGCGCATCACCACGGCAGGATTTTTCTTGATTTTGCCGATTGCGCCGAGGGTGACGCTGTCGCTGAAGCCGGTCATCAAAGTGGGTTGAATGTTGATGGCGCTCATGTAGCCGGCCGTGAAGCGAGGAATTATGAAGAAAAACGCTGCGCCGACGACGAGCGTGCCAACTGCGACAAGAATCGAGGTGAGACCGAGCGCGCGATTCAATTTCTGGGCGAGCGGAGTACCTGGCTCAAGAGCGGGCGACACAGCTCCCTGCGAACTGCGGCGAATCTCAAGCGCCACAAAGGTGGAGACGGCCAGGACGAGGAAAATCGCGAGCGAAATCAGAAAGCCCGTTTCGACGGTAAGAATCGCCGAAGCAAGAATTGACGCGAACGCGAGGACCGCGAGAAAGGCGTAGTCGCGATTCGTTCGCGCCGAATACAACCGTACGATCACCGCGAAAAGTAGCAGGTGAATTGCTGAAAGGAGCGCGGAATAGAGTGCCGGATTGGGTGCGCCGGATGCGAGATTGCGCGAGATAACCCAGAGGTCGAAGGGAAAGAATAGAAAATAAGCGAGTACCAGCCACGTGGCCAGCCGAACTGAAAGTTCAGGTCCTTTCCCTCGCCAGAGGCGGAAGCCTTTGTAGGCCAGCGCGAGAACAGGCACGACGCTCGAAAACGGATCCAGTTTTCCTGTGGAGACAACGGCGATGACGCTCGTCAAGACGAGAAGGTAGAGCGATACCTCGAAATAGCGCTGCACCGCCGAGAGGGGCGGTGAGCTGATGCGTGCGGCGGATGCGGACATGGCCAGTTGAAATTTTAGCACCCGGCGGAAGGCGCCAGCTCTTCGAGCTGGGCCGACGGTGCCGGGCAGTTAACGCGAGGTTGGACGGCTACTGCGTGCAGAGCGTGGCGTGGAAATAGGTGAGTTTTAGGTAACACGCGCGCAGTGCAGGGAGATGAGCTAGATAAATGACGCGGCGATTTTGCGAGTTGCACTTGAAATTGGAAGGCGGGCGATGCTTTTGAGTGGCAGAAGGCGGCCTTTTGTTCCGGCATTTGCCGGCAAGTGGTCGACGCGGGCAAGGAAAGGCAGCAGCGTTACATTGCGAAACGTTACGCCGTGACGCGCTTCGGGGAGGGCTTCGAGCGTTACGCCGTTCGTGCCGAGGGTGGCGTGGAGGTGCTTCGCAAGTTCGACGCTGGGGTTGCGCTTCACTTCGACGGCAGGGAATTGCCACATGCGGGAAAAAAGAACGTGATCGTGCGCACCGGGATCTTTCACGAGCAGTGTGCGGCCTTGGGGATCGCGGAAAATCGCGGCCGCGATTTTGACGTTGACCGTAGCGCGCTTCTTGCGCGGTGCGGGAATTTCATTGGCTAGGCCTTGAGCGTGTGCTCTGCAAGAGCGGCCGATCGGGCAGGCCGCGCATTGCGGCGATTGCGGCGTGCAAATTGTTTCGCCCAGTTCCATGAGAGCTTGATTCCAATCGCTTGCTGCGGTGGGCGCGAGAAGTTGATCCGCTGTTTTTAGGAGGCTCGTCCATGTACGCGGGGTGCGCAAATCGCCGCGGACAGCGCCGAGGCGCGCCAGCACTCGTGCGACGTTACCATCGAGCACCGCAAGAGGTTCGTCGTACGCGATGCTCAGTACTGCAGCGGCTGTGTAATGCCCGATTCCGGGCAGGCTTAGCGCAGCTTTGAGGTCCCGGGGGAACTCACCGTTATGCTGTGCGACGATTGTGTTCGCGGCGGCGTGCAAATTGCGAGCGCGACTGTAGTAGCCGAGGCCTGACCAGAATTTCAGGACCTCTGACTGGCGGGCACGCGCGAGTGTACGCACATCGGGGAAGCGGCGGAGG
>DATNKB010000023.1:0-11187 GCA_035603595.1 Candidatus Dormiibacterota bacterium
CTTGGACCTGGAACATAATTGCACGTGCTTCCGAGCCCTCCCGACGGCAGATTCGGACTGGTGTTCAGCGGAGTGTAGTCCGCGCCGGGGTTGCCCGCTGCTCCGCCTTCGCGCGAGTGCGAGATGGCGGCGACATAATGGATGTAGGAATGGGTGAAGACGTGGTTACCGCCGAGAAAGAGATCGGAGATCTGATAGTTCGGCCGGCGCAGGCTGTTGTGGAACGAGACGCCGCCACCACCAAGGTCGTACTCGAACTTCTGGCCGTAGTCCTTGAAGTTGGTGAAGAGGCCGTGAATGAACAAATCTGAGTTATCCGACACCTTGTAGTCCATGCTTCCGCCGAAGCCATAGCGGGTGTGGTTATAGAAATACTCGTTGAGGGCGATCGTGTCGAAGTAAGGCGTGTTACTGCCGTCCGGATTGACATCCGGAAGGGGCTCCACGTCGTCCGTGCCTATGTCGTTCAAGTCATAGCTGTAGCTGAATATCGCTCCAAACTTCTGGTGCGACCCAAATCGCTTCCCGAAGGTCGCGTCATCGCGGAACCACGGCTGACCGGTGTCGATCGGATTCCAGCCACCGAGACTTTCAAAATTGAGCGTGGGCCGGCTGCTGGTGGCCTGCCTCATATGCAAGTTTACCGAGCCGCCAATGGCGTCGCCGTCCTGGTTGGCGGAGAGCGTCTTGTTGATATCGATTGCTCCCACAAGGTCCCCAGGGATGACCCATAGATCAACCTGCCGCACCTGTGGATCGGGTCCGGGCACGGAGACGCCATCGACCGTGGTGTTGCTGAGGCGGGGCTCAGTGCCTCGAATCTGCACATATTGCGCTTCGCCTTCGTTGATTTGAACGGTAACGCCAGGCATGCGGCCCAACACGGTTGCAACGCTCTGATTAGGAAGGTTCTGGATGGTTTCGGCCGTCATCACGTTAAGGATGTTCTCGGAAGTGCGCTGCTCATTGATGGCGGCAAGGTCGCCGTCGAGATTTGCAGTCACGACCACCTGCTGATTGGTCGAACTCATATTCATCGTCACGTTTGCAAGCGTGTTCTCACCGGCGTGGACAAGAATGGTCGCAATAGAATTCGCGAAACCCACCACGGAGACTGTCACCGTGTAGCTGCCCGGCGTTACATTCGGAATCCGAAAATCGCCCTGGGCATTCGATGCAACGGTCGTTGAACCTGGCTGCAGCAAAATCTGCGCGCTCGGAAGCACAGCTCCGGACGAGTCTTTGACAGTGCCACTCACGCTGCCGGCCTTGCTGGATTGTCCAAACCCGGGACCCCAAGCGAATAAGCAGAGAATTAAGACGGATAATGCAAAGATTTTTCTACGCATAGCTCTCCTCAAGTCGGACCGGTCCTCAGACAAGGTAGCCGGCTGTATGTCATATCGAGACCTGCCGCCAGCATAGGAAGCTGTTTTGAATAGGCGTTGACCGTTTGATGAAATTATTTGGAGACGCGCCTTGGATTCCGCAGACTTCTCCATTTGCCGTCGCCCTTGTATAGACTGGAAATGGAACCGGCACTTGGGCCATCGGTAGATTTGGTGCGTTAGAAATGAGAATTCTTGTAGTCGAGGACGAACCGAAGATGCTTCAAATGTTGCGCGACGGTTTGCGCGAACATGGCCATACGGTGGTCACTGCCGAGGATGGATTAGACGGTTTGCGCTTGGCGGGTGCGGTTCAATTCGAGGTGATTCTCCTCGATGTGTTGCTGCCGAAGTTGGACGGGTGGCAGGTGTTGCGGGAGTTAAAACGCAATCAGAACCCCGCTTCGGTTCTTGTCTTGACTGCGTGCGATGGAGAGGCAGATGTCATCGCGGGGTTGGATGGGGGCGCAGCCGACTATCTCACCAAACCATTCTCCTTCCTCGAACTTCTGGCGCGAATCAGATCGCTGGGGCGCTCCAGGTCCGTTGGATCAAATAACGAGATGAGCGTCGATACATTGGTCTTCGATTTCGAGCGTCACCAGGCCTTTCGCAGCGGCGAGCGCCTGAACTTGACGCGGACCGAGATTGCAATTCTGGAGTGTTTGCTGAAATCGGCGGGGGAGACCGTTACGCGGGCTGCGCTTATCAACGCAGTTTGGCATGAGAATTCGTCAATATCCCGCAGTACGCTCGATTCGTTCATCAATCTTCTTCGCAAGAAGGTGGATTCTCCCGGTGAGCGGAAGCTGCTGCACACAATCACAGGAACGGGGTTTAGCATCGGCATGGGAGCTGAAAGAGAAGTGTCGATCGAAGGAAAGAGACTCTGATCGCCCTCCCGATTCGCGTCCGTCTCACGCTTTGGATCTTCTGTTGTTTCGTACTTGCAGGAATCATCTTGAGCGTCGGATCGTGGTTCTTACTGCGTCAAAGCCTCGACTCTTTGATGCACCATGAACTTGACGAACGAGTCGACGATGTCGAAAGCTTTCTCTCAAAGCGAACGCCCGGCTTGAATTTGCAAGAACTGCGGGAAGAACTGTTCCAGGAGTATCGCCAAACGGATGAAGGCAAGTGGCTCCAGGTTATCGACGAAGAAGGGAACTGGCTCTATTTTTCCAGTCGCGATTCGGTCGCCGACCCGATCCCGTCATTCCCGTCGGAGTCTGGCAAGCCGATTCCCTTCATTTCGCGCAAAAAACATAGCCTTCGATTTTATTCAAGCCAGGTCCAGGCGCACGGTCATAGATATCTCGTATCGACAGCCATGTCCGCCAGCCGTTCAGAGGAGATACTCCGTGGATTCCGCTTCGATCTGTCGCTCATGGTGCCGGCCGTGCTTCTGTCCGCCTTGACCGCGGGTTACCTGTTAAGCCGAAAGGCGCTGAGCCCGGTTGCCTCCATCGTCGCCGAGGCACGGCGTATCAATGACCTTAACCTCTCCATTCGCGTGCCGGTGATTCATACACGAGACGAACTCGCTGAGCTCTCAGAGACCCTCAACCAAATGCTCGGTCGCATTGAGACTGCATTCCGCAGCGTCCGCTCACTCACGGCAAACGCTTCACATGAATTGCGGACACCACTTTCACTCATTCGTACGCGGGTTGACATTGCTTTATGCTTCCCGCGATCCGCGGAGCAATACCGCGCGACACTTGAAGATGTCCAATCGGAAATGGTGCGAATGACTTCACTTGTCGAGAACCTCTTGTCGCTCGCACGAGCCGATGCAGGAACCGCGCAGATGGAGTTGCAGCCCGTGGCAATGACCGCGCTTGTTGCGCAGATGGTGCAAGAGTGGGTGCCAACGGCCCAAAGCCTGTCCCTTGATCTCAAATTGAACGAGATCACATCGCCAATTTGGGTTCTGGGCAACGAGGAGTCGCTGCAACGACTGTTTAGAATCTTGCTGGATAATGCTTGCCGTAATACCCCATCCGGCGGGTGGATCACAGTCAGAGTCGAGAAAAGCGGTGATCTCGTTACGCTCGCAATCGAGGACAGCGGTATCGGTATTGCAGAGGCAGATCTTCCACATATTTTCGAGCGCTTTTACCGTGCACAGAAGCCCCTTCACCAAGAACCACGCGGCTCCGGGCTGGGACTGTCCCTTGCCAAGTGGATTGCTGATCAGCATATGGCATCCCTAACAGTAATCTCCGCTCCCGGGGTGGGGTCATGTTTTCGCTTTATACTCCCTGAGTTTGTTTCGCCAACAGGGCCAATTAGGTTCTAAGACGATCCGGTGTGGTTTTCAACACCACAGTTGAGGCGTCTTTCCCCTAGCCTTGATAACCACGTTAGCTCTTCCGTTAACACCACGCGGGCGCTGACCCGTAAAAAACCTGGAAATTCCCCGCGTTTGATCGCAGTCGAGGGGAACGCCTCCTCCTCATCTGTTATATCATGAGTTAATCTATAAATATAGTTCCACGTTTACAATCTGTATACCCCCGGAAGATATCTCGTCATTTGTGCGTATTTTTAGGCATTTCTGCGTTTTAATTTGAGTGTGTCATGATAATGACTAGGTGGAATTGCATTTATGGGTAAACGCCATTGACTAATACAAACGATCCCCTCATTGACGCCTTCTTGAGCCCCGTCAACGCCCTGCACCGCCAATACGAAGCGCTGCGCGCCTTCTTCGTCGATAAAATCCCCGGCAAAGACGTCGCCTCCCGGTTCAACTACACCCCGGGGAGCTTCCGCCTGCTGTGTCATCAGTTCCGTCAGAACCCCGAAGTGCCGTTCTTCCTGGAGAATCGGCATGCGCTGCGCGCGGCGGCGGCCGCGGCCAAAAAGCCCCCTGCACTGCATGAGCGGGTGATCGCGCTTCGCAAGCAGAACTGCTCGATCTACGATATCCAGCGTGCGCTGGAGCAGAAGCATCAGAGCTTGAGCGCGCCGGCGATCTGGAAGATCCTCAAGACCCACGGCTTCGCCAAACTACCGCGCCGCGCCGATGAGGAGCGGCCGGTGAATGCGCGCGTAGAGGCGGCCCCCGTGGCCGATGCGCGCGCCTTCAGTCTCGAGCCGCGGCACTTTCGCACCGAATTCGGGGGCTTGTTCCTGTTTATTCCGCTCCTGGTCGCGATGCGCTTCGAGGCGGTGATGGCCCGCGTGCCGCTACCCGGCACCTTGCAGATCCCTGCCGTTCATGCGATACGCGCCTTGCTCGCCTTGAAGCTCTTCGGCCGTGCCCGCCATCAGCACGTCATGCCGAGCGTCTTCGATGAGGGCCTGGCGCTGTTTGCAGGCCTCAATGCCATCCCAAAGCGATCCTTCCTCACCGAATACAGCTGTCGCATCGAACCGCGCTGCTATCCCATACTCATGCAGCAATGGTTCGATGCCCTGGGCACCGTGGGTATCGAGCGCGGTGAGTCCTTTCACCTGGACTTCCATACCATCCCGTTTCACGGCGAAGATGCGCTGCTCGAGAAACACTACGTCTCCAAGCGCAGCCGCCGGCAAAAGGGCATCCTCGCGTTCCTCGCCCAAGATGCCGAGCAGCAGATGTTCTGCTATGCCAATGCGGATCTGCGCAAGGATCAGCAGAACGATGAAATCTTGCGCTTCATCGAGTTCTGGAAGGCGCGCACCGGAACCCTGCCCAAGGAGTTGATCTTCGACTCAAAGCTCACCACCTACGCCAACCTCCACACCCTCAATGCACAGAAGATCAACTTCATCACCTTGCGGCGGCGCACCGACAAGATCATCGAGGGCCTGTGGGAACACAAAAGCGCGTGGCGCAAAATCGAGCTCAGTAACGTCGCACGCCAGTTCCGCTTCCCGAAAATCCTCGATCAGCGCATCACGCTCGATGACTACCAGGGACCGATCCGGCAAATCGCCATCACCGACTTCGGCCATGAAAAACCGACCTTGCTCCTCACCAATCAGATGCGCCGCTCCGCCTCCAGCCTGATCGAGTTCTACGCCCGCCGCATGCTCATCGAAAACAGCATCGCCGACAGCGTCGAGTTCTTCCACATCGATGCCTTGTCCTCCGCCGTGGCGCTCAAAATCAACTGCGACCTGCAGTTGACCCTCATGGCCAGTTCCCTCTACCGCCTGCTCGGGGCAAAAATCGGCAAGGAATACACCACCGCGGACTCAAGTCACCTGTTCCGCGACTTTATCGAAGCAAACGCCATGGTTACCATCACCGACAATACCGTCGAGGTCGCCTTTGGAAAACGCGCTCACAGCCCCTTGTTGCTCGCCGCCGGCTTTCAAAACACCGAGCTCGCCGTGCCGTGGTGGGGAGGCCGAAAACTCAAAATCTCATTCGGCTAACCGAATTGTTAGCTCATCGCCCCGCCGTGGGAATCAAGGCTATCGCGGTGAGAAAAGCTTGGAAGAGGAGGAACTAAGAAATGAGTTAGGGAAACCTCTTAATGCAATCCAGTGGGTGCAAGTCCCACCTGACCAAAGTCGAGCAGACAGGTCAGTAGCGAGTCTTGCCATTCACCGGGTGACTGGTGGGTGCGAAGCGTAGACAGCGAGGAAACAGGCCACGAGGACTCAGCTCCGAAATCGTTCGCGTTGCGATGCCGACGCCGTTAGCCTAGCGGAAGGCAGTATCCGGCAGCGACCGTTATTGCGAGGTCGTGCCGGGGTCGCCGGAGTCCCTAGCCCGGGGCATGTTTCCAAAGGGATTGCCCAGGAACTCACGAGAGCTCCCCATCTCCTTCCACACCAGGAGGAACGCCTCTGCAGGGTCGGAAGGTACGTGCACCCAAGGGATGACCGGAGGGGACACGGATGGAAGGTGGAGCAGTCTTACGACCCCATAGTACCGGTGAAGGCGGGGAACCGCAGGGCTTCGGACAAGGAAGCGGCCACGGCACCCGCTGGAGGGAAGGGGGAAACAAGTGTACGCATCTGTTGAAAGGAAACATAACCGAGACTCAGAACTCGAATCCCTATGTCCACAAACATCGACAGAATAATCGAACTCGCAAAGGAAGATCCGAAGCGGAAATTCTTTTCGATCGCTCACTTCATCACGCCGGAAAAGATGTGGGAGGTCTTCAGAAACCTACGGAAGAAGGCCAGTGCCGGAGTTGATGGCGTCACGTATGGAGAATACGAGAAGGACGCCGAGGGAAACATCCGCCAGCTGTATCGGCGGCTCCGAGAGGGCAGTTATCAGGCTCAACCGCTACGCCGGGTCTATATCCCCAAGGAAAACGGGAAGCAGAGGCCAATCTCGATTCCCGCCCTGGAGGATAAGATCCTGCAGAAAGTCGTGGTTGGCCTGCTGAACGCCATCTATGAGCAGGATTTTCTCGATTGCTCTTACGGGTTCCGACCCGGACGAGGGCAACAACAGGCATTGGACGAAGTGGGACGGGTGACTTGTACCCGGCCCACGGGCTGGATTCTGGAGCTGGATATACAAACCTACTTCGATTCGATCGTGCGGGAGCAACTCATGGAGATGATCGAGAAGCGCGTAAGCGACGGTAGCGTGCTCCAACTGATTCGAAAATGGATCAAGGTTGGTGTCATCGAACAAGGCAGACTTCTCACGAGCGAAACAGGGACGGGGCAAGGACAACCAATCAGTCCACTCCTTGCAAACCTCTACCTGCACCACATCCTCGACCGGTGGTTTGAGGACGAGGTGAAGCCCCGACTCAAAGGGGAAGCTCATGAGATCCGTTTCGCCGACGATGGCATCTTGTGCTTTGAGCATAAGGAGGACGCAGAAAAGGTGCTGCGTGTCTTGCCGAAACGATTTGCAAAGTTCGGCTTGACACTGCATCCAGAGAAGACCCGACTGGTGGAATTTGGGCGCTATGCAGCAAGAAACGCGAAGAAAGAGGGGAAGAAGCCCGAGACCTTCGATTTTCTTGGTTTCACCCACATATGCGCCCGCAGCCGGAAGGGAAAGTTCACAGTGCATGTGAGGACGATGAGCAAACGGCTCCGTAGAGGGCTGAAAGCGATCGCCGAGTGGTGCCAAGAGCACCGTCACGACACGGTGAGCGAGCAACAGAAGACTCTGAATGCAAAGCTCCGAGGCCACTACCAATACTACGGGCGCCCGACGAACTACCGCAGTCTATGGCAGTTCTACCGGGATGTTCATCGTATCTGGCACAAGTGGCTGAGTCGCCGCACACGTGGACGCGGGATGACGTGGGAACGGTTCGCAGCCCTCCTGCAGAAATACCCGCTACAGCGGCCTCGGATCACCCATACCTGGGCGGGAGCGACGAGTACGGCTTGAGGAACCCGCTGCGGGAAATCTGCACGGCGGGGTCTGTGAGGGGGGAGATACCGGAACAAGCCAGGGTGGACTTAAACGGGCACGAAGCTGGAAACGGCGGATACAGCCAAAGAAAGCCTACAGCTCACCGGTCTCCTCTACTCGGAGGGACCGGTCGGAGCGAGCTACCTAGGCGTTAGACTATACGCGTTTATGTAAGCAATTGATTATAATAACGTTGCGATACGTTTACCCGATCTCCAAACACTCCGACTGGAGAAGAGGTACCTTGGGGTGCAATTGCGCTTTCGCTGTGAATTGCAGCAAATCGTCCGACTCATAGCCGTTCCTCGATAGCACGGTCCTAACTCGTTCAATCGCACATTCTGCAGCAAAAGGGCTCCACTCCCTGCCTTTGGCGGCTTGGCAGGGATCAGCGTGCTACGTCTATCGTGCTCTTCGTCACCCGCGCCCCGTCAGGTCTCCGGGCGACACAATGTCTAGCTAGAGGTTCACTTCCGTTGATCTTCTCTGGCGCGGTCCGAATCCATCAATAGAAGATTTCATGGGCTCCTCAATTGGCCAACCCGACTCAAAAAGAGACCGGGCCCTTCCTTTGGACGGACTATGCAGTTTCGCTGGCGGCAATTACCAGATCGAAGTCGCGGATGGATAACGTTATCTCGACAGCCTGGAGAAGGCCGACGGAGAGCCGCAAGCGAACATCGATCAATTTGCTGTACAAGCAGCACTAGAAAAGCTCAAGCTAAACCTAGAGCCGGAAGCGGGCTTCATCCTAGTCCGTCAGCAAAGTCTCCCGGCCTACGACATTCAAACTTTCGTTGACACAGAACATGCGTTGATCGTGACATATGCTGTTGTGCTTAATGCATCTGATATTCGCTGCCTGCGACCAATGGCAGAGGCTGCAAAGAGAGCACTTGAGGTAGATAGTTTTTCAGATTGTGGCGGACGCCGGTTACTCCACAGGAGAACAGGTTGCTCACTGCGAAGCGGCAGGCACAATCCCGTACATATTCCCCTCATGCGAACGGTCAATAATCAAGGCGATGGCAAGTTGTTCGGGCGCGAGGACTTCGGCTATGAACCAAACACCATATGCGTCACCGGCTGCAAGTAATTCTACTTCATGCAGAAGAAGGACAGTTGTACCATGAATCGACGATCGCTTCAGATTGAATGTTGCGTTTACGTAGATCGCGTCGAGCGTGATGACCCGGACAGTTTTTCGATCCAAGTGCAGAAGTTCGGTGACAAATCCACTGGCACCATGGGGGCGCACGGTGGTTGCTCGCAAAAAGCGATACCCGTCCTCATGGACCGCCGAGCAGGAGAAATTCCCGTGAAGTCTCACCACCTCTTCGATATCATTGTTTCTTTGTTCTTTACTGCGTTGACAAGTTGCGGAAGTGGGAGCCAGTCTTCTACTTCAAGTTCTTCTACCATTTCCTCGGTCGCGGTGACTTGCGCTCCTTCAACAATTGCCACAACTGCGACTTCGCAATGCACTGCAACCGTTCAAGGAACAGGAAGTTATAGCACGACCGTGAAGTGGTCTACGACTGGTGGAACCATTAGTTCGAGCGGGCTTTTGACTGCTCCAGCTTCGGCTGGGAACCTCACCGTGACAGCAACCAGTACAGAGGACACAATGAAATCAGGTGCCGCTTCAGTTGCGGTGCAGTCGACCACTTCTCCTCCGACAATCACGTCGGTGTCTGTTGCCTGCGCACCCTCGACGGTTGCCCCAAATGCAACCTCGCAGTGCACAGCAACGGTGCAAGGAACAGGAAGCTACAGTTCGGCAGTTACATGGAGTTCCAGTCTCGGAGCGGTTAGTGCGACCGGGCTACTGGCTGCGCCAGCCACGGTGGGCAGTGTAACAGTCGCTGCCAAGAGTGTGCAGGATCCCACCCAATCCGGCGAGGCGACAGTAACGGTCCAATTGGTGACTCCCCAGAGCAAGCATGTCGTCATAGTGACGGAAGAAAACAGTAGCTATTCGAGCGTGGTCGACAGTAGCCAGTGGCCCAATCTCAACGGCTTGATCAAGGCCGGCGCTTTGCCGACTGACTACTACGCCGACACGCATCCATCGATCGGCGACTACTTCATGCTGACGACGGGCCAAATTCTTACCAACGACGACAGTTCTTCGCGGGTTTGGAATGTCGATAATATCGCCCGTCGCATGCTGGCTTCGGGTGTCTCGTTCAAGATCTATGCGGAAGGAATCACGCAAGGGTATGTAGGCGGAAATACGGGACTCTACCTGATTCGCCACAATCCCTTTGCGTTGCTCTCTGACGTGGCTGACAACGCGAGGGTGGCAAATCAAGTAATCTGTCCGTTCACGCAGTTCGCAACCGACCTGGCCAACAACGCCTTGCCCGACTTCTCATTCATTGTTCCGGATGTGAACGACGATGCGCACAATGGAACTCCTCAGCAGGCGGACTCCTGGTTGCAAACCAATGTAGTTGTTCCCTTATCGAGCTACTCCGCGTTCGCAGCGGGAGGCGACGGTGTCTTGATCGTGGACTTCGACGAGGCGGCGACCAGCGATATGGACCATGGGGGCGGTCATGTTTCTCCGGTGCTGTGGGGGCCGATCGTCAAGGTCGGCTACATGCAGACATCGACGACCGTCTATCAGCATGAAAGCATGCTTCGCACCATCATGGAGGGACTGGGCTTATCAGATCCTCCCGGTGCGGCGGCTTCCGCGCCCTCCATGTCGGAGTTCTTTGTGCAGCCATAGCCTACGAACACCACGACTCGTTACCTATCCAGCCGTCCCAGGAACCTCCCTGAGGGATCAGACCTATCTAATCCCTCAAGCTGATCGACCGCGAAGCTCATGTCCGCGCTCCATGCCTGGACCAGTTTGTTCGCGATCTGCTCCTGCTGACCTCGGTGATCACCTTGAATCCGGCCACTTGTGGTCACTTGAAAACCGGCCACTTGAGCCGGTCCAAAGATGATAGTTTTGACCAGCCTCCTTCGTTTCAGGCAACATCAGTTGCCGGCGGAGGATTTCGTGTCTTTGCCCTGAATTCAATCGTGAAGCACGGTGGTGGCAGGCCTCTGGATCACGAGTCGCGACGCCGCCCGGTGTCTTTTGCCCGGCATCCCTACCGCCTCGGCATTTGTCATAAGTGGCCGGTTTTCAAGTGACCGCAAGTGGCCGCTTTTGGGTGACCCCCAAGGCAGGTGACACCCGAGGCCAAACGGACGATTCTAGAGCCTGTAGAGGCATTCCATGACCGATCCAATGCAGCCCGGTCATGAGCATGTGATGCTGACAAGATGGCTTTAAACCAATTATCGGCATGACTGGTACTGAAACCCATGCTGAAATCATCTTAAAAGTGACCTTACAGACGCTGAATCCGGTCTGACTTCCTGACATCCGTCTGTATTAATGTTTACTGAGATTGCCACCAGCCCGGCCCAGAGCACAAGACTGTAGCATTCTTAGGTGTA
>DATNKB010000024.1:0-15891 GCA_035603595.1 Candidatus Dormiibacterota bacterium
GAGCGATGCCGAGGTGTTAATGCCTTCATTCCAGCCGAGGAACGGCTTCTCGATCGAGGTTTCGACGATGGCCGGCCGGACGACGGCGATGGCCGCGTTCGGTTGCGCGTCGAGGAAATTCCGAATAAACGATTCCGAGAGACTCTTCGTGAAGGTGTAGGTATTGGGCCAGCCGAGTTCGTTGGCGCGCTGCGTGGCTGCGTCGGTGAGAGTTTGCCTCAGCCAGCGGACGCGATTCTTGCGAATCTGATTTTCGAGAGCCGCACCGCTTAAATCCTTCGAAGCGTGTTCCTTTTTTAGCGCCTGGGCGCGCAGCTCGGCGGTGACCTCGGGAGACTCGGCGCGCGCTTCGGTCTCGCGAACTAGAATTTCGAGCGATTGCCATTCTTTTTCAGCGTCGAAATTCGCGAGGCCGACCGGGGTGTAGTTTGAGGGGAGCTCTTCGAGGACGCGCCCGTCGCGCTGGCCGATCACGTAGCAAGTGGAAAGATGCAACAAGGACGCGTGCTGGCAATCGCGAAGGAAATCGAGCAGGTAGGCCGTAGAACGGACATTTGTCGCGAGGGCATCGCGAAGATCGGGATTGAAATCTGTGAGGCCGGAGCTGTTGACGATGACGTCGAGCGTTTTTGCGAGACGCTGACGCACATCTGCAGCCATGCCAAGGTCGGGACTGCTCACATCGCCTTCGACGACTTCGATTCGTTCCCGCAGGAAAGCGGCGAACCGTTCGCCATGCTCCGCTGCGAGCTGCTCGAACACGGGCGATTCTTCCACCACGCGGCGGAAACGAGCGAGGGCGGTGTTGGCCTTATTACGCCGGACGAGCAGATAAATTCTGGCTATTTCCGGTAGATCGGTGAGGAGATTTGCGAGCCACACTTTGCCGATGAAGCCTGTGGCGCCTATCAGAAGAATATTTTTGCCGCGGAGCGAATCGCGCACGGAGAAGGGAAGCCCGTTGTGGGCAGCGCCGTTGGTCTTCGCGAAGTGAACGACGGGAACCGAAACCTGCGGAGATGGCCGGTGGGCGGATTGAATCGCACTGTCTACGATTTCCGGATTCTTCGTGTAGCCGAGGCTGCGGAGAAGAATTGCGCGGGACACTTGCCCGTTCGGCTGGCGTCCTGTGAGTTTCGCAAAGGCACCCCGCGGACGAATCACCGGATCGAGCAAGCGGCCAGTGGCGAGACCGTCGCGAAAATCGAGGCGATTGCAGAGAATCCGCTCGACGCCGAGATGATTGGCGAGAGGGCGCATGATGTGGTCGAGTCCCTGGCTTACGAAAACAACGTCCGCACCGGATGCGATGATTTCTTTGAGTCGAGCAACCCCGGCGGTTTTCAATCTTGGCTTGAGGAAATATTGAAAGAATTCTTCGCCGAGGAGGTCGAGCCGATCGCGGCTTACGCCGCGCAGCACGGTGTGGAGAAGGCGTGTGGCGAACACGCGATTGGTGGCGTAGAGAAACGGGCGCGCGATCGCAAGGACTCCCATTGCTCCGCGTCGCCCCCAGCGTTCGAGAAAGGTCTGTGCGTTCCAGGTGAAGAAGCCGACGGGACGGACGGCCGTGAGATTCAGCAAGCTGCCTTCGACGCGCCAGTAGACGGGTTCTGTTGCGGCGCTCGAATTGATCGCGTTGCGCTGGCGAGTTGCAGATGGCGAATTGTTGATGTTGGACGGCATGTTGGAAGGTGCTAAATCACGATGGAATTGAAAATTATCATGCTGGCGGTTTGCAAGCAAGGGAGCGGGAGCAATATTGGAATTTGACGGAAAGTGCTGTTTTGTTGCGGTTAGAGAATGCGTATGTATTGCAGTTGCTGGAACTTAGGTGATTTTCTGTAAATCGAATGTTGCGGTTAGGAATTCCTTGATGAGTGACTCGCGACGATTGGAAGTTAGAAACCTTGCGTCGAGCGAGGGACCGTTTCTTGCCGGTGGGAATTGCGAGCAGGCGAAAAATCCCAGGGCTAAAGCCCGTTTTCATGGGCGGCGCTTTTTCGCTGGACTGAAGTCCAGCTCCCCCTGCTGAAGCAGGGGGCTCCCACCTGAACAACCTCCGGGGACGTTTAGCTGAATAGTGATGAGCAGCAACTAGAGCCGGGAAATCGAATTGAGAAAATGCCATCCGTTCGCGATTAGAAGTGAGGGTGGGACTTTGTTTTGTTGGTCTTGGCTCGAAGTCTAATCGCGGATTCTCGATTAGGAATTCGGGAGTGGATGGGGAGGTGGGTGGGATGTGCGGTTGTAAAAGAGCCGGCGGGATGCCTCTCGCGTCTTGGGACAAGCCGGCGTTACGGAATGGCAGGTGAGGCGTTGGGTCTTGCGGGGTCTGGGGCGGCTTCGCCTCTGAAGCAGCCATCCTACTGCGCGAATTTTTGTTGGTGCTCATAACTCAACGATTACGGTAGCAAATTGTATAGACGAAGGCAAGGCGAAAGGCGCACGGGGCGCTGAGATCGGAGGCCCGCGAGCGAACGCTCACGACGAGGAAAGCGTCGTCGTGGTTGAGCGAATTTGAAATTGAAAATTTCAAATTTGAAACGGGTCAAAAGAGGCGGCGGGACGCCGGCGGTGCGAAAAGAACAAGGGCGCGATTGAGGCGAGCAGGGCGATTGCGGTGGGGTTTGGGTCGGGGCCCAGGCTGAAGCCTACGCTACTTAGAAGCGATACGAAGAACGAGAGCGCGGTTTAGCCAAGCAGATCGAGGTTGCTGGGTTTTGGCTTCGGGCACAGGCAGGAATGCCTGTGCTACTGAAAGGCACCGCCAAGTGAATTTGAAATTGAAAATTTGAAATTTGAAGTAAGAGGCGGATTCCACCCTCTCCGGTACAGCAACATCGTGAAAGCCTCACCTCTAAAGTGGTGAGCTACATCTATTTTTTTGGTGGGGTGGGGTATTGGAAGCGGAAGGTGTCGCCGGCTGGGCCGGAGACGCCGCGCGTGTTGTAGTCGAGGAGGTAGTCGAGGTGGTCTTTGTCTTCGGGATACTCGAGGCCTGGGGGATACGGGTAGGGGACTAGCGTGTGTAAGGGCAACGGGGCGACTGTGTCGCCGTGGGCTGCGTAGAAGTCCATGTCTTTGGCGAAGCCGTCGGCGTAGAAGAAGTAGTCGCGGGTCCAGCCTTCGGGGGGATCGGGGAGATTGGTGGCGTCGAAGTCTATGGAGACTTCGTCGCCGGAGCCGTAGATGACGTATTTCTCGTCAATTTTTCGGAGGAGGTCTGTCACGTCGCCGTAGCGGGTGTAGTTTCCGATTTGCCGCGTGTAGGGGCCTGTGGCGCTTACTTGCTCGTAGATGTAGCGCAAATCGTTGATGGGGTTGCCTTCGACGACGCGAGGATAGCCGCGGAAATCGAGCTTCGCGCTTGCCAGAGGAACTTCGGTCACTTTGAAAGGAATATTGCGCGCGGAATTATCGACGCGGATGCGGTCCCAGTAAATTTTCAGGTTCGTGGTGATGCGGATGAAGCGAGAGCCTGACGGGAGTTTACCGGTGAGATCCACGACCATGGTGCGCGCGAGTCCGGCGGGAAATCCCATGTCGTTGATGATGCGAACCCATTTCGCGGAATCGTCGAGCATTTCAACGTAGGGCGGAACGGGCTCGATTCCCGCCTGCCATGCGGCGTACATCGAGTTGGCGCTGAAATAATCGGTGAAGCCGTCCATCAGCAGACGAATCGGGCGATCGGCCTCCCAGGGGCCGAGATCGAGTTCGATGGTGTGCATTCCCGCGAAGCCTTGATAGGGCGCGTCAGGAAAATTCGTCACGTATTTGCGATCGCGCGAGCGAAGCAGAGGCAGCAGATCGTGGCCTTTGTCGTCCCATGCGCCGGCAGGGGCGTGCGCGTCCTGACTGGCGATTACTTTAAACATCGGAAAGGGCGGAGCGCTGAGGAAGCGTTCGTTGGGATAGACCTCGACGTCCTCGGGATGATCGATGGCGAGAAGGCGCGTTTGATCGAGATAGTCGAGCTCTTCCATCGGCTCGAGCATTTTGAAACTGATCAGGCCGTCCTTGGGCTTCACTTGATAGCCGGAGACTTTGAAATACTCGTCGGGGTCGGGAATATTTCGCTGATTGGGGCCCGTCCAGTGGCCGACAATTCCCGGGCCGATCATATCGGCGAGGAATTCATATTTTTCCCCGTTCCAGACGAAGACGATCGGGCAAGAGCTGCCGCGCCGGTCGATTTCGGCGATCTGCTCGCTCTTCAGAGCGCGGATCTGCATTTCGTCCTGCAGGACGCCGGTGGGCCAGAGCAGGCGAATCACTTCCGCTTCGCGCTCGAAGCCGAGGCCGGCGACGATATCGGTGGGGCCTTGACCCAAGTAGCCGGAAGCGCCCGTGACTTCCCACTTTTGTTGCAGCGCGCCGGCGGATAGCTCGACTTTTGTTCCGATTCCGGTTTTGTTGTCGTGTTCGCCTTTGAATCCCAGGCGGAGCCAGTTGTAACGATTACCGCCCGTGTTTTTCAGCAGGACGGGCGGCAGATTATTCTGGGTGATCAGCAGATCGACGGCGCCATCGCCATCGAAATCAAAAGCGATCACGGCGCGCGGATCGTGGAGCACAATTTTGTCGAGACCGGTTTCGGCGGTGACATCGCGAAAGCCGGCCGGGCCCTCGTTTCTGAGCAGCACGATGCGGCTTTCGCCTGAGTATGTTTCACCGACCGCGGCGAGATCGATCCAGCCGTCGTTGTCGTAATCAAGAGCGGCGACACCCCAGCCGCGCATGAATTCGACTTCCGGCAGGGCGACGCGTTCGAATGATTTTCCATCCACGTTGCGCCACAGGGTGAGCCCGGGCGGTCCCCAGTGAGTAAAAGCCAAGTCCATCCAGCCGTCTTTATCGAAATCGAGCGAGACGACTCCAGCGGTGGACGCGGGCATGTCGGCGGGCGTTTTTGTGGTCCATGGCGTAGTGGCGCGGAAGGCGCCCTCGCGTTGATTCATGTAAGCGACGGGAGGCTTTTGCCAGCCGGTGACGACGAGATCGATCGCGCGGTCGTTGTTGAGATCGCTTCCGAGTGCACCTACGGACGGCGCGACGCCGCCGAGTCCCGTTTCTTTTGTCCAATCGGTGAAAGTGCCATTGCCATTGTTGCGCCAGAGGATATTTCCCGGCGGGGTTGCGTCGGCGGGAAACGGGAACGGCTCGCGGGGATTATCGAGCTGGAATTCGTTGAAGCGAGTGACGTAGAGGTCGAGATCGCCGTCGTGGTCGTAGTCGATGAAGGCGAGGCCGAGCGCGAGGCCATCGCTCGTGATTCCTGCGGACTCGGTGACATCTTTGAAGACGCCTTTGCCTTCGTTGTGAAATAGCGTGACGCGGCCGTCGAAGCTGACGGCGAGATCAGGCTTTCCGTCGTTGTCGTAATCACCGACGGCGCAGCCCATGCCGTCGCCGCTGATATCGAGATGCGCGGATTTGGTGACGTTGACGAATTTGCCGCCGCCGAGATTGCGGAAGAGGCCGGCGTTTCCTTTTCCGTCGGCATTGACGAGGAATATATCGGGCTTGCCGTCGCCATCGTAATCGAAGACGCAGGCACCGCTGCCCAGGAATTTCGCGACTGGGCGCGGTTCGTCTATTTGTGATTCGGATTCGGGCTTTTGCGGCCGCTTCGCGCGGAGGCTCGCGGATTTCACGGTTGGCTTGCGCAAGGCGGAAGGGGGCTGCGCGGGCAGGCCGGATAACGGTGTGACGTTGGTGAAATGCACGGGGACGGCGGGTGGAACCGGTTCCGGGGCGGGACGCATCAGCTCCGCGAGAGAATATTTTCCCTGTTCGCCGTAGATGAAGCTCATGGGCTTGCCGAGTTTTTCGGCGGTGAGGTGCTGGAAGCGGTCGAGGTGCTCGATGGCGCGCGCGTCGTCACCTTTGCGGCGATAGGCTTGGGCGAGCCCGAATTCGGCGGAGACCTGGAACGGATTCAGCTTCAGCGCATTTTCGAAGGAGGCGATGGCCTTGTCGTATTGCTGTTGCTGCGAATACATGAGGCCGAGGAAGTATTGCGCATCGGCATCGCTGGGATCGAGAGCCGCGGCTTTCTGGAAATGTTCGATGGCGGCGTCGGGCTGGCCTGCGGCTTTGGCGAGGAGGCCGAGGTTGAACCAGACGCGCGGATTTTTCGGGTCGCGCTCGGCGGATTTTTGGAGGATTTGCTGGGCGTCGTCGAGGCGCTGCATGTTGAGGAAGGCGATGCCGACGTTGACGCAGCCGATGTCGGATTCCTGGTCGAGGATGCAGGCGCGCTGAAATTTGCCGAGAGCTTCTTCGAAGTGCTGGCGGTTCATGAGGGCGACGCCGTAATTATTTTCGCGGATGATTTCGGCGCGGGGGGCTTGCTGTTGTTCGGGGGTGGGGGTTTTCGTGATACGGCGGCGGACGTGGGAGCGTGGGGCTTGCTGGAGCGCTTGTTGGGATTGTTGGCCGAGGCTGGTGAGAGAGAGAGCCAGGATGGCTAGGGGGGTGCCCAGATACACCGACCGAGCTACAAAGTAGCTTCCTCTCCCCAGTTTCACGGGATTCATATTAGTCGAGAAAAGCGGAAGCGCAAGGGGACGTCGTTATCCTCGCGCGCTAGACCGACTAGCCTGTCTGAGCGGGCCTTTTAGGGAGTGGGTTGTTTCTAGAAACACCTGTCCATCGGGTCAGGCGTCATATCGAGAACGGAATGTTAGGGTGAGGTAATCAAGACTATTTAGGCCGTTGGGGAGATCGATGAGAAGTCTCAAGCCTATCGCTTTTGGTTTCTTGTGCGCATTGGTATTTCTGGTGGCAGCCGCTACCACGTCCATTTCTCGAGCCAAATACCGAGTGATACCGCACTTGAAAACGGAATTTGCGTATATGTATGCGGGGATTCTGGAACGCTATTCATTCCTATAATATAGCCAAGCGGGCCCTGATCAGGGCAAGGAGGCTTTACTTCGGTACCTGAAATTTCTGCAACGAATCCGCGACGAGCCTATTCAATACCCGCCTCAACTTCTCAATCGAGACTTTGGCCTTACTTACCTTCGACTTTATCGGCTCGAATCAGCTGCGGGCGATGCTGTTGCTGCTGACGAGTTCATGCGATCCGCGCAGGGTGCATGGTCGGCAGTGGGATGGAAGAACGATGAGGTTTCAACTGGCGCTCTCCAAAAACTAATCGAAACACGAGAGTCCGAGGAACAGAAGTTGTATAACAACATCGGCGGCCTCCGTACTGCAACAGCAGAAGCAGCCCCGAAATCCCAAGAGGCTCCAGAATGAAAAGAGCGATTATCTTGTTGGCTTGCGGGATTCTGGGCGGCATTAGCGGTTATTTTGTTGCTCCCTTTGCCTCCATGGGCTTCGTGCAGTCCAGTGAACCACAGCTGTTCGGCGCGTTCATGTTTAGTCTTGTGGACAGCTCTATTGTTTGCAACTGTGAAACTCAGCCGCCTGATCAGGCTATCAAGACGCTGAAGTCAGATCTTTCCAGCCTTGAGAAATGGCAGGGGCAAAATGAGAAAAGCAACGTTCTCGCACAAGAGATTGGATTGGCTGAAGTGAGGCTGTCGCGGCTTGAGCGCAAACTTTCGCGCAATGCAGAAGCGGACAGGGATATGAAAAGCGCGCAGGAACAGCTCAAAGCGCTCGGGTGGAAGGATACAAGCGAGGAGCACCTAATTGTTCTAACGAAACGGCTAAATTCAGAGGTCAAGTCCGACGATCGCAAGAGCAATTCTGTAGCGGCCGCAAGATAAAACCTAGAAAAACTTCTCCACTGGCGTTGCCAATCCCATCAAAATACTGAGCAGCACAATCATGAAAATTGAGCGCTAGCGCTTGGCGAGCGGCTGAGAGGCCACAATACCGGAGGCTTCCTTCACAGTGATGATTTGGTCGGCGGGGATATTCTTGATGGTCTCATCGCCCTGGCCGCTGGGCCATCGAATCACCATCCTAACAACGCGATCGTAGTTGCCTAAACCGAACGTCAGGACGAGTTCGCTCGACGAAAGATAGCTTCCACCGCTAGTCAGTGTCTTTGATTGTGTTTCTCCTCCAACCAGCGCGTAGGAACCGCCGCTGGTTTGTGCCCCGACGCCGTTTCCATACTCGATGTAAACGGAGGCGCCGAGGCCGTCGCGATTGGATTTTGTGCCGACTAGCTTGATGCGGAGGCTGTGATTTGTGGCGCCGGTGTTCTTGAAGAGAGCGGCGGGGCCGCCGTTGGTTGAGACGAGGACGTCGAGGGCGCCGTCGTTGTTGATGTCGCCGTAGGCGGCGCCGCGGGCGACGCGCGGAGAGGCGAAGGCGCGGCCCATTGCGTCCGTTACTTCTGTAAATTTTCCTGCGCCGAGATTGCGGAAGAGGTGTGGGGGTTCAGCGTACTTCACGCGCGGCTGAACGCGTTCGATGGCGTCTTCGATGTGGCCGTTGGCGATGTAGATGTCGGGCCAGCCGTCGAGATCGTAGTCGAAGAAGAAGCAGCCGAAGCCGAGGGTGAGGAGGGAGGCGCGGCCAACTTCCGAGTGCGGTGCTTCGTCGACGAAGAGGCCGTTGCGCTCGTTGTGATAGAAGGCGAGCATTTGATTCGAGAAATTTGTGACGATGAGGCTGGGGTATCCGGAGCGGTCGTAATCGGCGGTGGCAACGCCCATTCCTGCGCGGGCGACTCCGTCTTCGCTATACGCGACGCCTGAAGGCACGGCTTTTTCCGTGAAGGTGCCGTTGGCGTTGTTCATGTAGAGCTTGTTGGGCTGCGTGTCGTTGCTGACGAAGATGTCGGGCCAGCCGTCCTGGTTGGCGTCGAGGATCGCGATGCCGAGGCTTTTCGAGCTGGTGTCGAAGAGGCCGGCTTTTTGCGTGACGTCTTCGAATGTGCCATTGCCGCGATTGTGCCAGAGGCGGACGGAGGCGCCTTTGTAGGATTCGGGCGTGCAGTAGGATTTCGCTTTGCCGTCGAGGGTGCAGTAAATATCGGTTTCGGGCGACCACTGGACGTAATTGCCGACGACGAGATCGAGGTGGCCGTCGCGATCGTAGTCAACCCAGGCGGCGGCGGTGCTGAATTCGTGCGGGCCGGCGAGGCCTGCTTTCTGGGTGACGTCGGTGAAGGTGCCGTTGCCGTTGTTGTGGAAGAGGCGGCTTTGGCCGAGGGCGGTGATGAAGATGTCGTCGAAGCCGTCGTTGTCGTAGTCGCCGATTGCTACGCCCATGCCCATCATTTCTACGGCGAGGCCGGCTTTTTGCGTTACGTCGGTGAAGGTGCCGTCGTGATTGTTGTGGTAGAGGGCTAGCGTTGAGGGATGCTTTTTTGAGTTTGGGCCTGTGCCTGGCCAGTCTTCGCCGTTGACTAGGAGGATGTCTTGCCAACCGTCGTTGTCGTAATCGAGGAAAGCGACGCCTGAGCCCATTGTTTCGGGAAGCCATTTTTTTCCGGAGGCGGCATTGTTGTGGGTGAAGTGGAGGCCGGCTTGGCGGGTGATGTCTTCGAAGTGGATTTTGGAAGGGGGGGATTGGGGCGATTGTTGCGATTGGGCCGGCGAGGTGAAGCTTAGGCCGAGAGCTAACGAAAGCGCACAGGCCCTTCGAAACATAGGGGAAGCCCTTCGTTTCTCAGGGTGAACAAGAGTGCCTGTGCCACTGAGCCTTGTGCCACTGAGCCTTGTGCCACTGAGCGCTGCGGTGCGAGGAGTCATTAATCGGAGCCTTTCGTGGTGAGTCGAGTTGCAGGAGCGGGCGTGTGCGCGCGGCTCGTTGCGTATTTTTTGGGAGCTGCTTTTGGCGTTGCGAGTGGCTCTGAGACGTGCTCGTGGATTGGCTGACGCTCTAGATTGTCTTCGGGATGATCACGGCGGTAGGGGCCGGTTAGCGTTTGGGCGGCTTCGTCGGCTTTGAAGCGCAGGTAGCGCTTTTGGAATTCGGCGGCGGGGTCGGGTTGGTTGAGGCCTGTGTAGCAGAGCATCAGGTTGTAGTTGGCTTCGAGATCTTCGGGATCGATGGCGAGCGTGGATTGGAATTCGGCGATGGCGTCTATGTAGTGACGCTGAAGGAACAGGATGCGGCCGAGATCGTCGTGAACTACGCGGTCGCGCGGGTATTGCTTGATTACTTCACGGAGATGGCGGGCGGCTTCGTCATATTGGCCTTCGCTGCGGAGGACGCGCGAATAGAAATAGTGGGCGCGGGCTAAATCGGGCTTTAGCGTGAGTGCGCGATCAAGGACTTCTCTTGCGGCAGGCAGATTGCCTTCCTGCACGCGGACGCGGCCCAGGTTGACCCAGCCGTCGGGATTTTTCGGATCGAGTTGCGTGACTTTCGTGAATGCTGCGGCGGCGCCGGTGAGATCCCCTTGTAGAAACAGGCCGATTCCGTAGTCGTTCCAGCGCGTCCAGTCGTCTGGATTGAGCTGGACGGCGGGCGCGGGTTCCGGAGATTTTGCTGGGAGGACATTTAGATCGATTGCGTTTTGAGCGACTACGACGATTGGAAGAACCGGAATGCCTTTTGCGCCGCCCGGGACCTTCGAAGGATCGCCGGTGAAGAGCCAGTGGCGGTCGTCGAAATCGGGAGTGGCGGCGCCTTTGTGCGCGGGATCGACGGTGGACGCGAAAGAGAACTGAGTGTTCCACCACGCAAATTTGCGGTAGTTCAGTTTGGCAACTACGTGAATGCGGTCGCCGGCATCGCGAGGAATCTGAAGGCGGAAGTGAGCCGTGTCCGCCGCGCCGGGCGGGATGAGATGCACGTAAACGGTGGCGCGGGCGGCCCAGGCGTTGCGTTTATTGATGGCATTGCCGTGGGAATCGATCAAGAGCGAACGGTAGAGATGTGCGCCCGGATCGACAGGGCCTTTGCCTTCGTCGGCGGCGCGGCCGCTCCAGAAAATCACGCGGCCTTTTTCGTCCGTGGCGGAGAGTTCGAGCCAGCAATCGAAGGCATCGACGGTGCCACCCGGAAAGAAGTGGCCCATTTTGCGCGTGCGAACAACGACATCGAGGCGGTAAGTGCCGTCGCGGCGGACGGAAGCTGGCGAGCGATCGAGCGGTGCGGTGAGCTGGCTGATTTCAGCCGCTGATTCTGAACCTGGCGCAGCAACCGGGGCAGATGCGGCGGATTCTTCTCCTACGGCGAAGGTGGTCTCGATGCCGGGAGTAGCGGCGACGGCGGCCGCAGGCGCTTCCGATGGATTGGTTTTTGATTTTGTTTGAGGCGCTTCGGGGGAGATTCCGAAGATATCGACGCTGAGTTCTTTGTCGGCGAGGAATCTTGTTGTCTCGACGAGTTGCTCGGCGTCGTTGTTCACAAACGGCAGAGCTGTATTCGCGGCGGGGAAGCGGTGCGAATGAACGGCGCCCGCGATCGCGCCCGCGTCGGATGATTTTTCGGCTGGCATATGACAATCGGGGCAGGCCATCGGCTTCGCCGGATAATAAAACGAGCGCGCGCCCTGCCAACCGACGCCGCTGGCTTGCCAGTTGTCGTAATCGTTGAAGCCGCGCGTCCAACGGTAGTGGTTCACGGGCACATCAAGATGGACTTTGTGGCAGGTGGAGCAGAACTCAGCTGTCTGCGTGCGCATGAAAGGCTTGAGAAATACGCGGCGGTGGGGCTCGGGATTCAGTTCGGTGAGGTAATCGTGAATGCGCCGGATGACGGGATTCTTGCTGGCGGCAAGTTTGTGCAGAGCGGGGTATTCGAGCTCGAAATCGGCCTGGCCCATCGTGCTTTTCACTTGTGCGATTGAGTGGCACATCATGCAGCCGAGGCCGGCTTGCGCGGGCGGCGTGTCTTCGATTTCGCGGATGGGGCGATCGAACATGCCGCTATAAAGGAGAGCTGGATCGTGGCAGCCAGCGCACCACTTGGAGGGCTTCACGCCGGCCACGTCCTGCATGTACTCGATGCTCTTGCGATACCACGCATTGTTGAAGGAGGAGAAATGGTGCGCGGAGCTTTGCCATTGCTTGTAGATGTCGGAGTGGCAGCGCTCGCAGCTCTGCGACTCCATGAAGTATGAGGCGGGAATTTGACCGTGATGCAGGGTTTGCGCAGAGCTAGGAAAGAACGGGCCGGAAGGCCCATCACCTTCGCTGTCCATGGAGGCGGGGGCGATTGAGGGGTTTTCGATGCGATGGTTCCGCTCCCAGGGCACCTTGCGGAGCCAATACGCACCCGCGCAGAGGACAGCGGCCACGGCGAGGAAGAAGGCGCTGCGGAGCACCGTCGCGGTAGCGTGGTGCGCTCCAATCAGGTAACCGCGGTGATGCCCCATCCAGTCCGCCACAATCAAGGCTCCGCCTACGACGCATGCGGCGATGTGAACGTAGAGGAGCGGCCATTCGGTGCGGCGGGTGCCTGTGAAAATCAGTATTACGCCGAGCGTTCCGCCAAACGCGATGAGGAACCAACCGGCTTTTGTCGCAGGAGCTGCCCTGGTCAGGATCTTTTCCAGCGCAAGGATGAGAAGAACTACCAGCGCTACTCCCCCGAGCGTATGAATCACGACAGCCGCAAAATAGGGCACGCTTGCTGTTGGCCACGCAAAAATGTATGCGGCCGTGAGGAACAGGACGGGGAGCAAAATCGCGATAGCGCGCTTCATCGAAGCCCCGGAAAGGCGCGCGACTGACCGCGAGAAGAGACTGGGGTATTCGTCGGCAAGGAGGCGTGCATTCTGATTCGAATGGCTCGGGCGGACAATAATACTTTCATATTAGGCGATGCCAAACGAGGAAAACGAGAGGCTGGCACCGTCAAGACGCGCCATCGACCATGGAAGAATCCATGATTCATCGGAAGCATTACTCTGCGATGGGCCGATGGCCTGTAATCTCAGCATGATAGACTGCCGCGCGTTTGAGCGGTTTTCGGGAGTACGCGGAGGCCAAGTGGACGAGATTGTGTACGGGTCGCTGATTGGGATGGCGGAGCAAGTGCGTGCGGGAGAGATTTCGCCGGTGGAGCTGTTGGAGGCGCATCTGGGGCGGATCGAGCGACTCAATCCGAAGTTGAATGCGTTCGCGACCGTGGATGCGGAGCGGGCGCGCGCCAGGGCGAGAGCTGCGGAAGCGGCAGCAGCGGCGCCAGGGGGAAAGAACGCACTGGGGTCTCTGCACGGGGTGCCCGTTACGGTGAAAAGCTCGATAGACGTGGCGGGGCTGGCATGCGAATGCGGCAGTGTGCTGCGAAAAGGCTACACGCCGGAAACGGATGCGCCGTTGGTGGCGCGGCTACGCGGCGCAGGTGCAATCATCTTGGGCAACACCAACGTGCCGGAGCTCTTGATGGCGTACGAAAGCGACAATTCGATGTATGGGCGCGTAAACAACCCGTGGGACCTTGCGCGAACGGCGGGCGGGTCGAGCGGCGGAGAGTCCGCGGCGATCGCGGCTGGGTGTTCTGCTGGCGGTGTGGGTAGCGATGGAGGCGGGTCAATTCGGATCCCGGCGCATTTCACCGGGATTTGCGGGCTGAAGCCGACACCGGGAAGAATTCCATGCACCGGGCACTTTCCCGGCTCTGCGGGTCCGTTTGCTTATCTTGGTGTGGTGGGGCCAATGGCGAGAACGGTGCGCGATGTGGAGCGGCTCTTCGAAGTGATGGCCGGACCTGATCCGGGCGATCCGAGTTCCGCCCCGGTGGGAATCCGGAGATGGAAGGACGAAGAGATTCACAGGCTGCCCGTGGCTTACTTTGAAGATGATGGCTCGTCGCCGGTGACTCCCGAAACGGGTGCCGCTGTGCGCAAGGCTGCGGACGCGCTGCGCGAGCAGGGGTTCGAAGTGGAAGCCTGGCGTCCTGAAAATCTTGAGCGAATCTGGCAATACTGGTGGAATCTTTTCGGGCGGGCGGGGCAAATGGCGTTTTCGCCGATGCTGGATGGAGAGGACGGGCGGATCAGTCCTTTGCTGCGCGATTTTCGCGCGCGCGTGGCAGCGGATGGCCCACTGACTGCGAGTGAGCTGCTCAACACCTTGCTTGGGCGCGACGTGCTGCGCAATGCGTTTCTTGCGAAGATGGAGAAGTATCCGATTTTGCTGTGCCCGGCATGCGCTGTGCCGGCGTTTTCTCATGGAGAGCGCGAGTGGACGGTGGCTGGGCGGAAAATCGAATATTTGAAAGCGATGGCTTATTCGCAGTGGTTCAATTTGCTGGGAGTTCCGGCGGCGGTGGTGCCGGTGGGGAAATCGCCTGAGGGATTGCCAATCGGTGTGCAGGTTGTAGGACGTCCGTGGGAGGAAGAAGTGGTGCTGGCGGTTGCCGCGAAGATTGAGGATGCTTGTGGCGGATTTCGGCGTCCGCCGATTTAGCCATTACAGGCCTTAGCTCGTTTCGCTTTTTGCCGCCGTTCCAGATTCCCAGCGCTAAAGCGCACTGATATTTGCGGACATTGTTGCTGGACTAAAGTTCAGCCCCTCTGCTGAAGCAGAGGGCTCCCACCAAAAGGCAAGAAGACAAAGGGTCGGTGACCGCGAACATGCTTCCGGCCCTCTGGTGCTCCTCCGGACCCTTTCAGTCGGAATCACAACGCTTCGGCTCGAAACTGAGAGAACTACGCAGTGGCGTGCGCGATGAGCAAGATTGCCAAAATGTAGAAGATGAACATCAGCGCCAGGTAGGATTTGGCTTTTGAGTTGGCGCCGGCAAATTCCTTCCACGCGAATATTCCCCACAAGGCTGCGACCATTGGAGCGGATTGCCCGATGGAGTAGGAAATCGCGACGCCGGTTTGCGTGGAGGCGACGAGATCGAAAACCAGTCCTGTGGACCAGATCGCGCCGCCAATAAGGCCAAGAACATGGCCGTGGACCGGGCCGTGGAAAAAGCCGCCGAAAGCGACCGGCTCACCCACGAGCGGATGCTTCATGAAGTAGAAATTCCAGATGAAACAGGAGAGCAGCGCGCCGAGGCAAAGAAAGACGCTGACGCTGTAAGGCCCGAGTGTGTTGCCGTGGGTCATAGCGTGGGTCGAAAATGGCGCCCAAGTACTCATCAAGATACCGGAGACGACGCAGGTGATGAGCCCTTTACGCGATACAGCTTTATTGCCGCTGAGTTGGCCGTACGCTTTGCCGTCGAGCACCACGGCAAGGACGGCACAGAGCAAACCCGCGGCAATCATTTTTACGTTGCCTTTGGGCTGGAGGATGTAGCTCAGAATCGTTCCCGCTACTAGAGCGATGCCGATCGCCACCGGAAAAGCGGTGGCGAGGCCCACCATGTCGATGCCGGCGACGAGGAGAAGATTTGCAAGATTGAAAATTACGCCGGCGAAGAGTACGCGGTAAATATTCGCAGTGTCCGCCGAATGAACATTGTTCATGAAGCTGTCGGCGTTGTTGCCGAGGCTGCCCATGGTGAGAGCATAAATCAGCGCGGCGAGGAAAATTCCGATCGCGTAGTCCCAGTAGAAAAGCTCGAAGCGGTAGCCCTTCACGCCTTTATACGTATTGGCCCAAGACCCCCAACAGATCGAAGCGGTGAGCATCATCGCCAGCGCAAGGCCAAAACTTTGCGGTGTGAACATTTAGCTCCTCTCGACGTTTCGGTTTTAGGGCCGTAATCCGCGAACTCGAATGCGCGACTTAGATCCTGTTTATGGGAGAGCTAGAACGAAGGCGCGCCTGCCGGGCTATTCGCCTTGATGAATGCGAGCACGTCGTCGCGCTTGGACATCGCGCGCGCACCTACCTTCATGCAGCAAAGAGCGGCGCAAGCGTTGGCAAAAAGCCCTACTTTTTGTATGTCCCAACCCTGCAGGAGCCCATACGAGAGGCCGCCCATGAATGCGTCGCCGGCGCCGGTGGTATCGACCGCCTTCACTTTGAATCCGGGGACATGAACGGTTTTCTCGCTCGTAGCGATCAGGCATCCTTCCGGGCCCATCGTGACGGCGAC
>DATNKB010000025.1:0-19184 GCA_035603595.1 Candidatus Dormiibacterota bacterium
GCTGCAGTGGCGAATCTTCGCTCTTCACTTATTGTCTTTACAGAAGCCACCACCGGACGTATAAGGGTGCGCCCAGTGTCGGAATTCAAATTCCGCTTCCGCAAAGAAATTTCGAAGGAGTTAAAAATGTCTCGGAAGAGTTTGCTTTCGCTTCTTTTTGTCGCTTCGCTTGCGTCTGTTTGCGCGCTTTACGCCCAAGAAGGCCTTCAACAGCAAGTCGGCCAGTTGAAGGAATCGATGGCGAAGAACAAGCAGGCCCTCGCGCAGTACACGTGGGTGGAAACCGTCACGATCAGCTTGAAGGGGCAGGAGAAGAAACAGCAGCACTTCCAAGTTCAGAACGGACCAGACGGGAAGCCGCAAAAGACTCCTTTGGATTCAGCACCCGCCGCGCAATCGCAGCAGCAATCGAGTGGCCGTGGTGGACGTCTCCGCCAGCGGGTCGTGGAGAAGAAAAAAGAAGAATATGAGGAATATGCCGAGCGAATGAAAGCACTCGCCGAGCAATACGTGCCGCCTGACAAGGATCTGATTCAAGCAGCCTATGAGAAAGGGAACATCTCGATGACGCCCGGACCAGGTGGCCTGAAACTCGTTATTCACAACTATGTCAAGCCAGACGATTCCATGACCCTGACAATCAATAAAGAACAGAAAGCGCTCCAAAGCATCCAGATCGCCTCCTACATGGATGGGCCGAGCGACGGCATGAATCTCACAGTCAGATTTGATCGCTTGCCGGATGGGACGAACCACGTATCGAGCACCACGGTCGAAGGTGTGAGCAAACAGCTTACAGTCGCGACGCAAAACGGAAACTATCAGAAGCGCTGAAAAAGATCGCAAAAGGGAATCGCGGTATCGGGGAGCCTTCGGTTCGCTATTCCATTTCGAACGTCAAATAAGTAAATTTTCCGCCTCTCTCCACGAGCATTGCAGCCGGATCTCCCGGTTTCAGACTCGTGAAAGCCGCCCGAAGATCGTCCACGGTGGTAATCCGCACGCGATTCAACGTATGAATCACATCGCCCTCGGCAAGACCTGAATCAACCGCGAGCTGATCAGACACGAGCGATGCCACCGCCACACCTGACGGCATCCGCAGGCCGCCCAAGAACTCGGCTACTTCCGGCGTCACAGTGACTCCGACGATGCCTAGCCTCGCGATAAGGCCCTTCGCCGGGTCAGACATCTCGGAAAGCCTCTGCGGATCACTGCGAGGTTCCACCACCGCCACATCCGCTTCAAATTTTTGGCTGCCGTGCAAAATTCCGAGCTTCGCGGAACCGCCTGAATTCAGCACGTACAGACCAAGCGTAAAAAGTGGAACATTGTTCACTGGAAAGCCGTCGAGACTGACGATTACGTCGCCCGTCTTCAATCCGGCACGGTCCGCTGGGCCGCCAGGCGCAACGTCGGAAATAATCGCGCCAACGTCCGTCGAGAGTCCCAGGCCGCCAGCCAGTTCTGGCGTCAACGACTGAAGGTCGACGCCAATCGCGCGCCGGCGCACTCGTCCATACTTTCGAATTTCTTCGTATGCGAACCGCACGATGCCGCCTGGGATCGCAAATCCCAGTCCTTCGTTCCCGCCCGACTTTGAATAAATGAACGTGTCGATACCCACCACGTTGCCTTCCACGTCCACCAACGGTCCGCCGCTGTTTCCAGGATTGATCGCCGCATCCGTCTGTATGTACACCATCTGATCGTCCGGGTTTTGTTGCCGGAGAACCGAACTCACCAGGCCGAACGCCACAGAATTCTGCAAGCCTTCCGGGCTGCCAAACGCCAGCACGATTTCACCCTTCTGCACCCGGTTGTAGCGGCCGATCGGAAGCGTAGGAAGGCCGGTTGCTTCTACCTTCAAAACTGCGAGATCGATTAGCTTGCTCACTCCGATAATTCGCGCCGGCAGAATTCTCCCACGTGCCTTCAACAAACCCTCCGCTTGCGATTCATCGGTTATCGGCGGAGTCAGCGCCACGCGCACACGGTCCGCGCCCTTCACCACGTGAGCGTTCGTTACGATGTATCCGTCCGGATCCACAATTACGCCAGATCCAAGAGCTCGCTCGCGCCCCAATGCGCTCGACGCCTTCTCGTCCTCATCGCTCGGCGATCCATAGCCTGTTACAAGCACCTCAACAACCGCTGGCGAGACTCGCTTCGCCAGATCCTGGAAGGAACGGCTCATCTGGAGCATCACGTCAGCATCTTTTTGCGCTGGCGGCGTCGAGGGTTGACTTTGGCTCTGCCCAAATGAAGGAATAAAGCATCCGGCCACAAGAAAAGCGAGCAGCGCGAGAGCAGGCCGAACTACCAGGGGGATATTTTTCGCACCGTGATTCATTAAGGTAGTTCTCCTTTCGGCTGCAGACTGAGTTTCTCAGCGGAATGCGCTTCCACCTTGCCCCACGTCACAATCTTCAGATCGAGCACAAAAATCGAGTAAAGTACCGGCACCAGCAGAAGCGTGATGAACGTCGCTACTCCTAACCCGCCAATCTGCGCATAACAGAGCGGCTGCCACAAGGGGCCTCCGTGAAGAGCCAGCGGAAAGAGCGCCAGGATCGTTGCGCCCACGGTAATCATCACCGGCCGCAGCCGCACAATACCCGCGTCGAGCAGAGCTTGCTCCAGCGGCTCGCCTTTCTCACGCATCTCCTCAATGAAATCGAAGAGTACAATCACGTGACTTACGATCACTCCAATCAAGCTCGCAATCCCCAGGAACGCCATGAAGCCAAAGGCAGAGCCCATTACGTAAAGCGCGATTAGCGCTCCGCTCACTCCATAAGGCGCGGCGGCCAGGACCAGTATGGGTTTGATCGAATGCTTGAATTGAAATGCCAGCGCCAGAAAAATCATGGCGATCGATATCGCCATCACCACACTCAGGTTCCTGAACCCATCCACCTGCTTGGCCTGCTCGCCGCTCACGATGATCTTGTAGCCGGGTGGCAGCGATGCCTCCACTTCCTTTAATTTCGGCGCAGCGGGAGTGAATACCTCCGAAGCCAGAAATCCAGGTTGAGTAAAGCTCTGCACGGAAATCGTTCGGAAATGTTCGAGACGCCGTATGCGCATGTTTCGTAGCGTGTTCTCTACCGACGACACTTCGAGCAGCGGCACTTTGTTATTCGATTGCGAGGAGTAAACGTAAAGATTCTGAACGTCGGACAGATTTATGCGCTCTTCCATCCGCAGTCGCGCGACTACCGGAATTTGTTGATCTCCTCGCCGCAAAGTGGTGAGTGACGACCCGCTCAAAGCTGCGCTCGACGAATTCGCCACATCCTGGTTCGTGACGCCCGCCAGGTTGGCGCGGTCCGAGTCCACTTTGAGTGACACCTGAAAGCCTTCAGGCCCCCAATCATCGCGAGCGCGAGCCGAAGTAGGAACCGCGCTCAAAATTGCTGTTACCTTGCCGGTAATGGACCGCAACGTCGCGATATCTTTTGCTTCGTCCAGCGCGCTAACGTCCGCAAGTCCGGTAACGCGCAATTCCACTGGATAATCCACCGGATTCGTCTGCAGCTGACGCACGTCCACACGCGCACCGAGCGCATTCTTCGAAATTGCATCCTGAAACACGCCTACTAGCTTTGGTGTGTCGTCTTTGTTATACAGCTCGATAATTATTTGCGCGTAGTTTAGCTGCTGCAATTGCGGCGTCACGGAAAACCAAAATCTCGGGCCTCCGCCGCCCTCAAATGTCGTCAACGATTTCAGCACCGGCTGCGGTTTCCCGTCTTTGCCGGGATGCTCTTTCGCGTAATTCTCGGCTGTGGTCCGCACCAGACCTTCCACCTGAATGGCGGACCGGTTGGTTACCGTCAGCGGCACATCATTCGGTAGCCAGACGTCTAGGAACGACAGGTACTGCACATCGTCCGGGAAAAACTGCGTCTTCAAGCGATGCCCGAAAAATCCCCCTAGAGCCAGGAAGAGCAGCGATACTCCAAAAACAGGCCAGCGGTGATCGATGGCAAATTTCCCCACGCGGTAGTAGAACCCCGTGAATCCGCGTGTTTCGCGTTCCTCCATCGTACTTTCTTCTTTTTTCGACGGCCGCAGCAGGTAAAAGGCAAGAAAAGGTATAAACGTCATCGAAACAAGCCGCGATGCCACCAGCGCGCAGGTCATCACCACTGGAAGACTGTACAGAAATTCGCCCGTGGTGCCGTTCAACATCAGAAATGGAAGGTAAGCGACTATGTTCGTGATAGTCGCGAACAAAATCGCGTGCGCCAGCTTCGTCGGTCCGAGCCACGCAGCGACTACCGGCGGATGGCCATCGTCCAGCGATCGCTTGATCGAGTCTCCAGCCACCACAGGATCGTCCACGAGAAGGCCGAGCGCGATAATCAATGTCGCCACCGACACCTGCTGAATATCAATGCCCAGGAGGTGCGCGAAACCAAACGTCATAGCCAGCGTAATCGGAATCGAAATCGCCATCAGCACTGCCGAGCGCCACTCCCAGAATCCGACAAGCGATACGATCACCACCAGCGCGATCGCTTCGTACAGCGCGTCCATGAAGAGATCGACGTTCTCTTTCACTTGGCGTGGCTGATCGGAGGTGGCCGCGATGATCAAGTCCGCAGGCAACAGTTTCTTGGTCTCGGAGATTTTCCCTTGCACGTGCTCCGCAAACTGCGCGATCTGGTCGCCCCTGCGCATCTGCACAGAAAGCGTTACGGCCCGCGTACGCTGCCATTTCCCGTTTTCGTCCCGCCAGGTGTAAAAATTCAAATAGCGCGCAGGACTTTGATATCCACTGCGGATATCCACCAGATCTCGCAGATAAACGGCCGAGCCGGCGTCTGACGTTCCTACGATTACGTTACCGATGTCGGCCGTACTCGTGAACTCACCCGAAGGATCGACCAGAATATTCTTCGAGCCCGCTTCCAGCGCCCCGCCTGGCAGCGTAATATTGCGCGCGTTCAAAATCCCTTTCAGATTTGACGGCTGCAATCCATACGAGGCAAGCCGCTCCTGCGAATAATCCAGGTAAATCTGTTCCTGCAGCACGCCATTTCGATCCACTCGCGAGACTTCCGGCGCCCCCAAAATCGTGCGCGAAAGAAGGTCCGTGTATTGGTCTAATTGGCGGTATGTGTATTTGTTTCCTGGCGCGGCTGCGAGTTGCGCGCCAACATGGCTTGGGTCACGAACCACCACGGGAGGCCAAGTGTCGGGATGAATCTCCGATTCGTGTACGTTGAGCTCGAGATAATGTTTGATGTAGGCGTAAATCTCGGCGTCCGTTTTTTTTGTAAATCCATCGACGGCCGCAAATCCGGGACCATTGACCAATTTCGCTTGGCTTAGTACTCCTTGCACTTCGGTGGACTGAACGAATACCCGCACATTTCTTTCCACCGCCTCTTGCGGAACTGTCAGTGGATAACAATAGACCAGTGATACCGGGACGCCGCTGGTTTTTCCGCGCCGCTCTTTGCGCACGCGTTCAAGCACAGTTTCGATCGCGTCGCCGCGCACGGCAATCGCGGTTGGATCTTCCAGCGGACTCGCAACCGTTAGCATGAGCGCCGCCGTGTCTCCGAAATCGCTGTTGAATTTGATAGGCCCCGCGCCCTGCGGAAGGCTCAAAGAATTCAGCTTCAGGTTCATGTCGCTGAATTCCCTCTTTGAATCCTTTACGTTGTCGGAAAGCTGCACTTGGATGATCGAAAGGCCCGGCATCGAGAGCGACTTGATGCCGAAATCGCCGCCCTTCGGCGCGCGTATGTTCGGGTTTTGCGCGATGCTCGATTCAATCGGCCGCGTGACCAACTGTTCCACTTGCTCCGCAGTGGCTCCGGGCCACTGCGTCTGCACCGACGCCACGCGCACGGGTATATCCGGATCTTTTCGCTTGGGCATCTGCGTGTATCCGTAAATGCCAAGCGCAACGGTGGCCAGCAGAAGAATCCCGGAAACCTGGCGGTTTTCGACGAAGAAACGAGCGGTATTGCGCTCGTTCTGGATGTAGTCCGCGTCGCTCCGGTGTGCCATTCGTCGGTCTCTTCGGTTGCGTGAAGATCTAGGGAATCACCCGCACCACTTGTCCGTCGTTTACCAGCGTCGCGCCGTTCGAAATCACCCGATCGCCTGGGCTGAGTCCTTTTGTGATCGACACCATATCTCCATACGTCATGCCCGGCTGTACGATTCGTTGCCTCGCCACGTCCTTGTCACCATCTCGCACAGCGACAAACACGCTGAATCCTTTATTCGAACCGCTCGGACCAGAAACGATGGCTCCGAGCGGAACCACCAGCACCGATTTAGTCAGTTTCGCCTGGCCAAGGTCGAGCGTCGCCACCATGCCCGACTTCAACAGATTATTCGAATTGGGGACCGTCACTTCCACCTGAAACGTCCTGCTTTTCTGGTCCGCTTGCGGTGCAATAGCTGTCACCTGGCCATAAAATTCCTGGGGATACGTTTCCGTTTGAATTCCTTGCTTCTTACCTAGCGTCACCGAAGCGAGCACCGTGTCCGGAATTCCAAACACCGCTTTCACCCGCTTGGTATCGCCCATCGTGAACCCGGTCGTACCGGTTCCCACCAGCGCTCCCAGTTCGATATTGCGGCTCAGGATTTGGCCATCCGTCGGCGCGCGCAACTCACAATCGCTCAATGACTGCTGCGCCTGTGCGACAGCCGCCTGCGCCGTGACGACAGAACCTTGGCTCGAGTCGTTCTGCGCTTTCGCAGCGTCGTAATCGGACTGCGTCATTGCGTTCGCATTGTAGAGAGCCTGAGCGCGTCCAAAATCCTGCTTGGATTTTTCTGCCCCGGCCTGCGCTTGCTCCAATTGCCCTTTGTACTGCTCGACGGCATGCTGGTAATCCGACTCGCGCACCCGCGCCAGCACCTCCCCCTTTTTCACCCAGTCGCCCTGCTGCAGATTGCGCTCCCGTCCGTCCACGCCTTTCCGCCGTAAAATCGATGTCACATATCCTGCCGACTTGAACGCAAGATTCACCTGGTCATACGGCACGATGCTTGCCGAATAAGTCACACCTTCCGGTCCGGAATATTCCTGCACCTCCGTGACCGTCACTGGAATGGGGGCCGTCTCCTGCGGTTTCTGCGCGGACTCGCACCCGGCTAGAACGCACGCGACCAGTAAGCAATGAAGCGACGCCAGGCTGCGGCGGTGCCTTCGTAGTCTTCGCATCTAATCCTCGCCCAGCGATTTTTCGAATTCCGAACGTGCGCTCCAGAAGTTGGATAGCGCCTGCTGATACTGTGCCTCTGCCTGCGCCATGTTCGCCTGCTCCGTTTGCAGCGTGCTCAGCAGTGCAGCTTTCTGCTTGTACTGCTCCATCACCACCTGCAGTTTTTGCTTCTCCGCGTCCTCTCCGAGCTGAGCCACTTTCAGACCTGCCCGCGCTTCCCGCAGCTTTCGAAAACGGTTGTCTAGATCAATCACAACCTGACTCTGCGTTTCGGTAAGATTCAAGTGGCTCTGTTCAATATTCCTCTGCTTCTCGTCCATTAAATGGCGCTTATATCCCCAGTCGTAGAGATCCCATTTGAGCGAGATTCCCAGAGAATTCACGCTCGACGGAAATCCCTGGATGGTAAAAGGCGAAAAGAAAAGGTACTTGATTCCTACGTCAGGAATGTACTGCGCCTTCTGCAACCGCCGAGAATAAACGGCCTGATCAATCTTGAATTGTGCCTGTCGAATCTCCGTGCGGTTTCCCAGCGCCGTCTTTCGCGCCAGTTCCAGGTCCTGCTCCTCGGGAAGCGCCTCGGGCACGCCGCCCAGCTGAAACTCCGTCCGGATATCCCGTCCTATTAAATCGTTCAAATTTTCTTTCTGCGTTTCGAGCGTGTCTTGCAGCGTGATCACCTGCAATTCCGCCTGCGCCAGCTGCGCTTTCACTCCTGTCGACTGATACTGCAGCGCCGTTTTCTCCTGCAAATATTGTTCAGTAGTCCGGTCCACTTCCTGCAGCGCCTTGAAGTTTTCCTGCGCTGCGTCCAGCGCGCTCTGCGACTGCAACAGCCCGTAGTAAGCCTCTTTCACCGAGTTCGTAATCTGCTGCCGCTGTTGGCGCAGCTGTTCCTCGCTCAACTGCTTTCCCACCTTCATCAGCTGAATATTTAAATGCGCGCTGTAAAGCTGGGTGAGTGGTTGATACGCCTGAATGAAAGCCAGCGCCGAGAATTTTGGTTCCGTCGTAATCACGGTGTCCTTCGACGGCACCTGCGTTCCGTTGACGGTCCCGAAGGCGTTTTGCGGAATGTTAACGTTGATCGCCTGCAGCAGCCCGGATCCAATCAGCTCCACGTTGAATTGTGGATAGCGCTGCGTCTTCGCGGCCAAGATCGCATCGTTTGCGTACAGCACGCTCTGAATCGAAATCTTGATTGACCGGTTATTTTGCTGCGCTTCGGCGAGCGCGGCTGTCAACGTCAGAACTTCGGGAGATTTCTTCGGTGCCTCCTGTGCAAAAGCACGGGCAGCCGTCAGAAGAAGTAAAACGGCCGTAAAGAAAAGGCGGGGCATTCAGACCGCACTCCCTCGTCTGCTGGGATGCAAATTCGCCGGCGCGGGCGGCGCAGCGATTCCCTCAGATTCTTAATTTCAGTTGGATGGCTCGCGGAATGTATACCGCCGCGCGCAACCCTGTCAATCGAAACGGCCATTTCCAACGATCGCTAGAAATTGATTGCGGCACGCGTGGCATCAGCGAGATACTTCACCCGCAGCGCCGACGACATTCAGCACATTTCTAGATCAAATCGTTTCGCGTTTAACTCAAAAGAACTGATTCCAAACAAAAAGAAGCGCCACACGGCGCCCGAAAGAAAAACCCGGAGGAAATAATGAAAAGCAGAATAAGCGTAGGAAAAGTCCTGGCGCTATTTATTTTTCTCACCGTCGTCGCAAGCGCCGCCTCAGCTCAGGACAAGCCCGCAAACGTCGCCGGCAGTTGGACCATTAATGTCAGCGGCGACACCGGCAACGCCAAGCAATCCATGACCCTGACGCAAGACGGCGGCAAAATCACTGGCACCTTCAAAGGCCCGCGCCAATCCGGCACGATCGCTGGCACCGTCGACGGCAACAACATCAAATTCCAGGTCACCGCAGGCATTCCGCTCGATTACACCGGCACAGTCGACGGCGATTCCATGTCCGGCACGATGAGCGGTCGCGGCAAGACCGGCGACTGGAAAGCGGCTCGCGCAAAATAGTTCCGCGTCGCGCGCAAAATAGTTCCGCGTCGCGCGCACAGATCTGGCAATGATTGCTATCGAATCTGCGCGATACGCCCAGTAGTAGGGAAGCGCTTGAATTGTTCCGGGTCGTGTCCGGGCACCACACGATCCGCAGAACCCGCAAGCGTGATCATACGAGCCTGCTGCGCAATATTTCCCGCCGCGTCTGACGGATCAAACGTAGCGCCCGAACTGTGTGTCCGCAGGTTCTCGTAGAGATAACAATTGTCGGAGGCCAGCACATACGGCGGCTCCCCACCGACTCGAATATATTGTGAAGCGAATGTGTGCCGCGACCCCGTGTAAGCGCGAATCCCGGGAATGATTTCCACGTCATCTCCATCGACGAATCGCAACTGCCCGCGCTCATTCCGGCGAACCAGTTCCAGCACGTCTTCCGGCTCGATTCCGCCATGTTTTCCGCTCAGCTGCCACGCCGCGCCCGAATAATATTCGTACTCGGCCTTCTGAATCCAAATCGTCGCCTTCGGAAACAAATCGATTCCGTCCATATGATCCCAGTGCGCGTGGCTGATAATGATGTCCGTCACACTGTCCGGCTCGATCCCCGCCTGCTTCACCGCTTGATCGGGCGAAAGAAAATCGCTCAAGCCGTATTCCTCAATCCATTTCTGGCGATGACAACCGCTGTCAAAAAGAATCGTCCGGCCCCCTCCCTGGATCACCCAGAAAATCATCGCGATGTCTATCGTCCGATCTTTTGGTGCGCCGGTTACGAGTTCAGCGAGAGGGAACTTCGCGAGGTTCGCATAACGTATGGCTCGTATCGTGTAGTTCGGTTCTGCGCTTGCTTGTGAAGCAGCAGGGAATCCGCCACCTGAAATGCCGAGCCACGCGGATAGAAACACGCCAAGCAAACCGACAAGCAACCCGAACGACATTCCACCCCGGACTCGGCTCCTCATCTCACCATCACCCGTCGCGGCTCCGTTCGCACTTTGTCGCGCCTACGTACCGAATCGAACGGCCGCTCGAGCCTTGGCCTTAGCGGCTTCTTCCTCTCGATTTTTCGGCGTTGCAGTCGTTTCGAGCGATCGCAAAAGGCGCCCGGAAATTTTCGCGATTTCGTCCACCGCGCCGTCAAACGCGGCCTCATTCGCCTGCGACGGCTTGTTGAAGCCCGTTATCTTCCGCACGAATTGCAGTGACGCAGCTCGCACCTCTTCAGGCGTCACCGGCGGATCAAAGTTGAATAGTGTTTTGATATTCCTGCACACGGAAGGCTCCCAATATCAGTTTAAAAACAGCCGCTCTATCAGCACGCTGCTTCTCACTTCGCGTTACTACATTGCATCCACTCGCCGCTTTGTTACGCCCTCGCAACCTACATCCTCATTCCGTACCGCCCGCAAGCCTCGAACACAGATAGCAGATGCGACATCCCGAGCAAATCGCGCACCGCCTTACTCATGTTGCAAACCTCCAGCTTGCCACCGGCATTCCGCGCCGAAATATACAAGCCCACCAGCGTTCCCACCCCGGAACTGTCCATGAACGCGACTTCGCCGAGATCGAGAATAATCCGCTTGTGATGCGGAATCAGCGGTTTCACTTCAGTTTTCAGATCCTGCGCGTACTCCATCGTAAGTCGCCCCGCGCATTCCACCACCATCGCGTCTTCCAGCGCGTAGCACTTGATCGTCAGTTGATGAAGCGGGGGGCTGGGAGTTTCCGCCGTCATCATTCGCTACCTTGCCGTCGCAGCTTTTGCTTCGTCGGCGCGAACCACCGGCACATCCACCAGATGCTCGGAAATAAACCACACCTGCAGCTCGTTCGTGCGAATAATATCGCTCACGATCAAATCATTCGTTCCGTCGTCGCCCGCTTCGCTCGCCTGCTTAGCCATCGTCCGCGCTTCCTTCAAGATAATCTCGTGCGCTTCAAGCAGACGCGAAAGCTGCACCGGCACTTCCTCGCGCCCTCGCGGCGGCCGGGGAATAATAGTCGTCTCCGCCACGTCCGCGGCCATCGCCAGGCTGATAGCGCCCAGCAGCTGAATCCGCTCCGCGATTTCATCCACCAGTTCGTCCTGCTCGCCATGATGCTTGTCGAAAAGCAGGTGCAGTTGATAGAACGTGTGCCCCGCCACCTGCCAGTGATGCTTCTTGTACATGTCGCGGAGTGTCATCGTGTCCGCAAGCAGTTGATTCAAATTCTCGGCGCTCTTCGCGCACACTTTTTCGTCCAGCGCGATCGGCAGCTTCGCAATCTTGCCGTACGGCTGAATCTCCCGCGCATTCTGATGCAAAATCGGCTCAGACCGCCGCGTCCCCTCGGAAAGCTGGCTGTAGCTTGGACCGCGCTTGTCGCTCTTATCGTTCTTCGATGCCATATCAAGCCCTCCTCATCATTTTAAAATGTACTCAATCTCGGAATCCTCCGAACGCCCTATGAACGCCGCGCCATCAGCGACGCACCGAAACCGCTCGATCACGATTCACGGCCCACGATTTCACCGCCTATGATACGCCCGGCAGAGATATCCACGAAGCTGTCCGAAGCCGCAGCAGCGCCTGGCTTATTTCGGCGCGCCGCCAGCCTTCGCAGCGATCAGATTAAACCCTTTGGCCTTCGCCTCCTGCGCGAGCGCAGTCAAAGTCGCCCGCGCTTTGGCCGTCTGCCCAGCTTTGCGCTCGATCTCGCCAAGCGCCAACCGCGCTTCGAACTCGATCGCCACAAGTCCTGCCGCGCGCGCTTCGTTCTCGACCGATGCGAGTCCCTTCAGTGCCTCTTCTGCTTTCCCTGATGCCGCATCAACTCGCGCCTTCGCAATCGCTGTCATCAATTTCAAATTCCGGTCGTTCGCCTGCTGCGCCAGGTTCGTCGCCTGCTCGATCTGCGTTCCCGCCCCAGCCGTATCGCCCAAATCGAGCATCGCCAACGCCAGCGTCCCTCGTCCTTGTGCCTCTCCTCCCACGTCTTTCTCGTCCGCCAGTTCCGTCACCGCCTCCTGCCCAAGCTTCTTCGCATCCTCCGGCTTCTTCTCCTCAAGCGCCAAAGTCGCCAGTGAAATCTGCGAGTACGCCGCGTCTGCCTTCTGTCCCAGCGACTTTTGGGTCTTCAGCGCTTCTTGATAACTTTGCCCCGCGCCTGAGAGATTCCCCTGAGCGACTTGGACATCTCCGAGGTTGCCGCGCGACCTCGCCTCACGACCTGCATCCCCCATCTCCGACCGCATGCGGAGCGAACCTTCGCAGCTCTTAAGCGCTCGCTCGAGTTCACCGCCTTGGAACGAGGCCATGCAGAGGTTATTCAGAGCGAGCGCCTCAGTTCGCTTGTCTCCAATCTCGTTGGCCAGCTTGATGGCTTGCTGAAACAACGCAGTTCCTTGCCGTGAATCTCCTAAGTCGTAAAGGAGTGCAGCCAGATTCTGCTGCGCGAGCGCCTGTCCGCTTTTGTCTCCGCGGTCGCGAGATACCACAATGCTTTCCTCGTACGCTTTCTTGGCGCCCACACGGTCACCCTGATACTTTTTGATGTTGGCGATGTTGGTCAGGGCGCCGGCTTCGTCTAATTTATCTCCGATCGTTTGCGCGATTGTCGCCGCCTGTTCGTAGAGAGGCCGGGCCTCGTTCAAATCTCCCTGGCTGTAGTACGCATTTGCAATCTGATTCCCAGCACGAGCGATCCCAAGCTGATCTCCGGATTGCGTGTTCAGTTTGCTCGCCTCCTCGCACAGGGGCTTGGCTTCAGCAGGGCTTCCCAGGTACATCGTTGCCCAGCATTGGAAAACCCGGGCGCGTGCAAGCAAGAGATTCGATCCCAGCGCTTTGGCCTTTGCCGCAGCGGAGTTTGCAGCCGAAAGCTGCTCGCGGTAATTTGCGAGAAATTGTTGCGCTTCGGCTCTTAACAAATCGACCTGTGCCTCGGGGCCGAGCGGCAGAGTTCGGCTGCCAAGCTGTGAAAGCGTCGTCAGCGCCGCCGATGCTTTGCCGGCCCCGATTTGGGCTCTGGCCAGGAGTAACCCATATTCGGGATCGTCGTTGAAAAGTGTCCACAACGACGAGTATTGCTCGGTTGCTTTGTTCCAATCGCGGCTCATCTCAAAGTATCGGCCGCTGATAATCCCACGCGATTCAGTCGACATTTTCCCGGCCAGATCAAATGCTCTTTTTGCCTCCTCCTCCGCTTTCGAGTCATATCCCAGATCGGACCATGCCTCAGCTAGCAGGCTGTGCGCCTGAGCAAAATCCGGATCGGCACTTATACTTTTCTCGAGCAGCTTCGTTGCGGCCAGCACCTCAAAGTTCCTTAGCTTTTCCCGTGCTTCCGAGAAATATTTCAAGGCGTCACTGTTCGTCGAAAAAGCTGAGTCCATTCGCGATTCTTCGGAAGCGCTCAATTCCACGCCCAGCCTGGCGCGAATGAGTTTTCCCGCGCTCACCGCCATGTTGTTCAAATCCGATTCACTGCCATTCCTCTGAACGGACCCGATGCTTTCGTCATCCGCAGTCCGAATCAGGTGAATGTTCCAATCAACCGTGGACTGGCCGGGTGCTCCACCCACGCGATACGAGCCCGTCACAAGCACGTCGCTTCCAAGGTATTTCGCAATCTTCTCTACCTGCTGTTTGTTGAGCGACTCGGAAATATCGCGAATGCCCAGGCTTTGCCTCATTTCATCCACCCGGCTCGGTTGAATGAATCGAATCTGATCGGTATCCAGCTGCGACCACAGGCTGTCGGCCAGCATTTCGCCCAGCACGCTGGCGCCTTCCTGTCCGGAGAGGTTTTGAAAACCCAGGATTGCAACCGATGTGCGAACCTTCTCCGCTGTGGGGGTCAACTTGCTGGTCTGCTGTGCGCGCCAGAAATCGTGTTCGTAACCTGCGTAGCCCAGCGCACAAAGAACAAGAACGAGGGCTGCCCCAGCAGCGAGATAAATTCTTTTCTTCTCGTTGGCGGAACCCTTGCGCGCTCGCCGCTTTGGCAACAATACCTCGTCGCCTTTCAGCACCTTTATCAGTTCGTCGGTTCTCGCAAACCGCTCGCTTGGCTCGCGCTCGAGGCACCGCAGGATTCCGCTTTCCCAGCCGGGGTCAACACTCGGGACGTGTACCCGCGGGGATGGCGCAGGCTCGCTGAGTCGCTTGAGCGCCGTCGAAAGCGGATTATCGGCGTTGAACGGAACCGCGCCTGTCAGCATCTCGAACATCACTACGCCCAAGGCGTAGATGTCAGTCGCTGGCGTGATCGTTCCGCCGTTCAATTGCTCGGGTGCCATATACGCAGGCGTGCCGACCACCTCTTGCGTCCCGGTGAGCGAGAGTCCGGAGGGAACAAGCCCGTGGGCCAATCCAAAGTCGGTGATCACTGCCCGCACACCGCCCGCACTGTGTTCCGATGGAACTAAAATCACGTTGCTGCTCTTGAAGTCCCTGTGGACCACTCCAACTCGGTGCGCGGCATCAAGACCCGCCGCCATCTGCTCCACCAGCGGAAGCGCTTCGCTCTCCGTCATTTTCCCGCCACGACGGATTCGGTCCCTCAAGGTCTCGCCAGTGAGCAATTCCATGCTGACGAACATTGTTTCGGCCGTTCGTCCGTCCGCTCGGGTGTCAATATGCCGGAACACATCAAATGTCCGGCAAACGTTGAGGTGCGTCACCTTTCTTGCAAGTTGAATCTCGCGCTTGAATCGTTCTGCGCTCCGATCCTCTTCCGCGAATTCGAACCGAATGGTTTTCAACGCCACTCGCTCATTTAATTCAGTGTCTTCCGCCTCGTATACCTCTCCCATTCCGCCTCGCGCCACAAATCGCACGATACGGAAGCGCCCCGCCAGCAGCTCACCTTTAACGAATGAGGAAATCCGCGGGGAGAGTCGGTCTTGTGTGGCCCGCGCGTCGAAGCTGAAGCCGGACGCCGTTCGATCTTCTCCGACGGGTGTTTTCGTTTGCGGCGTTTCTTGGTCAGGGCCAACCGGTTTGGGATCGTCCATGAAGGGAGTCTCAGAAAGTTTTGCAATTATGCCACAGGCGCCCCTGAAACCTCTTAGTCTCTCAATCGGGCCGATGCAGGGTTCCGTTGCGGCCTAACCTGCCTCTGAGCGTCAGTGCGAGAGTCAAACGCTCGCCGATGTGCAACGATTTGCACCAAAAGCGAAATCCTGTCGCCCGATCGCTGTCTTTCGAGCGATGAATCGCTCAAACTAAACGAAATAAGTCGTTCCATCTTGGGAAGGGAAATTGCTACGTGTTTGGCGGAGTAAAGCGTCCAGCCGCTCGCTCCAAATATTGACCTCTCAAAAATCCAACCCTGGGAAAGAACTATGACCTTTCAAGCACGGCTGCTGTTTGGTTTCGCGCTTCTGCTGTTTTCCGTTGCGCCTGTCTGGGCGAGCCGCACGGAAGTCGGCGCCTCTGGTTACGGCGATACCGATCCGAATTGCGTGAACCTTATGACGAATTGCCAATCCGCCACTCAGCTGAGCAACACCGTGGGCGGTAACTCGGTTTTTTCATTCTCGTTCGTCAGTCAAGGCGGCAATCCCGCGATAACACTGTTCGCATTTCAGATTCCCGACACAATCACCCCTGGCTCGGTTCTCACTCTCACGTTTCCGAGTTTGGCTGGCTTGACCTATGGAGGCCTGTACTGCAACAACAGCACGGACCCGACCCATGCGCTTGATGCAGGTGGGAGCGTGATGAAAGATCCGAACACGGGCAACCCCCTGCCTTGCACTCCGGCATTGGTTCCCGCGGATCCAAATCACTTCGCCACCGAAGTGGACAACGGCAATTCCGCGGCCTTCACATTCAACAACGTCGCTGGCCTGCCGTCGTCATTTACGTTCTTTACCGACAGTTTGACGGATCTGCCGACCGACGTGAAGTTCGTCCCCGGCAGCGTAACCGCGCCTGAGCCATCGTCAATGCTCCTGCTCGGTTCCGGCTTGCTCGCGCTCTGCGGTGGTCTCCGCCGTCGTTCGAAAAACGCATCGGCTGCATAGGCGTTTCAACTCAAGCAACTCGGCTGACTTTTCGGCCTTTCGAGAACGCGATTCGCTTCGGCGAATCGCGTTTTCTTTTTCCCCGCGCGCAGATAATTTCGCGCTCACCGCGGATGCCCCGCGCGATTGCCGTTGCACCGTTTCGGTGCAATCGGATCCGCAAAACCTTCGTACCACCAGATTGAGCGCCGCGGCCCATAGCCCCACTTCCATCGCGAACGCTATCCTCACCTCGTCGCAATTCTCTGCCAATAGAGCCCGTCACTAACGACCCTGAGGGGGGTTCGCTATGAGTCAGCAGTCTGCAGCTTTCCGCGTCGCCGTCCGCAACGAAATTCACACAGCAATTCGCACCGCCGGTCATTTTTCAATTCGTTCCACCGCGATACGCGCCTTCGCCATCATCGTTTTCATGCTCTGCGCGTCCGGGCCGCTCATGGCTCAGCGTTCGCTTGCCTTTCGCCTCCCGCTGGAGAGCGAAAGCCCCGAGCCTATCACCTTCATGCGCGCGCCCTATTCGATTCATCCGCTCCCCAGCGTCACGCTGACCACGCCCAACGGTTTCACTCCGGCCCAAATTCGCCACGCCTACGGCTTCGACCAAATCACCAACCAAGGCGCCGGCCAAATCATCGCCATCATTGACGCCTATGACGACCCCAATGCCGAATCCGATCTCGCCGTCTTCGACCAGCAATTCGGCCTGCCGTCGTGCACCACCGCCAACGGCTGCTTCCACAAAATCTTCGGTGGCTCAAAGCGCCCCAAAGCCAACGCAGGCTGGGCGCTCGAAATTTCGCTCGACATCGAGTGGGCCCACGCCATCGCGCCGAAAGGCACGATCCTTCTCGTCGAAGCCACCACGAATAGTCTGGGAGATTTGCTGAGCGCCGTCGACGTCGCCGTCCGCAACGGCGCCTCCGTCGTCTCCATGAGCTGGACGGTCTCGGAATTCTCGAGCGAATCGCGCCAGGACAATCACTTCGTCTCGACCGGCGTCACCTTCCTCGCCGCGTCCGGCGACAACGGCACCGGCGTTGCCTATCCCGCGTCGTCGCCCGATGTCGTTGGCGTCGGCGGCACGTCGCTCGCGCTCGATGCGAATGGAAACTATCTCAGCGAAGCAGCATGGTCGGGCAGCGGCGGAGGCTTGAGCACCCGCGAAGTCGAGCCACTCTTTCAATCCTTGTTTGGAATCCCTAATGACGCTCGCGGTTATCGCGGCACGCCCGACGTTTCCTACAACGCGAATCCGGGAACCGGTTTCGCCGTCTACGATTCAGTCGCGCTCAGCGGCGCGTCAGGGTGGTTCTGCGTCGGCGGCACAAGCGCAGGCTCGCCGCAATGGGCCGCGCTCCTCGCCATCTCGAACTCGATGCGCGTCGCCAATCGCAAAGCGCGTCTCTCCGGCACGAACACTGTGCTCTACTCGCTCTCGAAGCAAAGCGCCGCCGCGAATTTCCATCCCATCACAGCCGGCACCAAGGGCGCATGCGGCGTGCTCTGCACCGCGGGCACAGGCTACGACTACGTCACCGGAATCGGAACGCCTGTCGCCGCGTCGCTCATCAATATTCTGGCCGCGCAGTAGCGCGACCGGAACATCGACCGCAACATGGACCATGCAGTTACGCGGTCCCGAGCGTCGGCGCGAAAGCGCAATTTCAATTTCGCTTTAGGGGTCGATTTACCGCCGATTAGAAATTTGCAACTCGCTGATTTTGCGCGGCTTGCGCGGAGTTTTAATCGCGGTACCGTCGATTAACTCGACCTAGCGGTGGAGAACCGCAATCGACGTCTGGCGGTTTGGCGGAGGGCATGAATCGCCTCCGTTCCCCGCGACTTGCGCCGGCTAGTCGTCATGCATGTTAGATGCTTGGCGGTTGAAGGTGGTTAGTTGCCGCGAATTGAGAGCGGCGAGCTGCCCACCACGGAAGCCGACGCGGTTTTGGATGTTTCACGTTGCGCTGCTGCCGGCTTTTGAGCTTTTGCAGCCTTGGGCGGCGCGGCCTTTCTCGTCTCCCACGCTTTGCTCAGCGCGTCGCGTCGCGCGAGCACGTAAGCCTTCGCATCGTCAAAGTTGCGATAGACCCGCGTGCCCTTGATCAAATTGCACGATCGACAGCAGGCCACCAGGTTGCGGTCATCCTTCTTCCCTTTGCGAGCCCGCGGCATCACGAAATCCACCGACATGGCTAGCGCGTTCTCGAAGCTGGCCATCCCGTCCAATCCGCAGTACTGGCAACGGTACTGATCGCGCTCCAAAATGCGCAGTCCCTCTTCCTTGGTTACCGGTCGTTCCACCAACGTCAGCGTCGTAAGGTCTAGCGGCATCGGGTACCTCCGAATCGGAAATCCATCCGTTGGGCGGTGGATTTTCGATCTCGCACTCTGTCTTGTGCGAAACGATAGGACTCGCCACGGCCGGTGTCAAGCTGGTCTCACGGCCAGTTCGGTCGGTTGGCGGCAGCGGCACGCAAAGGCGTTTTGCGCGGATGATGCTGCGCAAGTGGTATAGACCGCGAGCGACGAATGAGGCTGCGCCCTTCATGCCTCAGGACAAGCAATCGGTAGCGAGCTGAAACTGCAGCTCGCGTTGATCGGGTTAAACGGCGCGCTCACGCGCGCAAGGCGTTTTGCGCGGGTGAGGCTGCGCAAGTGGTAGTGAATTCGAACCGGTCTTCAAGGCGAGTGGCGCGGTGCAGTCGCAAAGAGAAAAAGCGTTGGCCGGAGGCCAGCGGTACGGAGTGCGATTGCGCGCCGCTGCTGAGGGTCGTAATCGGGTGTTGCGCGGGTGAATCAGCGCAATCGGTAACGAGCTGAACTGCAGCTCGCGTTGATCGGGTTGAAAGGCGCGCTTGCGCGCGCAAAGCTTGTTGCGCGGATGATGCTGCGCAAGTGGTATAGACCGCGAGCGATAAATAAGGCTGCGCCCTTCGTGTCTCAG
>DATNKB010000026.1:0-14981 GCA_035603595.1 Candidatus Dormiibacterota bacterium
AATATGCGATCAGCGATGGGAAAGGTCTCAACAAGATCGATCCGAAGATGGCGCCTTTGCCCGTGTACCTTGGTGGGCTTGGCATGACGGGCATGACGGCGTACTTCGGCCTACTCGACGTGGGGCAGCCGAAGGCAGGAGAGACCGTGGTGATTTCGGCGGCGGCCGGCGCAACCGGAATGATCGCGGGTCAAATTGCGAAGATAAAAGGCTGTCGCGTGGTCGGCATTGCTGGTGGCGCCGCGAAGTGCGAATTCATCGTCAAGGAGCTCGGTTTCGACGCTGCGATCGATTACAAAGCAGAAGACGTCCGTAAGGCATTGCAGCAGAACTGCCCGAAGGGCATCGATATTTATTTTGACAATGTGGGCGGCGAGATTCTGGATGCAGCGCTGTCGCAGCTTGCGCGTGGCGCGCGTGTCCTGATTTGCGGTGCGATTTCGCAGTACAACAACACCACGCCCATCAAAGGACCGTCAAACTACCTTTCGCTCCTCGTAAATCGCGCCACGATGAAGGGCTTTCTTGTGTTCGACTATGCGAACCGATACGGTGAAGCGGCGCGGGAAATGGCTGGCTGGTATGCGGCCGGAAAGCTCAAGACACGCGAGGATATCGCCGAGGGCTTCGAAAATTTCCCGGAAGTGTTTCTGAAGCTTTTCAAAGGCGAAAACACCGGCAAGTTAATGCTCAAAGTGGCGGGCGCTTAGAGAGTGCGCATTTCTCGAATTGCACGCTCATGCTGGCGGTCGTTGAATCGGGAGGCTCAATGCCGTTCACAGAAAATCGCGGGGTGAAGATTTACTGGGAGGAGGAAGGCAAGGGCGCGCCTGTCCTCCTGATCATGGGCCTCGGCTGGCCGTCGTACATGTGGTATCGCACGAAGCCTCTGCTCACCGGCAAATACCGCACGATTACCTTCGACAATCGAGGTGCTGGGCGAAGCGACGTACCTGCCGGTCCTTATCCGATTGCGACGATGGCTTCCGATGCCGCTGCTGTGCTCGACGCGGCTGGAGTCGAGAGCGCACACCTCTACGGCGTGTCGATGGGAGGAATGATCGCGCAGGAATTTGCGCTGCAATACCCGAGGCGCGTTAAATCGCTAATCTTGGGCTGCACCGCTGCTGGAGGCCCGGAAGCGAAACGCGCCGCGCCAGAGGTCATCGACGTCCTCACGCGCCAGGGCATGACGCCCGAAGAGGCTGCGCGCGCCATCAATCCTTATATATATGACAAAGGGACGCCGCCATCGCGAGTGGAAGAAGACTTGAAAATTCGCCTGCAATGGACTCCGACGTTCGAGGGCTATATGGCTCAGTTGCAAGGCATCATGATGTGGGAAGCGTACAGCCGCATCGCGCAGATCGCGGCCCCCACACTCGTGGTGCAAGGCGAAACCGATCAACTTGTGCCCGCGGAAAACGGAAAACTGATCGCACAGCGAATCTCGGGATCAAAAATTGTCATGATCCCTAATGCGAGCCACATTTATTCCACCGATCAACCCGAGGCGGCACATAAACCGGTGCTAGAATTTCTTTCCGCGCAAGGCGTCCATTCCGCCGGCGGCGCAGCCTGAATAACCATCCCTCCGCTTACTCGCTGAAGACATCCGGGCGGATTCGCCTCCGGGCTACGGAAGTTGTTGGTATATAGTTTTTAGCGGGCGGCTTTTCTGAAGGGCCTATAAAGCACTTTCCCGGTCAGCGTCGTCCGCACGATCTAAATTGAAATCAAGACTCGTAGTGATGAAATTCGGCGGTACCTCCGTCGGCGATGCTCCCTGCATCGCGCGCACTGCCCAAATCTGCGCTGCAGCGGCGCGAGAGTCTTCCGTCGTGGTCGTTGTCTCAGCGATGAATGGCGTAACGAACCGCTTGATCGAAGCCGCCACTTTTTCCGAGGCGGGCGAAAGCGGGAAGTCATCAGAACAACTAGCGGCGATTCGCAAGCAGCACGAAATGGCACTCGAAGCGCTAATTGCCGACGGGGCAGTGCGCAAGAAGCTGGCGCAGCGAATGGAGGACGTTCTCGGCGAGGCCACGCGGCTCTGCGAAGGCACCGCATTGCTTCGCGAACTCACACCCCGCACGCTGGATTTAGTATCGAGCCTAGGTGAGCGCCTTTCGGCCCCGATGGTTGCGGCGGCGATATCCGCTTCAGGAACTTCGAGCGAACCTATCGAGGCGACCGAATTGATCGTCACGGACGGATTTTACGGAGGCGCGGAACCGCTCATCGATCTCACCCGGGAGCGCTGCGAAGCTCGCCTTCGTCCGCTGCTGCAAAAAAGCGTCGTACCTGTGGTTACGGGATTTATCGGCGCGAGCCAGGATGGTGCGCTTACAACCCTCGGCCGCGGTGGCTCGGACTATTCGGCGACGATCCTGAGCGCTGCACTTGCGGCTGACGAAGCGATTATCTGGACGGACGTGGATGGGGTCCTAACGGCCGATCCTCGCCTCGTTCCTGAAGCCCGCACGATTCCCGAGATTTCGTATCGCGAAGCTGCTGAGCTTGCCTATTTTGGCGCAAAGGTTTTGCATCCGAAGACTCTGCGCGCCGTGATGCCGCAGGAAATTCCCGTTTGGATTCGCAACAGCTTCGCACCGGAGAAGCCGGGAACGAAAATCACGCCACACGGACGAAGTAGCGGGGGCGGCGCGAAGGCGCTCACGGCGATAAGCGACGTCTCCCTCATCGCGCTGGGTGGACCCGGAATCGTGGGCCTTCCGGACGTCGTTGGCCGTACATTTTCCACGACAGCAAAGGTGCGCGCCAACGTGCTGCTGATTTCGCAGTCATCTTCGCAAAATGATATCTGCTTTATCGTCGCTTCAGCCGATGCCAAGCGGACTGTGGACGCGTTGCGGGAACAGTTCGCTCAAGATCTCGCGCATCACAAGGTGGAGCATATTTCGCTCGATCCCCTCATCGCAATCGTCGCGGTCGTGGGAGAAAATATGCGGGGAACGGTTGGAATGGCGGGCCGTACCTTCAGCACCTTGGGACGGGAGAACGTGAACATAATTGCGATTGCACAAGGCTCGTCGGAATCAAACATTTCTTTCGTCGTGGAACAAAAAGATATGAAAAAGGCCGTTCTCGCGCTGCACCGCGAATTCGGTCTGGGCGCAACCGAAGCAAGTCACGCAGAAAGCGGCGCGCGGCAATGATGGACGCATCTCCTCGCTCTGTGCCCTCGAGTAGTGCTGCTGTTCAGCGCTGTATTCGCGCGTGGTGCGGAGCCTCATTCGGGATTCGCGAGCGAATCTATGTCTGCCGGAACTGTGGCGGCCCTTTAGAAATTGCGGTGCCACTGCCGTCCGCAAGCGAAACTGTGGCGCTTCGTGCCCGCTGGAGAGCGCGCGCCGGGTCTCTCGATCCGCGAGACCGAAGCGGCGTCTGGCGGTTTCGTGAAGTCCTGCCCTTTGGTGACGAGGCTCCGATTGTCACGCTGGCCGAAGGGAATACGCCCCTTTATGACGCTCCGCGATGCGCCAGATATTCCGGGTTAGACGCGCTTAGGCTAAAACATCAGGGCTGCAATCCGACCGGCTCGTTTAAAGACACAGGCATGACGACATGCGTCACCCAAGCCGCCCTATTGGGTGCGCGCACGGTCGTTTGCGCCAGCACGGGCAATACGTCCGCGAGCCTCGCCGCGTACGCCGCTCGCGCGGGCCTGCAATGCGCGATTCTTCTGCCGCGCGGGCAAATCACCTCCTCGAAGCTGGCGCAAAGTATGGACTACGGCGCAATCGTCTGCGAGATTGACGGGAATTTCGACGATTGCATGCGGCTGATCCGAGAAATCGCGGAAGATCCGTCGATCTATTTAGCGAATTCGATTAACCCATTCCGCATCGAGGGCCAAAAAACTGTCGCCTTCGAACTGATGGAGCAGTGCGAATGGCGCGTACCGGATCATGTAGTGGTGCCGGGCGGTAACATGGGCAACAGTTCAGCTTTCGGCAAAGGCTTCGAAGAGATGCGCCAACTTGGATTGATTGATCGGCTGCCAAAACTGAGCGTGATTCAAGCAGAAGGCGCAGGGCCTCTTGCCCGGCTCTTCGGTAATCTCCAGGCGGAACCAAAGTCAGATCGCACGTCGATTCCGGAAGAGCTCACGCCAGTCGAAAACCCCCAAACCCTGGCAACCGCGATCAAGATCGGCTCGCCGGTCTCCTGGGAGAAAGCTCTTCGATCTGTGATTGGCTCGCACGGCCAGGTAATCACCGTCAGCGAAAAAGAAATCGCAGATTCCAAGGCAATGATCGGCCGAGACGGAATTGGTTGCGAACCAGCTTCGGCAACTACGGTCGCAGGAATTCGCAAGCTGGTAGCCGCGCATTTTATTCGACGCGACGAATTGGTTGCGGCTGTTCTTACCGGGCACCTCTTGAAAGATCCCGACTATGTGAGCCAATATCACCGTGGCACCTTGCCTCTTGGACCCGACACGAGGGATCGCAAAACCGGCGAGCAGCCGAATATAGGAGCGTTTCGCAATGCTCCAGTGCAGGTGGCTGCATCCAAGAACGCAATTCTCGATCAGTTGCGGCGCGCAAATTCGTGAACGGCCGTCACTTTCGTCGATCGAGCCTCCTGTGCTCATCTAAGATGTCCCTCGCTCCTCAATGACATCGCCGCGCCAGCGTTCGATCGAAGTTCGCGTTCCTGCATCAACGGCAAATTTGGGCGCCGGCTTCGATTGTCTTGGCCTCGCGCTCGAAATGTATCTCACGGCTCGCGCCACCGTGCAAATTCGTCCCGGTTCTCGGACTCTCGCTCGCACCCAAGGAGTTGGCAGCGCCTCTCTGCCTAAGTCGCCCGAACAGAATTTGATTTTTCGCGCGATGCGTCACACTGCCGAACAAGAAGGATTTCAATTGCCTGCGGTGCGCCTTGCCGTGAAAAACGAAATTCCGATGGCCGGTGGTCTGGGGAGCAGCGCTGCGGCCGCCATTGCGGGGACAGCTCTCGCGTACGCAACAGCTGGACGCCCTCTCTCGCGAGAAAACGCGCTGCGATACGCGAGCGAAATCGAAGGCCACGCAGACAATGCCGGTGCAGCTCTGCATGGGGGCCTAGTCCTAACATATGCGCGAATGGACGGCCGGGTGGGTGCGATAAGGCTCGCGTGGCCGAAGATGATTCGCGTGATCGCGGTAACTCCCTCCATGGAGCTTCCTACGAAGAAATCACGTGCCGTGCTGCCTGCCCAGGTTCCTCGTCAGGATGCCGTGCAGAATCTACAGCGCTCGGCTCTTTTCATTGCCGCAATTGAGACGCGCCGCTATGACTTGATTTGGGACGCGATGCAAGATCGCCTGCATCAGCATTACCGGCAAAAACTTATTCCTGGATTGGCCGAAACGCTTGCCATGCCGCAAATGCCTGGCCTGCTGGGTCTGGCACTGAGCGGCGCGGGACCCAGTATCGTCGCACTCGCGACCGCTGGATTCGACGAAATCGGAAGAGCCATCGCAGCTCGCTTTGAAGCCGCCGGCGTAACCGCCACGATTCGCTTTCTGGAAGTGGCGCAGGACGGCATTTCGATCCTCGAGAATCGCCCGCGACGCCGGTAATATTCGGTTCATCACTGCATGACCTCGCGCAAGCTTTTCGCCTCCGCTGGAATCGGTTGCCTGAGAGCGGAGAGACAGGCGGCAACCGACGGGGACCTATGTGTGCTGCGCCGAGAGATGTGAGCTATTGTGTTTGCTATAATTCATCGCACCTAGAATGGATCTCGACTACCTCACCACATTTCTCGAAATCGCAAAGCAGGGCAGCTTCTCGCGCGCTGGCCAAAAATTGTTTCGCTCCCAACCGGCCGTCAGCGCTCAAATTCGCCAGCTCGAAGAGGAATACGGCCAAAAGCTCTTTGACCGCGTCGGAAAATCCATGAAACTCACCGCCGCCGGAGAAGTCTTGCTCGGTTATGCCGGCCGGCTGATTACGCTGAAGAACGATTCGTTGCGAGCTGTGGCTGACCAGTCCAGCGCCCCGCGTGGCACGCTAGCGGTCGGCGCCAACGAAGCAACTTGCCTCTACGTCTTGCCCGATGTCTTCGCCGAATTCCACCGACGATTTCCGTCCGTGCAGATTAGCGTTTATCGCAACTTCAGCCGAAAGGTAATCGAGAAAGTTGAAGATGGCGCCGTGGATGTCGGCATCGTCACGCTTCCCGTAAAATCGCCGAGCCTCAGGACGCATCCGATTTTCCGCGATCGCCTGATGCTGATGGTGAGTCCCAGCAACCCGTTGGCGAAGCACAAGACGGTGACTCCAGCCGAAATCGCGGACCAGCCCTTGATCATTCCCAAGACCGGGTTCACGCGGCAGTTGCTCGACAAGCTCTTCCGCCCATACCGCGCACAGCTCCGCATTCCGATGGAGCTTCCCAGCGTCGGCATGATCAAGAGATTCGTTGCAGCGGGCCTCGGGGTGTCGCTTATCAGCTCGAGCTTTGCTCGCGACGAAGTGCGCGCCGGCAAAGTGAAGCTAATCGAAATATCCGATGTCGAGCTCTGGCGCGAGCTGGGCCTTGTCTACCGCCGCGATCGCACACTTCCTCGCTCTGCCGCGGCTTTCGTCTCGATGGTTCGCAATGGGTTCGGTGGAGACTCTGATCACGCTCATCCCGCCCACCCGGCTAATGCCGCAAGGAAGCACAAGGGTGCAAAATAAGGAATCAGAAGTCGGCGCTCGCCTTCCACATTGTCATCAATAGCGACTTCGACTTTTAGCTTTGCTGGGAAGGCGAATTTCAGCAGGGGCACGGCATGCCATGTTCGAACGCGGCACTGCTACCTCCATCCGTCAAGCACGTCGGTGACAATCGGATCACCTACTGCCACTCATACTCGCGCTACTTTTGCTTTCTTTGCCCCCGCGCCCGCAGATTCGTGTTCCAGCAGCGCCTGCTTCCGCTCCAGCCCCCAACGGTAACCTGCAAGTTTGCCATCTCCCCGCACCACCCGATGGCACGGCACTACCACCGAGACTGGATTCGTCGCGCACGCCCGCGCCACCGCCCGCACCGCAGCTGGCTGTCCAATCGCTCGCGCCACCTGGCTATACGTGCGGGTGGTTCCGTACGGAATCCGCCGAAGCTCTTCCCACACACGGCGCTGAAACGCAGTGGCCTGCACATCGGTCGGCAAGTCAAGGTTTGGTTCGCGCCCCCGCAGATGCTCCAGAATCTTGCTCACCCATCCCTCAAGGCCATTGCGATCACGCCGTATCTCCGCCCGTGGGTATTCCTTCTTTAATGCCCCTTCCAGCCGCCCATCGGATTCTCCAAGATAAACCGCGCTGATCCCGCGATCCGTGGCTCCCACAAGTAACCGCCCCAGGGGCGAATCCACAATCGTATAGTTCAAGCGCATTCCCGCGCCGCCTTGCCGGTAAGTGGCTGGTGTCATTCCTAGTTGCGAAGGTGCTCGCTCATAAAGACGGCTGCTCGATCCAAAACCTGCGTCATACAGTGCTGTTGTCACGTCGTCTCCTTTTTTCAGTTGAGATTTCAGCCGTCGCATTCGTTGCGCGTCGGCATACTGCCGCGGTGTAATTCCCATTACGCTCCGAAACGCGCGCTCTAGCTGATGGGGACTCACCCCAAGTGGCGCGCTCAAAGCGGAAAGCGTCACTGGAGCATCGTTTCCCTCGCGCACGCGTGAATCGATCTCCCGGCACGCTTGCGCCACAGCCTTCGTCCGTGGATCGCGCGAATTGACCGTTCGCGGCTTGCAACGCTTGCATTCTCGAAAACCCTGCTGCTCGGCTGCTTCGGGCAATGGGAAAAACACAATCTGATTAGGGTTCGGCTTTCGCGAAGGGCACGACGGCCGGCAGTAAATTCCGGTAGATCGCACCGCGTAAACGAAAACACCGTCGGCGCCTCGATCGCGTGACTGAACCGCGTGCCATCGCGCTGCCGCTGGCCTGTATTGCTTCTCGGTTGCCGCCCGAAATGTGCTTGGCGTCATAGGTCTGGTCCATCCGCTTCAAGTTATATCCCGAAATTAACGCACCCAAGGCCCCGCTACTATCCGTTTTTTGCGCCCAAACCCCCGCCGCTTTCCTCCGGCGTGTCTTTAACCATCGCGCGGAAAAAAGCCCTTGTTTTCGGCCGAAGTCCTGCGGTCTCTTTAGATCTTTCTTATGACCACAAGAGCAACATCAGAAAGGACTTGACCCGGGGTCATGCGATGTTACACGATACAGCACTTTCGGCCTGCAGCGTGTTGACCCGCTTTCGGGCTGCGAGCATATTTATCGAACCGACTTGGGGTGTTTTAGGCTTTCAATTCAGGACAGGGCTGAGGAGACGCTATGGGGGCTGCTCCGGAACGTAGCAACTTGTCGTTCGTTTCGCCGCTGCGTGAATCTGAAGTCCGCACTACCACAGTAACTGCTTTTTCTAACAAGCCTGGACCGCAACGCTTCGCTCGCATTCCGACTCACGCTATTGGGGTGGCTCGGGAGCGGCGAGGCAATCCGCGCGCCTATCTTTCGTTGCCGCTTCGTCTCACTCGTGTTGGCAACAAGATCGAGCCGATTCCCGTGGTCTTGGTCACGCGAAACATAAGTTCGAGCGGCGTCTATTTTCTCGCACCATGCTCGCTCGAACCGGGCACCGCGATCGAGCTCGAAGTAGCACTCGTCGAACGCCCGTTCGGTCAGGGGACCGTCCAGATGTGCACCGCCGCGCATATCGTGCGAGCGGAGGAATCGGACATGCCCGGCTGGCGCGGATACGCGGCAAGTTTTGACGACTTCGCTATTCGCCGCGACGACGTCGTTCCGACTCGCTACCGCACGGCGTAATCGCAAATCTCTGCTACGATTCTCTAGTGAAACGCAGGCGCTTCTCTGCTCGCGCCGTTCTATTTGACTGGGACGGCACGCTCGTCAATTCCTACGGTGCGGACTCGCGCGCCTACCTCGCAATGTTCGAAGCTCTCGGCGTCACTTGGGGCCTCGACGATCTCGCTCGCCACTATTCTCCTAATTGGTACCGCGTCTATCGTGCGGCTCGCCTTCCGCGCGCCAAATGGGATGAAGCCGATCGGATATGGACTCTGGCCTACAAGCGAGAAAACCCCAGGCTGATGCCGGGTGCAAGAGGGATCATCCGCACGCTCAAGCGAGAATTCGTTCTTGGCATCGTCACCAGTGGAAATAGGCCCAGGGTGCGCAAACAGCTTCGTGATTTCGCGCTCGCCGATTATTTTTCGACATGCATTTGCTCGGAAGACGCGCCAAAAAGAAAACCCCACCCTGCTCCGTTGAAGATGGCGCTCGATCGGATTGGTCTCGCCCCAGAGGAATGCATCTATGTTGGGGACACTGCGGAGGATATCGAAATGTCACGTCGCGCAGGTGTCCGCCCGATTGGCGTCCTCGGCCCGTTTCCCACCGCCGAGCGGGTTCGCGCGGCTCGTCCCGATGCCATCCTCAACTCGATTCGCGAGCTTCCTCACTACTTGCAGCGAATCAAAGAATCGGACGATTAATCAGCCTTGCACCTCTGTTCTGACCTATGAACAGAGCCAATCCAAAGCTGAGCCTAGGGCGACGAAGGTTTTTGCGGGTCTTGCGACGTTCCCCCGCCAGGCCCCTCATTGCCATTCCCGGTCGCGGGCGGCGATGCTCCCGGCACAGCCAGTTTGAAATCTGTATCGCGAATCACCATCCGGATGTGCAGCTCACCCACCTTCTCGTTCTCCATGAAATCGTCCGACCGCGTGTATGTCGGCAGCCAGTATTTATCCTGAAAATTTTCGCGAAAAGTTTCGAACATCGTAAACGGCAGCTTCGTTCCATTGCCCGCAAGCTCGCTGATAAATTTTCCGTAGCTTTTCACGATCGTGAGGTCCCGGTCATCCACCCACACCGCGCCTTCGAAAAAGCGCCGCTTGCGGCTCAGTTGCTTTGGTCTTACCTGAAACACATACGTGTTGAGCTGGTCGAGCTTGTCCTGGCCCGCATATGTGAACGTGTAATTCGGAATTTCCTCGGTCGTCAGAATGAAAAGCGGCAGCTGCGCTATGATCCTCACGTCTTCGAGCGTGAAATCCGTCTGCTTCAGGTTGGATTCAGCCTGCTTCTCGACGCGCAAAGTCCGCTCGCCGTCGGGCTTGGTGTACACCACGCCGGACATCACAAATTTCCCGCCCGGATCGGTAAGCTCCTCAATCCGAATCGTGCGCGCGAAGCTGTACCCGTCGTACTGCTTCTTCATCACGTCTTCGTTCGCCGCAAATTTCCTAATGATTTCCGACTCCGGAATCGGCGGCGGCCCCGGATGCGGCTGCGCGGGAATTCGCTTCACATCAAATTTCGGAGGCGCCGCCATCGGTCCAGGATCCTGTGCGCGCACGCAAGGCGCCGCGCAAGACAAGAGTGCCGCGATCGCCGCAATCAAGCCAAAACGTTTCATCGATCCTTCCATGCTGCCTTAGATGCGATTCGCGATGCCCGAGTCCACCGTTTCTCTTGTAACGCGATTCTTACTCTTTTCCGCTCGCTCGAATGTGAATCGTGTATTGCGCCGGGTTAGCACCGGGCGTCAATTGCGGAAACGACAGCCAAAATAGCGCCGAAAAATGTTTTGGCTCGATGCTCATTCGCGCGCACTCCGCAGCGCAATCCCATTCCAAAGTCATCGCCGGATGCCCGGTAGTCCGCACTTCAACGCGCTTTATCCCGGGCGGCAATTCAATCGCGCCACCCGCCGGCTTGAAATCCTCGCAGCGCCAGCCGCCCTTTGCCTGTTCGCCACTCGCGGCCGCAGTATCGTCAGAGCTATGCTCCACGGGCCAGCAAAACTTCGTCTCGCGTCCCGGCCGCGCCACCGCGGGGAACGAATTCACTGCCACAAACGATTGCGCCTGATCCTCCGCGGAGCCCCTTCCCGCCGCCGCACCCTTCAAGGCGACGTTATAATCCACGCGCACCCCGTTCTGCCCCTCCAGCCGGATCGATTTTTCAATGCTCGCGCCCCCAGGAAAAACGTCGGCCGCATCGTAGTGAAGTTTCAAACTCGGCTCCTTCTGCTCACCCTGCCATTCGGCAATATACGGCCGATTAAAAAGACCATACCGTCCCCGTGCGCGTGCCTCATCATCGCCCGGTGGATTCGCCGTAAAAGAAAAGTTATCCCGCAACAATCCTACGCTCGTCGATAGATTTTGCCCCGAGGCCTTGTCCACCAGTGCCAGCGCCCGCCCTCCCGATTCCGGCGAAACGATCAAACGCAAATTCGAATTCTCCAGCACCCATTCGTCCGCTCCATCGCGATCGAAGTCGTAACGGTAGTGATACACGCCGTCTTCCCTCGGCTGCAACAACGCCACCGGCAAGCTCCGCCGCTCGTGCCCCATCTTTATTTCAATCCCGCCGTGCAATAAGCCATCCGCCGATGGCGGCAGCGCCATTAATTCAGTTTGCGCAGGCTTTAGCGCCAGCTTTTCAACCGCGACGCCGCGTGGCAAAAGCCGAAGCACCGCGCCACCGTGTAGCACTCCGCTCACTGAAAGATCGAGCGTCAGGTTCGGTACTCCCGTCTGGTTATCCGCCTGCATCACCACCACGAAAGAACGATTCTTCTCCGCAATCAAGAGAGGTGGATAGGTCCGCATCCCCGCATCCGCGCCCGTGGGCAATCGCACCGCATTCGCAACAAAATAATCAATCTCGTCGAGCGTCGGCTTCACGGCCTTTTCTCGTTCAGCCACGTGCGGCTTCGACGGAAAATCGAGCGACAAAACGCGGATGAAGTGCGGCGCCATCCCGCGCAAAATCTTTACGTGCAATTCCTGATCGCCCGGGTCCCATTCCCCATCGATGTGATTGTCGTCGAGCGAAATGTGAATCGGTTTCTGCGACAGCCGCAATCGAATTTCCGCGCGCGTCGGAGCATAGAGGAGCAGCTCGAGGCTTTTTCCCTCCCTCCGCGCGTCCAGAAATTCCGCGCTCGCCATCGTCACCGAATCCCCGCACGGGGCGTTGGCGGGTTCGCCAAAACACACCGGCTCCTCCACCGGCAGCAGTAGCGACTCCTGCGGCGGCACAGTCACGTGAAGCGGAATGTAAGCCGAATCGTTTCCGCGAGCGGGCGCCGCCGTCGAAAGAATTTCGAGCGATTCCTCCGCCGTTTCGCTTGCGCTCAAATTTGTGACGCTCAAAAAACCTCTGCCACGCTTGCGCGCCCCCAGGGCCTCCGTCCCATCATTCGAAACAATTTCATTGATCAGCACGTCGCTCGACTGCGAAAGCTTTTCATCGCTCTTCACGCTTGGCCGCACGCCCGCAGTTCGCATAAATTCGCGCAGGACCCCAGCGGCCCAATCAGCCTGCCGCTCGGCGCGAATTTCCGGCAGCGCGCGCTCCAGCGCTATCCAGGAATAAAAGTCCTTCGACGAAAAAATAACTTCGCCCTCGCCGAATTTCCAGCGCGCACGAATGGAGGAGTTTGTACTACCCAGGTCGCTCGCCTCGCCCGCTGGCGCGTCTTTCCATAAAGCATCGATCACGTTGCCGCGCGGCCTCTGCGGAAACACCACCAGCGTTCCCCCGCGCCGCACATACTCCACGATCACACGCTGCGCTTTCTCGGAAAGCTGAAATTGCGGCTGCCCCGGATCGAAAATCGGCAGCAAAGTCACCGGATTTCGCAATAGCTGCTCCACTGGCTGATACTGCGGATCCAGCAATTCGCTCGAAAGCAGCGCTGAATCCCCCAGGCGCTCGATTCGCATCACCGCTGCCGACACCAACGAAATATCCGCGCGCTCGAGCAACTCCTGTGGATAGCAGCCCATCGGATAAATGATTCCGAAGTCCGCGCGCTTATGCGAAGCCGCGAGCTGCGGTCCCCACCGCTGGAGAATTTCCATGTTGCGAAGCACCGCGTGCACGCGTGCCTGCTGTTCGCCATCCGGCGCAAGCCCCGCATTCCAGCGATATGAACGATTCGCCCACGGCACCGAATATCCCGCGGGTGAATAGGTATCCTGCAGAGGAAAATAATTGAACCCGTGAATCCCGTTCGCTATCAAAAGGCGCGAGCTCAGCAGCGTGTTTTCCGGCGGGCTTGCCATCGGCCCGTCATCGTCGCCGGGCGTGAACCAGCCAGCCTGATACTCGATCATCACGGGTGGGAACTCGGGCTGTGTCTTCAGCTCTTCGGTAAAAAATTCGACTTCAGCCTCATCGCTCGCGGTAAAACGACGCAGGCCGCCCGCATTTCCCGGCCGGCGCTCCAGGTACCATTGTCCCATCACGCCGATTGGCCGTTCACGATCCGAACCCGAAGCGGAAACGCGCATATCGGTCGGATTGATGAACACCGGCACCGTCACTCCGCCCGCTTCCACCGCGCTGCGCAGCGACTCCACGTAGCGCCAGAAATTCGGCCCCACGCGATTTGCCCGGCCCAGCGCGAAATCATCGCCGAGTTGAACGAACAGCAATGGCCCGCTAACGTCACGCCCCGCTGACTTTGCATCCGGCCCGAAATGGGCGATTCGACGCGCGCTGTACCTGGAGAGTTCCTTCGCCACTGCTGTCAGCCATTCCCTCGACTTCTCCATGTGTATGGGGTTCGCGAGCCAGCCTTCCGCCGCCGCTTCCGCGTCAGTCGCCATCAAATCATCGAGTGGCGCATAGCGCCCTTCGGCCCAATCGATCGGATTCATCTTGTACTCAGGCCGTTCGAGCAGCCAACCGGGATAGCCGCCATACTTCCATTCGTTGCCAATTTCCGGACCGGGCCGTGCGATAAGCCGCAAATTCTCGCGCTCGATCAGCGCCAGCAGCGCGCGAAGATTGCGGCGCGGATTCGTGTGCCCGTCAAAATCAATCTCGCCTTCCTTGGGCTCATGCCAGTTCCACGGAATATAGAGGTCGATCGTGTTGATCCCGTACGAGTGATACACCCGCAGCAGGTGCTCCCATTGATCCACGGGAATCCGATAGTAGAAGAATGCCGCAGAGTGAATAAAAAATGGCTTGCCGTCGACGTGAAGCTCCGGATAGCCGCCATTCTCGACAATTTCCAGGCCGGCATTCACCGGCGCGGCTGCGCTTTGAGAGCGCGGTGAAATTCTGGCGGGCGGCTGCCGCGGGACGGCGCCCGTAACTGCCGCAACACACGCAATCGCAAGTGCGACCGGCAGGCCCCTCCGTCTATTCCGTCTCATCTGGTGCAAACGCATCGAGGTCCAGGAGTGACCCGCGCGGACACTCCGCCAATTCTGCCACGATTCCGCGAAGCTCCAAAGCGCGTACTCCCAGTAGGGGCAGCCTCTCAGAGCCGCCCACGTTCACTTCACGCAACTCTTCGCATTGAAGGAACGCCTCGAGCGGACACGGCGCCAATCTTTCTGCACGAGCGCCAACGCGCGCCGCAGATTTTAATGGCACAGGCACTTTTGTATACCCTGGGAACCGATCACCCAGCGATGCACCACCGGTATCTGGACACAACCCACTACGGCTTTTGCGTGATGGCAAGCCCCCACCTCTGCTAGAATCCCGCGTTTGCAGTTCGCGAGTCGTTCGGGCATGCACGAGACGCAGTTTGCCAGACGTTATTACGTCAGTGGAATGGTTCAAGGAGTCGGATACCGCTATTTCGCGCGGCAGTTGGCGCAGCGGCTCGGTATCGCGGGCTACGTGAAAAACCTTCGCGACGGCCGCGTGGAAGTCTACGCGATCGGTCCCGCTTCGGTGCTCGCATCGCTACGCCCGGAACTCGAACGCGGCCCAAACGGCGCATCGGTTGCCAGCGTAACCGAGGAAGAAGCACCCGTCGATCCAAGATTTACGGCCAGGTTTACAGTCGAGCGAGACACTCAGTCCTGAGGATTCAATGCAAGATCTGAAAGACGCGATGGTCGATCTAAAAAAACTGATCCGCGAAATTCCCGATTACCCCAAACCCGGCATTCTTTTCTACGACC
>DATNKB010000027.1:0-49613 GCA_035603595.1 Candidatus Dormiibacterota bacterium
GCGTTTGTAATGCCAGTGACAATCGACCATTCGGCATTCGTGCAGGAATCATTCCAGGTCATTTCCGGAATGTACGATTTCGCGGATGCTTCGTGAGCGTCATTCGTCAGATTCCAAAAAGGAGTGAAATTGTTGAGGTCGTTGAAATCAGTGCCGCCCACCGCGGTCGTGTAGGGAGTAGATGCGAAACCGCTCACCTGCAATCCGAATTGCGCAGGATCATCGCGATCGCATCCGGCCGAGCCGCTATCGCCGCTGGAGAGAAAAACAGACATTCCCTGCGCGGCTGCCTGCTGCCAGAGTTGATTGAAAAACTGATTTCCGGCGGTGCCGAGGGCTGCCTCGCAGATTCCGTAGCTTTCGCTGACGATCGGGGCGACGTTGTGATCGACGATGTATTGAGCGGCCAGATCGACGCCCAGAGTCGTGTCCGTTGTGGCGGCGACAACGAATTTGATTGCGGCGCCGGGGGCCACAGCGCTGGACCATTCGAGGTCGAGATCCGACTCGATCTCGTCAGGCTGCAAGCCCGGATCAGGGCCATCCACGATCATGGTCGGGTCGTTCGACGTGATGCCAAACAGAGCGCGGAACTTTTGCAGGTCCACAAAGTCGACATCAGTCTCGCCGACGATTGCGATTGTTTGCCCGGTGCCATTGATCGCGGGCGTGGCGTTCCAGAGCGGAGATACATTGTAGATGGTCGCGAAATCATAAGGACCGACACCATAAAAGGTCAGGTTGCCGGAAAAATTCGGCAGGGTGAAAAGGGGTCCAGCCGGTGTGAGCGCGCTGGTTCCTTTCGTCCGTTTGAAGGTGCCGACGACGTGGTTCATCGCGTGTCGAGGGAAATTGTGGAGGGTGAGGACGCCCGCAACAGCGGGTAGGAGCGCGGTTGGAATCTGGGGGTCGCTCGCGTTGGCCCAGTGGTCAGTGCCGTTGACCGAATACTTGCGAATTTCGGTGTGAAACGCGCTTTGTACTTGCGCGGCTGTGCCGGAGAATTCGATTACTGTGCGACCGTTCGAAACTTTTGCGACCTGGAAGCCCTGGAGCTGGAGCCATGACGTGACGGCTTGAATGTCCGCGTCGGCGGGGCCGAATTGCTGGCCGAATTGTTCTGGAGTCAGCCAGGCGTGGTAGTTCGCCGAGGATTTATCTTGCTGCTGGTCGAGCAACGCTACGAGCGAGGCTTCTAGCTCCGGGCTGCGCTTCAGGACGAGCAGCATGCGCTGCATCGGCAGGCTCGCGGGGGCGGCGCCGCGGTCGTATTTCGCGAGCGCGAGCGGATACGTGTTGCCACGCAGGACGGTGAGCTTCGATTCTTCGATGGGTTGCGTGATGAGCGCGGGCTTCAGCGGCGAAGTCTGCGCCCGGCTGAAAGCGGGGAAGATTGCTGCGAATAGCAGGGCTAAAGCACACTGCGAGAAGCGAACGTAAAAACCTCGGAAGACACTTCGGGTGACGCTGGCTGGGGCTGGGAGCCTCATCGTTTCACCTGTTTTGAACCGGGAAAAGCGAGACTTTGTTTATAACAAGCTTATAGTCCGAATCAAGTATTAATTTGGTGATGAAATGAGCACATCGCGTTTCGCTTCACTTTCGCGCGACATCCGAAAGATCGGGCGGGCTCTAGAGCATTTGGCGAAGGACGTATTGCAGAATCCCGCCGTGCTGGTAGTAGGCGACTTCGAACGGCGTGTCGATGCGAGCGATGGCGGTGAAGTGCTTTTCCTTGCCTGAGGCGTCGCGAGCGCGAACTTTCATTTTTTTGCGGGGCTCAAAATTACCGGCCAGGCCTTCGATTTCGAAAGTTTCGAGGCCTGTGAGGCCGAGTGTTTTTGGAGTTTCGCCGGGGAGGAATTCGAGCGGCAGGACGCCCATGCCCACCAGGTTCGAGCGATGGATACGTTCAAAGCTTTCGGCGAGGACGGCGCGGACGCCGAGAAGAATCGTTCCTTTGGCAGCCCAATCGCGAGAGGAACCTGAGCCGTATTCCTTTCCTGCGATCACGATTAGCGGGACCTGCTCGTCACGGTATTTCATCGCGGCGTCGTAGATACTCATTTTCTCGCCGCTGGGCTGATGAATCGTCCAGCCGCCTTCGGTGCCGGGTGCGAGCATGTTCTTCAGGCGGATGTTCGCAAACGTGCCGCGCATCATCACTTCGTGATTGCCTCGGCGGGCGCCGTAGGAGTTGAAGTCTTTCGGTTGAACGCCGTGCGCGATGAGATGTTTTCCGGCCGGCGTGTCGGCGGGAATCGAGCCGGCGGGCGAAATGTGGTCGGTGGTGACGCTGTCACCAAGAATTGCCAGCGCGCGCAAACCGTGCAGGTCATTGAGCGATCCGGGCTTCTTAGGCATTCCTTCGAAGTATGGCGGGTTCTTGATGTACGTGGATTTTTCGTCCCAGGCGTAGAGATCGCCTTCGGGAATCGGGAGCGCGCGCCAGCGCTCGTCACCCGTGAAAACGTCCGCATATTCCTTGCGAAACATTTCGGTGGTGACGGAATCGCGCATCGTGGTTTCGACTTCCTGCGGCGTAGGCCAGATATCGCGGAGATAAACGGGCTTGCCGGATTTGTCGTTGCCGAGCGACTCGTTGACGATGTCGATGTCCATGCGGCCGGCGAGCGCATACGCGACCACGAGCGGCGGCGAGGCGAGATAATTGGCGCGGCAGAGAGCGTTGATGCGGCCTTCAAAATTGCGATTGCCGCTGAGAACGGAAACGGCGACGAGGTTATTGTCTTTGATTGCTTTGCCGATCGCTTCGGGTAGCGGGCCGCTATTTCCGATGCAAGTGGTGCAGCCGTAGCCGACAAGGTGGAAGCGCAACTTTTCGAGATAGGGCCAGAGACCGGCTTTTTCGAGGTAATCGGTGACGACTTTCGAGCCGGGAGCAAAACTGGTTTTGACCCAGGGCTTCGAGCTGAGTCCGCGCTCGACGGCTTTTTTCGCGAGCAGGCCTGCGCCGAGCATCAGCGATGGATTTGATGTGTTGGTGCAGCTGGTGATGGCGGCGATTACCACGGAACCATCGGCGAGATCGAAATTGTCGCCGTTGTTTTTTACGTGGACGTGTTTGGGCGCGGCGCCTGCCAGCGATTTTTCGAAGGACGTTTTCGCCTGGGTGAGCGGGACGCTGTCTTGCGGACGCTTCGGCCCGGCCATCGTGGGAACGACTTTTGCGAGATCGAGTTCCAGGCGGTCCGAGAAAATTGGATCGGGAGTCTGGTCGGTGCGGAAGAGGCCTTGTTCCTTCGTATAGGCTTCGACGAGGCGGACTTGATCCTCGCTGCGGCTGGTGAAGCGGAGATAGGCGAGCGTTTCTGCGTCGACGGGGAAGAAGCCCATCGTCGCGCCATATTCGGGCGCCATATTTGCGATTGTGGCGCGGTCGGGAAGTGTGAGGCTTGAGAGACCTGTCCCATAGAACTCGACGAATTTTCCGACGACGCCTTTCTTGCGCAGAATCTCAGTGACAGTGAGGACGAGGTCGGTGGCCGTCGCGCCTTCGGGCAATCGTCCGTGGAGTTTGAATCCGACGACAGCTGGAATCAACATTGAGAGCGGCTGGCCAAGCATTGCGGCTTCCGCTTCGATGCCACCCACGCCCCAGCCGAAGACGCCGAGGCCATTGACCATCGTGGTGTGGGAATCTGTGCCGACGAGCGAATCGGGGAAGGCGAGCCAGGCGCCGTTTTCCTGTTTTTTGAAAACGACGCGCGCGAGATATTCGAGATTCACCTGGTGGCAGATGCCGGTGTCCGGTGGAACCACTTTGAAATTCTGAAAACCTTTTTGGCCCCAGCGCAGGAAGGCGTAACGCTCGATATTGCGCTTCATTTCAAGGTCGGCGTTGAAAAGGAAGGCGCCGGCCGCGCCGAATTGGTCCACTTGCACGGAGTGGTCGATCACGAGTTCAGCGGGTAATAGGGGATTAATTTTCTTTGGATCGCCGCCGAGGTGGCGCATCGCGTCGCGCATGGCGGCGAGATCGACGACGGCAGGAACGCCCGTGAAATCCTGAAGGAGGACGCGGGCGGGCATGAAGGAGATTTCTTTTTCGCTCGCGCCTTCGGCGCTGGTGGGATCCCAGGTGGCGAGGGCGCGAATATCTTCGGGATGAACGAAGCGGCCGTCTTCGTGGCGCAGTAGATTTTCGAGAAGAACTTTCAGAGAGAAGGGAAGGCGCGAGGGCTTGCCGACGCCGGAGCGCTCGAGCGCATCAAGGCGGTAAATTTCGAAGGATTCGCTGTCCACTTTGAGAGCGGCGCGGGTGGCGAAAGAGTTTTTGTGCGATGGGCTCATGCCGGGTTGGAATCTCCTGTGTGAATAACAGCATATTGTATCGCACGCGCAGTCGGAAGGTAACAGCGACGGCGGGCTGTTGTCAGGAAAACGGCCGAGGGCGCTTCAAAATGGATGGGCAAAGCCACTTTTGTAACGATTAGAAAATTCGAAGTTGTTGAAAGTGGGAGGGTTATTCGGATTGTTAATCGCGGTGTAACGATTAGAGTTTTCGAGGCGCTCTGGGCCTGGACCTCGTTGGGATAGCCGCGACCGGCGCGAGTTTTTCTGAACTAGCACGAGTGATGTTAACATATCGGTTACAGGTTGTAAAGTAAGAAAATGTTACGTTTGGCTCGACGGGCAGCCTCACGGGGCAGGTAAGTTGATGTGAGATGTGGGCTGCGCGGGCGGGTCTTAGACCCGCCCCTACTGCGGGTGGCTTGCGGCGCGCTGCTGCGGATTTTGCTTCTGTGTAGTTCTTCCAATGTCGTCCCGGGCTACAAGCGTGGGATAATTTTGCGCAGATGAGAGTTGTGCTGATTTCGACGTATGAGCTGGGGCGGCAGCCGTTTGGGCTGGCGTCGCCGGCGGCTTGGTTGCGGGCTGCGGGGGCGGGTGTGACTTGTGTTGACCTGTCGCGTGAAACTTTACCTGAGGATGCGGTGAGGACGGCGGACCTTGTGGCGTTTTATGTGCCGATGCATACGGCGACTCGATTAGCGGTGGCGGCTCTGCCTGCGGTGCGCGGGCTGAATCCGGGGGCGCATCTTTGTTTTTATGGTTTGTATGCTCCGGTGAATGAGACCTATCTGCGCGGGTTGGGTGTGGAGACGATTCTTGGCGGGGAATTCGAGGAGAGATTGCGTTCACTTGCGGAGAGGCTTGGCGCGGGGAACGCAGCGGCGGCGAAAAATGGACAGGGTGAACCTGTGATTTCGGTTGCGCGGCAGAAGTTCGTCACGCCTGATCGCACCGGGATGGTGGCGCTCGATAAGTATGCGCGGTTGATGATGCCTTCGGGCGAGGCGCGGACGGTCGGGTATACGGAAGCGAGTCGTGGGTGCAAGCATTTGTGCCGGCACTGCCCGATTGTGCCGGTGTACAACGGGATGTTTCGGGTTGTTGATCGGGAAGTGGTGATGGCGGACATCCGGCAGCAAGTTTCGGCGGGGGCTCGGCATATCACGTTTGGCGATCCGGATTTTTTCAACGGCGTGGGGCACGCGATTCCGCTGGTCGAGGGGTTGCATCGGGAGTTCCCAGACGTCACGTATGACGCGACGATCAAAGTGGAACATTTGTTGAAGCACTCGGATTGCATTGGCAAGCTGCTCGACACGGGTTGTTTGTTCGTGACGAGTGCCGTGGAAAGCGTCGATGACGCGGTGCTGGAGCGGCTGGAGAAGAATCATACGCGGGCGGACTTTTTGCGAGTAGTCGAAATGTTTCGGGATATTGGTCTGGCGCTGCAGGCGACGTTTGTGCCGTTTACGCCGTGGACTACGCTCGAAGATTATTGCGAACTGCTGGAAGTGTTGCGGGAGGAGGATCTGGTCGAGAACGTGGCGCCGATTCAGCTGGCAATTCGATTGTTGATTCCGGCGGGTTCGCGTCTACTGGATCTGGATGAGATTCGGCGAGGCGTGGGCGATTTTGATGAAGCTGCGCTCGTGTATCCGTGGAAGCACGCCGATCCGCGAGTGGATCGCTTGTGCGAGCAGATTCAGGGAATTGTTCATTCGGGCGAGCAGATGAAGCGCAGTCGCGCGCAAATTTTTGAGCGAATCGAGGACGCGGCGTTTGCGGTTGCCGGCGGTGGCATAACGCGGAGCGCTTTGCCTGTGCTGACATCGCGCGCGGCGGTGCCGTACTTGAATGAGCCCTGGTATTGTTGAGCGGAGCCGACCGGGGACCAGTTGGTTCCCTTAAAGCACCCTTTAGAATCAGGCATTTAACTTTACTATTGACAATGATTGTTTGACATGATAGACTCTTTCGTGGAGGTGGACGCCATGAAGGCAACCGTCACACTCTGCGAACAAGTCAATGTAGGGACTCCAGAGAAGGCCGAAATTAAGCTTCGACCGGTCATCTACCGCAACGGCCAGCCCCTCGCGCCTGAGGATATCGTGGCCGGCTCCCGAGTTACGTACTACCTCCGCTTCAGTGAAGACGGCCAACGCAAAACACCTAGCCTGGGGACGTCGGATCTGCGCGTCGCCCAGCTTGCCCACAGCACTGCCCTCGCGCGGTTTACCGCGGGCATTCGGCCGATCATGGGTGAGAATGCTTTACTCGCTGACTTCAAAACCCACGCCCCCGAACAAAGCGCAGGGACTTGGCGATCCTTGTGTCATGCTTTCACGGCCGATCAGGATTTGAAACTCGTCAAAGGGGAGATCACAAGATCGTCACAGCGCAGATATCTCCGCAGCCTGAAGAGACTCAATGAATGGTTCGAAAAGAAAGTGACCTTCCTTTCAGAGATCAACACGGATCTCTTCAATTCATTTGTGCTTGACCGTATCAAAACCATTAAAGCCGGAGGCCGGAGCGGGCGCAGCTACAAGCTTGATGTCAAGGTGGCTAAAATGGCGTTCGACCTCGCGGTCGAGAAAGAGTGGATGAGTACAAACCCCGTGCAAAAGATGAAAGCCACTAAAAAGCGCAAGGGCGATATGGAGGAAGACGGGGACCAAGCAGATCCTTACAGCCGCGAAGAGTTGCAAACAATGCTAAACAACTTGAATGGAGAGGCCCTGATGTTTTGGCTTCTTTATCAAACCGGTCTGCGCAGGATCGACGCGGGTAATTTGAAGTGGGGTGAAGTGAACATGGAAACGGGGAAGATTAATACCGTGGCTCAGAAAAATGCCCGCGCGGTGAGGTTGCCCATACCGCCGGAACTAAAGGCCGAACTGGAGAAAGAGATCAAAGATAGATATGGGAAGGGCGTGGAACCTATCCAGAGAGATTTTGTATTGTTTCGCTATACGCCGTCCGACCCCGGCCAGAGCGTCTACGACATGATAAAGCGATTGGGAAAGCGTGCCGGCATGAAACAGTTCGGCCCGCGCTCGGCGAAGCCTCACAGATTTCGTGATTCCTTCGGTGCGGTATGCTTCCTGAAAGGAATGTCCACTGAACAGGTAGCGGCATACTTGGGCGACACGATAAAAGTCGTCGAAAAACACTACAGCAAGTTCATTCCTGAGCGTCAGGATCAGGCCGACGAAAAATTCCTAAGCAAAAAAGATCCCCTGCTGGCGACGGCTTAAGCAGCAACCGGTTCTATTTTCTTCTTTCGACCCGCACGTGAAGGGCGAGACTTTTCCACGATCCAATTGCTGTTCCGCAGCATGAAGTCTTCCACGGCGGCTTGGGTGAATCGCCAATCGCCGCCCGCGCCAACTCGAAAAGCCTGGATCTCGCGATCATTCGCAAGCCGGTGGACTGTGCGGGGTGTGACTTTTAGAAAACTTGCAAACTCTTCGACAGTACAGGGGAATGTCAAATTCAGTTGTGCCGGCGCTGTTGCCGGCGAAGCTGGAACCGAACGAAGTTTGGAAGCCATATACACTCCAAGAATCTACGGACGCAAAAAGTCCGCCTGATCTCAGAGTGTGGATGGTGCAGGACTCCACTCATCCGACTTTCGGCTATGTCGGGTGCCGTTTCCTATCTTTGGGGGCGTCTGGAGAAGCACAGGGAAGTGCTCTGCCCTACCAAAGACTTGACGAACTGCTTGCCGTGCCGCCCACAATCGGAGTAACACCGTATGTGGGCGCCCCCTGCCGTCTAGGATCTTGCAGCGACCAACCCTTGCGGGCGATCTGGGGTGAGTACTACTAAAAAATGGTACCATGCCTGGGGCCAAAAATCAAGAGAAAATAAGGCGAAGAGGCGCCCAAAACTCAAAGATCTTTCGCGTCTTCAATTCCTGCAACGCACATTTCGCAGGCCGGATTTACGACACCTTTGTTCAAATGGTGTTGGACATGGCGGCCAAAAATCTGAATCAACGGATTAAACACGCCAGTACCATTCCTTCGATTCTTGCGTGCGGCCTTTTTGCCACCGCGAGAGCGATCCTCATAAGTAAGTTTGCCGGCGCTCATGGGATCTCCTCTATTTCCTGAAAACCAAACTTGCTACCGACAATACAACTACCGCCGCGAAGATTATGATTAGCATTAGTTCCTGTCATCGCCGCCACTGTTGCCGTGATTCACGGTCCCGCGACTTTGACGATCCGCAGCTTTGCGTGTGGCGCCCTTCTGGACTTTGCCGCTTTGTTTCAGGGTTACTTTTTTCATCTTAACTTCTCCTTTTTTGGATTTACTTATACTGATCGGCGAGTGGACTTGGGATCTTGTGTCCCAATTCTTTGCGCGACGGCAGCACGACAAGCTTCCCGTTTTTGTCAAGGACACGCCCCGATGCATCCGCGGCTGGTACGTCTGATTTTTCGGCAAACTTGTTTTCTGTCTTCTCAGGCGCGGGTGGTTTGAACGTCTCTTCCCGGGCGTCACGTTTGCGAATTGCGTTGTTCATTTCGTCGCACCGGTGAGCGTGGGCACCACCTACGATGATTTCGGAATCGCCGCAAAATTCACATGTCCTCTTTTTGAGTGCTGGCAAATCTTGCCTTTTTGTCAAATCCATCTTCCTTCTCCTGTTCAAACTCCACGTCTGCGATGTCTAGTAGTTCGGAATAATTCTGCTGCGGCGCTCCGTGCTGCATGCGGTCCGTTCCGGTGCGAACGTCATTACTAAGAATTCTCTCTCCCGTTCGCAGCACTGGCGTGAACCTCCACTGAGCGAACCAAAGCGTTTGCAAAGTCTTGAGCTAGTTTGGCTGTGGCATGAGCGGCCCGGATCTTTGAACCGTCGGTGTCTTTTGTGGTATCCACCTCTAGAAGGTCTTTCGAGGCTTGGTGAACTGCGTCGGTCAGAAGATCCTCTTTTAGAACTTTCCAACCCGGATGCTTTTGAAGTGCCGCTAGTGCTGCTTGTTTTGCCGGCGAAAGAGTCTCGCGCGATAACATTTTGATTGGCATTGTGAATCTCCTTTGAAGTACAGAGAAAAAGCCGGAATGTGTTCCGCACACTCCGGCCCATCTCATTTATTCCTTGCCTTTCTTCAACGCTTCCAGTTGCGCCTTCAACTCCTCGTTTTCTTTTTGGAGTTGATTGGAGACGATCTGGGGATTGGTGAAGACAGTTTCGGACTTGGTTTCGATGTTGGTTGATTCGTCCTCCATCAACTTGCGTGCTTCGGCAAACCCCAAGCCGGGAAGACCTCTTTCAGGCCAATACGACGGATTAGGCTGAGAACGGAATCCGTCTCCGTTATCCACCCAGATTGTTTCACGCGAATCGGCTGCAACCTTGCCGCCCTGGCGTGGTCCCCAAACCACGAAAGGACACAGCAAGCACTTCACGCGTTGCTCGCCGCCGATGAACGTGTGAAGACTGAAAGCCACGTCACGAGCGGCATTCTTTTTGCGGAACTTTCCGCCCTTGAGGTGCCCGCGCAGACAACACTTGCGAACGGCTTCCACCAACATTTTGTCGGAGTGTTGTGAATTTTCCTGGCGAGCCTTGTTCCTTTTCTCCGCGATCTCACGCTGCCGTTTGCGCTCCGCTGCGGCTTCAACCTTATCTTCCATCAACAGATTGAGAATGCGCGGATCTACGGCCACGAGTTGCGTCGGGGCCGGCACTGCTACTTCGGTGCCATCTGTAGATGGCTTGTTGTTCTTTTCAACTTGCATCTTCTAACTCCACATCTGCACGATGGCGGATGTTTTGGGACTTTCGTTCGATCTTCTGAGCGATAAGTTACTGCTTGGAATTCAAATTCGTTGAAACGGACTTTCTCGTATCTACAGCATTGTTTTTCGCTTGAGGTTTCAACGCGGCCTGAAACGCCGTTACTTCCTTGGCCTTCTCCAAAACCGCAATTCTTACGAGAACGGAATTTACATTCTTGTTGAATACCTCGTGAAAGCGGTTGTTATCACTCATCAATTGCCGCAAAATTGGGAGATTGTTTCCCAATTTTTTCATGAGTGCCTTGACCTCGTACATCACATCTGAGTCGGTTAGATCAACGTCCTGCTCCTCTTCCCGCGATTCCGCCGGCATTACGTTGGGTCCAAACTTTTCGGTCCTCCCACAAAGCACGGCTATCAGATGTTTTTCTCTTTTCGTAATCATTATTTCTCCTTCACACTACCGTCACGATTGAAGCCGGCTGCCTTTCGGGCCTCTTCAGTTTTGCGCCAGTCGATGCGGCCGGACATCGGCGTACCCTCGGGCCAATAGACAATCGGAGGCGTTGCACCCACCACCTTCTTGCGCATTTCTTCCAACCGCTCCCACATTTTCTTTGCGTTTGCCGTGTTAGTGGCCTCTTCCGCTGCATGAGCGTCGTCTTGACCTTTGTGGTTCACATGCTGCAATGGCCGATTTTCTTCTTGCTCCTTTATTAAGCGCTGGCGTTTTGCTTCTTTCTGCTCTTCGAACTCCCGTGCCGCTTTCTGTTCTTTGGTTTCGACTGGAGCGGACTTGGTGAGTTTCCCCATTCGGCGAAGAACCATGAAAGCCGCAAGCATCGAACCCGCCGTCATGGGCGTGTTGTGTTCGGCCAAATAAGCAATAATTGCGTCGCCGGATTCCGCCGTGTCCCATTCGAGATGTTCAGGACAAAGAGCCTTGAACTGCTCGATCTCATTGTTGAGCGCCGCCAATGCGGCGGCATTTTCTTGTTCGGTTGCCACGGTTATTCTCCCCTCAACGCGGCATCGACCTGCCGGCGGAACTCATTTCGGAGTGCTTCATTCTTGTTGTTATAAAATTCCGAATAAGAGCGGCCCAGGTCCTTGATGCCTTTCTTTGTGAGTGGATTTGGCGACCAGGGCACATCCATCGGAGCCGGCGGTGGTTCGGGTTCTGGCATCTTCTCGATCTGAACCTGTGGTGATACCAGCCGGTTTTGTTTGGTTAACTCATCGAATGCAATCTCAAGATTGTCAGCGGTGAAATCCAAGCCCTTGGCGTCGAGGTAATTGAAAATCATCGTCGCGTTGGCTTCACAAGCGTAGTAATCACCAGTGTAGAGATGGCGTTTTTCGAATTGCACAGCGGCCGATTCCCTTTTTAATCTCTCTGTGGCTTTGCGGTGGTTCAGGGCCTCCTCTTCAGGTGTAGAAAGGTCTGCCGGCTTTTCGGCACTCTTTCGATTTCTCAAACGAACTATCGCCTCCGAACTTTCGGCGTAAGCCATTTGTAGTTTCTTCCACACTTCTCGTTCGCTCTTGCCGGTCAGGGTGGTTTTGCTGACAACTTGACCTTCCGCGTTCTTAACTTCGAACTGCACGTACCAACTTCCGTCGGCCGCTTGTTTCGGGTCTGCTAATTCTTTGTAAGACATTTGTACTTTTCCTTTGGTGCATTTGGGCTGCCGGCGATCATGCTGCCGGTCGGGTTCACTACAGTGATTCCTGTTCTTTTCTCTACTCCTGCATGAAATCTTCTTTGGTTTCGGTGGCTTCCACCTCTGTCTCGTCGTCTTTCTTTTCTTCCTCCTTGATCTCACTCAAAGTGCTCGGTACTGGTGACAAAGAGAAGTCGGTACAGTGGCGGTGGGCTTGAACCGTGCTCCACTCCACGAATCTGAGATTATGTGCGCGACCTTCGGCATCGAAGATGCACACGCTGTTGCTGGTATCCCACTTGACTATTCGAATTCCTTCGCCATCGATGTCGAACTCACAATCGCAATTCTTGCAATACCAAACTCGGTCTTCTGCCACGCTCATCTCCTCTTGGAAAAGTTTTGGCGGATGGTCTGTCCGTCGGAATCCCGGGATGTATTAGCATCGAGGGAGTCCGCAAATCATCCGCCTCATCTGGGCATTGCTATGCGCTTTGCGCTCTGAAACGCTTTTGGAAAAGCGTTTTCCTCCATCGCGAACGGAGGATACCCAAACTTATAAATTCGTCTTGCGGTTCTTCATGTAAGCAAAACTTAGGGTTGCGTCCTTGCGGATTGCGGGGTGGATGTAACGATCCAGCGGATCTGCGTCCTCAATCAACTCTTCGGGTGCTTTTGGCACGATGCCGTACATGTGCGAGGGACCAAAATGCATGTCATATTCGGCTTGTGCCCGCGCTTTCTCAGATTGTTTTAGTTCTTCCTCCTCCCGCCGTTTGGCTTCTTCGGTATTGGGTGCTGCTGGAGCGAATCTTTGAATTCCTAGCGCGAGTGAGTCGCCGCGGTCGTCGTGCGATCTCCGCTTAGAGGTTGTGTCATCGAGCGTCAAAAGTTCGGTGGTTAGATCTTCTAACCATCCCGGTGTCGCGCCCGGAGTGTTGGTTACGAATTTAACAATATTAAGGGCGATCACCGATTCGATGCTTTTTAGTCGATGAAATTTTGAGTCCAGAGTCGTCTTTACGGTGTCCCACCGGACAGGAACGACTACGCCGTACTTTCGGCCTTCTTCTCGAATGGCTCGCTCCAAAGTTTCATGATTGGCTGGCTTCTCAATCGCCCATGTATCCAATTGTGGATAGCGGCGGTACATATCCACGATCATAATGGCTTTCTCGGTGTCGTTGAGGTGGCCGGACTTCTGTTCCAGCACGTAAAGCTTCTCGTCTGTGAGCCTAAAAATCGTAAAGCACGTCAGGTCCGCGTAGCGGCTTTTCGAGAACGCAAGGTCGCTGCTCGCAACAATTCGTCCTTCGTTGCGCGGCACCAAGACATAATCGAGATGGTTGCGCGTGATGTCGTCGCGCCGAAAATGTAACTTCTGGTCGTCTTCGACTTCGGGAAGAAACATACAAAGCGATTGCATCCTAAACTGTCTGTATGGCGGCTTGTCGCCTCGGAGTTTGGCCTGCAATACACCCCAAGTGAGGCGGGCCGGGAACATGAGTTCGACATCTTTCTCTTCCAGATCTTGTACAGCTTTGCCTTCGCCTGATGGCAGAACCTCCCAAGCAGGATTTATTATGTACAGCAAATCCTTGCCGCCCGAACGCGCGTTCGTCTCTAACATTTGTGCGAGGGCGTCATTTTCGTGCCAGGGTGTGCCTTCAACGTGATAGTAGCCCCCCACTTCAATAAGTTCTGAGATAGCACCCAAACCATCGACCGTCTTTTGAATTTGCTTCTCGTTGCCAACGGTTTTGTTTGAAACAACGTCCGAAATCAAAATATAATCCGCTCTATTTCCGGCCCAACCGCCCGACTCCATCGATGTCGTTTTCACGGTGGGTTGCGGCAAACCCAGAATACTCATTGGGGACTGGAAAAGATCTTTTACTGTCTCATCAGCGCTCACGCAAAATTCTGGGAATAAACGGTTGAAGCGGCTCGGATCATTAGGATTCCTTACCTTGAAAAAATGGACAAAGGATTTCATAAACTCGTTTACCAACTCATTGGTTTCCGTAACGAAAAGCAAACGAATGTCGGCGCAGCACAGAATCGCGGCGATCAGGAAAACCAACGAGAATGTTGATTTGAAAGATGAACGACAAGCGATCAGAAGACGTTTCTTGAATTCACTGAGTGATCCCAACCAATTTATGACATCTTGACGACTGTAGTCGGGCCTCAAGCTATCCGCGTTCCATTTCAGGAACATGTCATCCCACTTAGCGTGTGGTTTCTCATGGAAGTTCATTCCAAAATATTTGTTACCGCGATTGATAGTCCCGTCGTTTTTGAACGAACGGCGTTCCGCCAAATAGTCCTCAAACGTGAGAATTGCGTCGGAGATTACAGACCGGCGCCACTCCTCCATAAAGACGTACAGAGCCAACAATTCGCGCTTGTAGGTGATTTCGCCGACGACAATATTTTCATCGCCCCCGATCTTTACCGCGGCTCGATCCTCGACGGTTGCGAGAGGACCCTCGGCCCAGAATGAATCGGACGGACTGATCTTCAGTTGCTCGGCCGCACGTTTGCCCCAATAAAACACCCGATCAATGATGTGCTCGCGAGTTATTCCCCACGCGTCGGCGATGATGGCTTTAGCTGCGGTTTCTGTTGCCTTTGTTTTGGCCGGATACTCTTTCTGATTGGCTTTCTGCTGGGCTTTGAATTCGGTGACGCCTTCTGCCTTGGCTTTTTCCGCCGCTTCTTTAATCTGCTTCTGCTTGTCCCGGTAGCGCTTTGAAGCACGGGCTTCACGCACCATCTGTTCTTTTGACTTTGCGGGCTTGATGGAGACACCCGTACTTTGTGATTCTGCGTCCATGGAATTTATCCTTTACTTGGTGTGCTCGACTCGTGCTACTACATTCCTTTAGCGAGCCGAATCAGATGTGATTCACGCGTGCCGCTGTTGGGCTGAACTTTGGTTTCGATGGCTTGCATCTTCCCCAAACTCCACAAAGTTGCTGTGTAAACTTTCGGCCCCAACTCTTCTAAAGGACGCGAAATTCCATGCTTAAGGTCCCGCTGCTTCGCCCACTGACCATCTACGGTGTGACGACGGAGCCAACCCAGAATGGCGTTGGACATCTTGGCGTCGTGCGTGATGCCGGATGATGGAACAACAGTGGAGCGGCACAGTTGTTGGTAATCCAAGAAGGGCCGCATGGCTTCCAAATCTTTGGCGTTGATCTCCGACCGCTGATCGAATGAGGCAATGATGGATGCACAACGGACTGTGACTTCAACTGATCGTCCCAGCGATGGATCAGCTTTCTTCCATTGGGCTGCCAACTCCCAAACAGAACGGTTGATCTTCGCGGGACTTAGTTCCGTCAAGCTAACAAGGCTGTCATCCTTGGCCAGGGGTTGATCCTCAACCGGGAAATAGACGAAGGGATTCTGGGTGGGACAAACACCAAACAGGAATCGATCGTAGAATCCGCCCGTTGATGAACTGTTGAAACACTCCTGAATTTTATCGGTGACGATGCCGCCGATTATGGACAGGGCGCACGTCAGATCGATTTCTTTTCCGCCGGCGATTGTTAGGTGGAATTCCGGACGGTTGAAACCCGTGTTCAGCACGTCCACGAAAGCAGCGTTGTCGATTCCCGCCTTCTTAAAAAAATGACTCCATTCATCGACATCCCACATCAGTTGTCGTGGCACAAAGACGCCGCCGCCATCCTTCATCAGCTTGGCTAGAAGCCCTTCAACCGAACCGGCCTTCACGTCGGTGTAGCACGTCTTGCGGAGGCCAAGATTGTAACGGGCGTACTCAATGGCTTGACTCTTGCCCGAATGAATATCTCCGATCAGCGCCGTGAAGAGATTGGTCTGCGATCCCTTGCCAACGGACGTTGCGATGCTTTCATTTGCAGAAGGCGCGGGCAGTGGCACCATCGTGCCGGCCACAGTCAATAGCGCGGGCCACGCATACGCGCGAGGAAAAGTCTCCATGTACTTGTGCAGGACGTAGCCCAGCGAACAGTCTGGGATCGCGCTCTCCGGCATGTCCAATACTTGGGGAGCGTCGCCGACCTCAACTACTTCGTCTTCCGCTTCAACTTCAATGTACGGCTCGCGGATCACGCGCTCGTCTTTGCCAACGGACTTCTTGCAGATGTTGTGCGCGTGCTTCCGGCACATGTCGAGATAGTCCGTGCCGTAGTCTTCGCAGCGTTTCTCTACAACTTCGACAAGGGCGTTGTAGATTGCTTCTTCTTCCAGCCCGTCATACCGAAGTCGGCCGGCGATCCTGTGCAACTCATTGTCGTGTTGTCCGCGCGGAATCTTGTCGCCCGCAACTGTGGGCGGCGCTTTCATCTCAGGCTTTGCGGTTTCAATCTTGAATGCTGATGAAGGATGGGCAGTGAGATCGCCCACCTGGATCACACGCGCGAGAGGTTTGCTTTCGTACTTGTGATTGATAAAACCTGGAACACGTAGCACACGCGCCGTGTCAACGGTGGCGGGATCGGTGTTGTATCTAAACTGGATCGCGCGGTTGAGTGCTTCTTGCTTCGTAATATCGAAGTCGCTCACGCGCCAAATAACTTGAATTTTGTTGGGGCTGCTTTCGATGCCAATCGCAGGACGCGGCATAGTGCCTGCGTCCACGTCGGCCTTAATCATTGCGAGTACTTCGGGGCCGTGCGCGTCGGCGTCTGCGAAAACGTGCCTTACACCACTGACGAATTCCTTCTTCCGACTCGTGGTACCAGCGCGAAAGGGCGCCATCGAAATGTAGATGTTCTGTCCCGCATCATTGCGGGCGGCCAACTTGGCGATTGACGTGGGAGTGCTGAGTGTACTGAAGGGCTGGAAGAAGTCTCCTACCCACGCATCACCTTTTCCAAAGGACACGCATACCATATCCTCGGGCTTGAAGTTGAGAGCACTCAAATATTCTAAGTACGCGGACTGATTCATTGGGCGCCGCCTTCGCCAGCCAACACGTCTACGGCCGGCGGGGCTTCAACTCCGTATATCTCAACGTTTGCGGCTTGCTCGGGTTTCCCATTTCTTCCTGCTATGAGATCGAATCGCACAAAGGCGCCGACCTGGGGAACACCACAAGCCACGTTCGAGATATGCACAAAACGATCCACGCTAGTCTTGCGGCCATCGCGGCCGTCAACAACTTGGCGGATAAATCCAAAATCTTTGTCGTTGTTCCACTTCGTGATGATCCCTGCAAAGTTCGGCAGAGGCTTTTCAATCCACCCTGGACTGGTCATGGCAATTCCTTATTTTCTTTCTGGATTTGTGCTGCTATTTTGAGGAGAGCGATTAAGCCTGGACTAGCATCCGGCGGCGTATTTGCTCACTACTAGACATCTCTAAAATCTTTCCGACGTTTCCAACATCCGAAGCGCCAACCGGACAGCAAATATTTTTCAGATGCCGATCCGGGTAGAGCAGAATCTTTTATTTGTTCGTAACCAATTCCTTCTTTGCCAACTTCGAAACCCATTTCAAACTGACCAAAAAGTTCGTCATCCTCTATTTCAAACATCGTCATTCTCTTCCGGCGTGTAGCCGTCATCAAATTCCTCCCGAACCCGGATTAACTTCTGCCCGAACCGAAAAGGTGCCCGCCAAACTGCCGATTGTATTGCCTGTGCTGCTACTATTCTTCAGTTGCAGCCCAATCTTCCTCAAGAATCTTTACATCGATGAATAATTTTCCCGCCGCCTGTGCGGAGAGAAGTCGTCGGACGAGAGCCGGGTCTTTTAACGAAATAGGTAACGGCTCACACAACGCAATGAGATCCTTCAGTTGCGAAATTGTTCTCAGGGCGGCCGTGGCCTGATTTTGATCCAGTGGCTTGATGTCGCCAAAAGCTAAACTCAAACGTGACTGATTTAGGATATTCACGCCGACGATCGCGCAGAATCTTTTGGAGTCCAGACCTACTTCGGCCATGAACTGTTTGATGATCGATTCTGCTGCGAGTGCTGTTGGCATCGTCCTACGTCTCCAAAAATAAATTTCTACGACTACTGCGCCCAGACGCACGGAAAAACTTGCAGTCTGGTTGATTACGCTTCAAAAATATCTTGTTGCTCGGGATTTCCTCGCCTGAGGAATTCTCTCGCTCGCCTGAAACACTCTAGGAAAACTGAGCGGCGGCTCCGTTTGGGCAAAGCCGCGCTCACAAGAGTCAAACATCTAGCCGGACGGCGAGGTGCCGGTTTCGATGGGGAGGTTCCCCTTCTATCCATAGGGAAATCCGGGAGATTAACAGTCCTGAAGAAGCCCTAAATTACGTTATTTCAGTATCTTACGAATTGTTGATGGAGGTATTTTTCGTAACGGCTTCGGTCTTGGCAAAGCCGGCTGATCGGACTTTGCGGAGAGCGCGGGCCGCGAGGGCTTCTGTGACAGGGCTGGGGCGCCTACGGCCTCCAGTGACAGATCCTCGTAACTTTCGGATGGCAGTCCGGTGTCCTCGTCTCCATCATCCACGTCGCTCACAGGTACAACAGGGGCCTGCAATCTCTCCGGCCACAATAAAAGAACTTCATGCGGCTCACCCTCCTCATCGTATTCCGTCACGTAGTGGCTCTCGTCCCCTCGAAGTTCATATACACCTTCGTAGGCAGGAAGTTCGCGATCCTCGACGCTGGCTTCGAGAAGCGGATCACGCTCGGCGCCTATCACGGGGCTGGTGCCTTGAAATTCTAATTCGCTTTGGCTATCCGAATCTGACTTGGATAGACGCTCAGGAGGATCGTGCTCCCCGTTGAATGCATCCGGGCCATTGCCCTGAGGACAAACTGGAGACGCACCAATTTCCTCTACCAGTCCGAGTTTCTTCTTGCGTGCAAAACCAATCTCACTAATCTTTGCCGAATCATTTCCGCCCACTGCGATCCGCGCGGCGCCGTGGGGTACGCCTTTGCCCCCGAAATAACTACCACGGGCGAGATTGAAGGGGTTGGTTACGCGCGTTTCACCGTCATCAATAAATACAGGTGGAGCCTTGAACGAGAAAGTATGGATCTTGCCTTTGTAGTTAACGTGGATGACTTGCTTGACGGGAGCGAAGGCCTTCTTGCGCTTTCTCATTTCGCGCATGCGCTCCGCTGCTCCGGTCCCCACGACCCGATACTTCATGCCTCGGGTCACGAGGGTAGGAAGCGAATCCAGAAATTCTTGCTTCACAGCAGCGCTACCCAAGACGTTGATTCGCGTCAGGGTTTCCTCGATGGGCGCACTCGGGGGCAGATCGTCCAGATATTTCTGGGCCTCTTTGCGCGTCTTGAAATGCTTGTGGACCTCACCATGTTCGCTGACGATCACGGCGCCCTTGTCGATGAGCACATGTTTACGAGGGCGGCCCCGGCTGATTACTGCCAGCAGAACATCTCGCGCGTTCGCAAGTTCGTTGATCTTTCTTCGATTCGCGGGTGTGTCGCCTTTACGGTCGGGATGGTATTTCTTGGCACAGTTCTTGATCGCCTTCCTCACATCCTTGCGTGTGGCCCCCGTTTTCAAACCCAAAGTTCGGTAGGCTGCTCTTACGACAGCGGGGGCTGGAGGCAGAGGTTTAGTTCCGGGTTTACGGGGAGGCTTTACTGGTGCAACAAGACTGACATTATCGTTACTCAACGAATTAAATGTTGGTGTATCTGCCGGCTTTATAAGCCGTTCTGCACAATCAGCATGAGATCCTTCAGTTTTTGTGTTGGCTGAACTGTGCGCTTTAGGGGTTCACCAACGATTTCGAAATAACGTTCTTTGAAGAACGTCTCGACAATGTCATCGACACTTAATTCTTTCCCTGCGGCTGCTTTGACTTTATTCGCCATCACCAATGCAAATGCCTTGGCTTCGATGTCCTTATGAAGATCCATTCTTTTTCCTCCTCGCCGGTGCTGCCGGCCACTACTGAATTGCAGGATTACATGGACGCGCGATCAACTCGCGGTCCGCGTGCTCTTGAAACTTGCGATTCATCTCCGCGCGGCATTGCACCTTTTCGTCTGGCGTAAGTTGGCGAATGGATTCCACGAGCCAATCCCCTAACTCGGTGACTGTGCCGTGGGCGCCTTGGCCGGCCAGGACGCGTTGGCGGATCTTAGACATCCAGCTTCTAGTCCTCCCTGCTGCCGGCGTGTCGCGATGGGCTGCGATTCAGGCCTTAGTTCTTAAATTGTTTCGCCGCTTCCCTCTGCAATGCCTTTGCCCGATCACTTATGGCGACCACATCTTTTCCTCCCGCCGCCATACGTGCAACAGCAGTGTCTTCGGTCAACATGAAGTAGGGTTTGCGCCACTCCAGGACAATAGATCCGTACTTGGGCGGCATTTTCAGAAGTGCCTCCGTCATCGGGCCGGTGCAATCATCGCAGGACAATAAGTACGCGTTGCCCGGGTTGAATTTGGACTCCCACAATTCGTGATCTTCGGTGTCTTCCCGCATCGCTTGAACGTGTTTACATACAATACGATCAGGCGGCGGGGCTTCCTTGTCCGCTGCTGCTTTTTCAAGATCGAACGGTTCGTTTTTCATAGTGTTCCTCCCTTTGCTGCTCCCGGCATTCCACGCTGCCGGTTGCGGTTACTGTGCAAACTCAATGCTGCTGGGAACCACACTGAGGCCGACTTTCTTCAATGCCTTCGCTGCCTTGGTTTGTGCTTTCGTCGGGTTCAGCTTCAAGCGATCCGCTCCCGCGATCATCACGCCGCCATCATCGAACACGACGTACAACGCTCCGCGTCCCGTTAGGGCAGTCCGTGGTATCAGTTTTCCGGCCTTGTCCCTCTGCGTGCTGTACATCTCAGGGAACGGGGTGATGGTCGCTTGATACCCTGCGTGCTCCGAAAACTTTTTCCCTATGTACGTGACGCGATCACCTTCTTTGAACTGCACTTTCTTTTTTGTCGCCATGTTGCCTCCGTGTTGCTGCTGTCCGGACTTGATTGATGCACGCGCCGGTTGCGGGTCTACAGAACCCCAACTCGCTCTTTGAACGTGAGCGTGAGGGCAGGGCGATCTTGTTCACCCTTTTCAATTACGTCCAATACAGCAATCGCACCTTGACCGGTGGTCTGGTCCGAGGATGTATAGATTTTCAACTTCTGAAGCACTGCCAATGACTCTGCCATCCCTTCTTCTGGTAGAACCGCATAGACTTTCATTTTATTTTCCTTTGCCTAACTACGATCCACTTCCCGGCGTGGGTTGCCGTCCTACTTGACGATCACTTCCAAAGCCAGAATGATGAAAGAGATCGCGAAAAATAATTTGCTGGGACTTAGCAAATGGCCTCCTTTTCGATCAGCGCTTGCGTGCTCGCGCCCATCGACACGGACAGACAAATTTAATTTTCGAAATCACTACAAAGGATTAAACCGAGGAGAGTTAGCGAGGAGAGAACACTGAGGAACGTGTCATCTCGCCACCGTTTCCGACCTCGATTGGTCGCCCGAACAAACGACTCGGACGCCCTCCGCGAATCTCCGACCTACGCATTACTTGTTCCTTTCGCCGGGGTTGCCGGCCTTTCTGTTTACCGATTTTCCTACGACTACGACTTTGGCACTTCGAACTCCTCATCCGCCGTCTTGTGCATTGTCGAGATGCGGGCGCCCAGACACGTGGCTCCGTAAAGGCGGCGATGGTTCACGACTTGTCCTCGGGCTTTGGGAATCCCAGATAGCTCAAGAGCGCGGATAAGACTTCAGGCTCCAGCACAACCCTGTTCGTCGTGCGACTGCCGTCCTCGGTGGTGAGAATTAAATTGCCGGCGATGATATCTGCGTAACAACCGTCACCAAGATAAGTTTTTGGCTTACTCATTCGCGCGGCTCCTCGTCCTTCTTGACCATGGGTTGAAGGCTCATGGCAGCAGGCGACTTGGATGGCGGAACGTGCCTCACCCACTTGCCGCCAATTTGCTGCCAGTGGTCACCGCGGCCCTGGTCAATTTCGTAATAGTGCTGATCCACAATTCTGCGGACAAGGTATCCCACACTCCGCTCCTCTGCCGCGGCATCCATGCGCAGCCGTTCCAACACGGCGGGCTTGAACTCGATCGTCAGGACTTCGAATCCTCGCTCCTTGGGTGTGCGGCTCATGGGCAAACCTCCTTATTCCCTCATGATCTCATATCAGGACCCGTTTGTCAAGCCTTGAGTGTGCTTATTTTGCGGGTACCAACATGCACGAGTCGGTTCTACGGTGACCTCCTGATGCCAATCCACGCTATTAGGGCAGCCGGAGCCGGCTTCGAGATCTCGAAACGGGGTTTCGGATCAAGCTGGCAAAGAATCGCCTGTAAGGCCTCTAATCGAAGAATAGGGGTGGAAAGGTTACATGGGTCCCCGGGTGGCTCGGATCTCCGGCCAGGACGTAGATTCGGGCCGCGGGCCAATCGCATAGACTGAAAAGCGCTGGAGAGGGCCAACAAGCGGTAACTTCGGCGTTTAAACGGAAAATCTAATAAGACAAAAACATATCAAGCTTAGATATCATAGATAACACAGTACTTAAATACGTTTGTACAGCACATTGTACAGCGGATTGTACAGCACATTGTACAGCATGTTCAGTTTCAGATCGATTAAGACGGTTTTGATAGCCTGGGGGGTATGAGATAAGGATTCTGTGTACAATCACTGAGAACAAATGACTTATCTGTGCGCAATGTGCTGTACAATCCCAAAACCCGAGGTAAACAGCGGTCCATTTTGCAACTTGCCGGGGGTGCAATATTCGTGCCGTACCACTTCTGCACTATGTCCTGCGCCACCTAATTTTCGATCCGTTTGCCAGAAATGGGTTCGCGACGAACGGATCTCCGCACCATCATAGTTCGTCATTCTGTGCGTCATGGCCGGCACGGGCGCCTATACTTCGGCTGAAGAAGTCACCCCACGGGCGGGTACGACGGGCGACTGTAGGCGGCCTAAGTTGTTGAATCTAAAGTCGTAAGACCAAGGAGGTGCTAGGCACGAACCCATTGTTGAGCAGTCGAGGCCGCCGGGGCGCCCCGTCCCCGCCCAATCGCCACTCCGGAATTACTAAAGCCTTTAGAATCACAGCGAACAAGCCAGGGACCAAACTCTCGCGCCCCTCCTCGCGCTGGGAATCCCTCGGGTTCCAGGCGAAAGTCGATCGGACTTGTTGCGCCCGAAGCTATCTCCTTTGTTTGCAACGTTGCAGGAGGGTTGCCCTCCTTCAGCCGATGACGTCACGACAATACTGTTACCAATCCGCAACTCTAAGCCCCGTGTTATCTGTATATAGCGGGAACCAATCGTTCCCACCTGAAGACGATATTTAATGGATCATTACACTACGCATCGAGCGAATCCGAGACATCAAGTTGGTGCTATGCAGCCTCAACTATAAGATACTGCGTGCTTTAAGCGAATAATCTGTCTGGGAATCTGATGTACTCGCGATCTATAATAGGACAAAGTGTTGTCTTTTTACCACACCATGACGGCTTTCGCGTCTAGATTTCCGCCCGACACACCCAGCGGTCCGATCGATCGCTCAAGCGGAGGCGAATGGCCCGGCTTTAGCTCATCCCGGGCGTAAGGACGCAACTAGACTCCGCTCTTCGGCGTATCGCGCACCCGCATAGCATCCTTCCCAGCTAGCCCGCAATCGCGACGCATCACCCCACAGGCTCGCACAGCCCCGCTACGCTGCGCGATAGCCCGCCCGTTACTCGCGACACCTCCAGAGACCAGACCGGGTCACGCCACCATTTTGTTGACAAGAAACTATTAATATGCTAGCGTACCATTCGATGTCACATGCACGAAAAACAAAAGGCCGCCCCTCGAAGGGCATCATCGGGAAAGGTTCGCACATATCGGTGAATCTGAAACCCGAACTGGCGGAAAAGATTCGCCAGGAGAACGAAAAAACAGGTGTGCCGATTTCCGAAATCATGCGGAGGGCCGTCGAGGAGTATCTAGCAAAGAAGTAGAGCAAATAGCGGAGCGACACCAGACGCAAATCTGGTACCGCTCCTAACTCCCAAATCGAGGTCACCGACTTGGAAGCTGAAAAGAAACTAGCGCAGTCTCGTAGTCTCAGCAAGTCCGCACCACGGCGTGCAGTCAGCGAAACGGGTGAGAAGGATCACTCGTTGCCGCTCATCAAACCAAAACCTCTCCTAACGTTCACATTGGGCTTCATCCTAGGCTTCAATGTTACGAACTACGCTCAAGAGTCGCGCGATCGACAAGGTGTTTCGGGTGTCCCTTGTTTGCCCTCCGCACAACCGGGCGGCGTTTGCTTGCCTTATCACGAAATCCAAAATCTAATCGATGCGCATCCAGATCCGTCCGATCTCCGCGATTTGCCGCCAGCAGTAAACTCTCCTAACGGGTATGTGGAGGAGCAAATTTAATGACATCCACTCTCGTTGTCGGCGATCAAAGACTGATTGTTGATGCGCCTTCGATCCATCTCGTGGCGCGACCATCATTTTATCGTGAGGGTCAGATGATAGGCCTTCTGGACTTGGGTCGCAGCGACGTGTTCATTGTGGCGCCTGTAATTCGGCTGGAAGAGGGAGTGCTATAGGTGACGATCTTTCTATCGCCATCTGACCTTCGGTTTCTGGATTACTTGAGGTTGAGGCCGGCCTCTGTGCTCCGTCCAGAAGGTCACCGGTACTACGTGGGCGGCAACATCAATAATCCGCCATGTGCATGCGGAGGAGGACGGCGATTCTTTGAAGACAATCGTGGGATGTGGATCGCACGTTGTCCTGATTGTGAGATCGAGGACATCCACATATGGCTCAGAGGCGAGCCTGTAGTCGAGGAGGGATTTGGTGATTTTGCGAACCCTTAAACCGGATGGCAGACGCAAGGCCGTGAAAGAGGCAAACTTTGCGCGGATTTTAATCCGCATGGCGGCGATTCGGCGATTTCAAAACATGAAGACAGAACATGTTTTCGAAGGCGATTGGGGAAAATTCAGCGTAACGGAGACAGTCCATTGAATAACCGGCAAATCACGGAATTGTTGGAGGCTTCGGAAGGAATTCTGAATGCTCTAGATCGTCGCGAAAACCCCAACGGCGCAGCACTGAAAAGATTGCGCTATGCGGTTCATGTCCTGAGAACTGCACAGGACGCAGTGAATGGCAACAATCTGGGGCCGCGACTCACGTAGCAGCGTTTGCCCGCCCGTAAACGAAAACGGAGGAGATGACCCTATGCAATCCGCTACAGACTTTCTACCGCACGAAATAGAAACACTCCAATCTCGGCTTCGTGTTTTTTCCATACTCGCGTCTGATCTTCGAGCAAGACAAGTACGCGTTTTCTCACAAGAGGATGCCATCTATCACGAAATCTCCCTCGTTCGAAAAGCACTCGGCTACACGTTGGGGGGTGCCGCTTGAACGAAAAACGAACAATCCGCATCCAAGCGGAACTGATTCGCCGTCGCTTGGAAGGGCGAGTGCCGGCCTATATTCTCGAAACCATCACTGACGAGCGGTTGATTGAGATGGAAGCCGAACATCACAGGAGCCGTGTGCGGGAACTGGAAACACAAAGAAGGGATACGACGCTGGGTAAGGTTATGGCGAGGGCAATGGATACGCCGGCGCCACAAGTTCATAAAAAACGACGATGGTTTGGGAGAAGTTAATCTGACGACGTGCAGAAGTTCTTGGCGATTCGGTTCACCCGTGCATTCTGAAATCGTACTCCCAAATGGCCAAATCAGTTTCTTGAACGAGCCAACCGAGATCTTGAGCTAACTCGCGGATTTGCGCCAAATATTTTCTGTACTGGGGAACTGTGAACGTGTTGCGATCCTCGCTGAAAATCTGACGCCAACCTCGAAAATCAACAACAGCGTATTTGTCGGGGAAAACCAGAGTCAACAGAGCGGATGCCACGGGCACTTCAACTCCGCGCAACGAGCACAGAATCTTTATGCGCAGTTCAACCTCATAATCCTTGTCTTCGTGTTCAATCGAGAATGCCAGTCTGGTGACAACTCTGATGATTTCATCAGTATTACTTAAACGCCGTTCACTTTGACGACCATATTGGCCGCGAAGCTTCCATTTTAGAATTGCGTCAAAGTCTTTGGAGGTTAAGTAAAAATCCGTTCGATCGGAGCGTAGTTCCGCCAGACGTTGCTTCAAGTCCTGCGTGGTCTCGTAGTCCCGACTAGCCGTTCGCAGTTCGCGGATATCATTCGCGCTAATCAATTTACCGTCCTTCTAACAATGATGCAGCTCGCTCGCGAGATGATCCGGCCGAACTCTCCCGCTCAGCCCGAATACGTTCCAGCAGGGCGGACGCGGGTTCGTATGAGCGGCCTTCACGGCGTGCGAGTTCCGCTTCGGTGGGCACGAGTTCGCCGCGAAAGGTTTTTGCAGGAAGGCTTGGTGAGCTTCTCGGCCCGCCTTTAGGTGAACAAGAGCAGTAAAATGCATCGATGCGGTTGACGCCGATTTCTGATACGAGCGCCATTCTGAATCTTTCGCCATCCACAGAGCATTTAACTAGTTCGAGGAATTGCCTTCATCAGTTTCGGGCGTGCGGTCGATGCAAGCTCAAGAACGGCAACCCGGCATAATTCAATCGGCGCCCGACTCGCAGCTCTACGGTTTCGTCATCGGCCGTGGCAATCTGCTGGTAGTGCGTGTGAAATCGCATCCTATAATCAGCATCGGGTTCTTTTTCCGAGACTTGGTCGTTCAACCGCTACCAAGTCTACTCGTCAAAGGACCGAAGCCGTCATCTAATCAGCCCTATCGTTTGAGTAACTTTTCTGCCGCAAGGACGTCTTCCTGTGATTCTGAGCGGATTTCATGAAGAGTAGCGTCTTCCGTCCATATCAATCTAACGATCGTCTTCTTCGGATCAGCGGGGTTTTGAAATATCCCGAGTATTCGTTCGCCAACCTTCCGACCATCGTTACTGAATTTGTTCCCACGCTGCAAAATGGTTGTTTGCGTCTTCACAATTAGTTGTAGTTCGTTGCTTGCGCGTTGAGGTGAATCGAATCCCGTAAAGTACGTAAATACCTTTTTCCCGTCCGGTCCGACTAGCTCCAGTGAGTGGATCGTGGTGCCGTCCTTAGACCATCCATCTCTCATTCGAATTAGCTTAAATCCCTGGCCGTCCGTTGAGGAGGTCTCAGATTGTTGTTTCTTCGTCTGTTCGGCACAAGCTGAGTCCACCGTTGCACCGATCCAGACCGGTGACAAGATTGCCACCCATGCCGTTAAAACTAGAAGCGCGGGCACTTGCACTCTTATGCGATCCATCTGTGCTCTCGCTCCGTCACTTTCCTTTTCCTGTTTGAGTCGCGCACTTATACAACGCATTCCCCGGGGGATTTCCAGCTTCATCCTGTTTAAATATATCCGCAAGCGGCATTAGATTTTCAATGACCGTTAGAGAGTTTCCAAGTTCGACGATTTGGGTTTTTTCCACCCCACTCTGATCATACAGATTGGACGCGGTAAAGTTCGTATACGGGTGCGAAGCGTCGGTCTCACCCACAGCGGGATTCCAAGGGCCAGAGCTTGGAGCCGGATTATCCGGGTTCATAGAATTGATATCTTTGGAATGGACGTCGTTAGTAATTGTTACGGAATAAGAGTTATATCCATTCCCACTGGCGGGATTCTGTACGCTTAGTCCTAATCCTGTGAATGAACCATTTACTCCTGGAGTATCTTCATTTTTCGCGGCCTGTGTCGGGGTGAACGATACTAACAATAGTTTGAACATTGAGAAAATACAGTCCGCTAGTTTCTTCTTGTCAACAGATCCCGGACCGCCTCCACCTCCACCGTGGCCGCCGCCGTCGTCTCCGGGCATATGTGGATCCGGGAAGCATTCAGTTTCAACGCTTGAAACTTGCCAGCTACCGGGCCCCGAATCACCCCCCCCGACCCACGTATAATTCGTCCACTGCACGCAGAGTTGCCCCGAAGGGTCCATGAAGTTTATTGGGTCATTTTTGACATACGCGTAGCGGTTCAGCGACTGCGGATCATAAATTGAACCAGCGAGCAAATCGGGTGATGAGAACCGCCCGAGGCGATTGACGTGGTAGCGAGCCATGGCATAATCGTTGCCGGATTCAGCGTCACGCTCGTAGCTTGTGAATCCCCACTTCGTTGTTGTGCTCGATGCATACCACGATTCGCCGTAGGGGTAATGACCTTGCTCGCCGATTTTGGTCCCGGTTGAATCAGTCATCACCCGCGTCGAGAGATGGTCCGAGTGATAGTACTGTGTCGCACCGGCTTCAATCTTCGCCAGTAGTGTGCCCCCGGAATAGATGTATTCCCGCGTCGGCGATGTTGGCGCGGCGCCGTTCACGTATTCGGCAATCACTTTCGATCCTGAAAACGCATACACCGTCGTTGTGCTACCCGCAACTTTCTTCACGCGCAGGCCGTTCCCATCGTACGTATAGGTGCCCGAACCGAGGCTGCCACTGCTGGTTAGAAGATGATTCTCGGCATCATACGTCAACGTATTAGAGCCGTCGTTGGTCATGTTGCCGTTGGCATCATAGGCGTAACCGCTGGTCGTGATTCGGTTCGTGGCGGTACTCACCGTCACAGAGTTCGATGGCGCAGTGCCCGCCGTTACAGTCTGCGCATAGCGGTTCCCATAGGGATCAAAAGAAAACGAAAGGCCCCATTTTGGATATCCCGTCGAGCCAGTCGTTACTGCAGCCGTCAGTCGGGCCAGAGCGTCGTACGTATACGCCACACTCCGCCCATTATCGACATTATCCGTGATTCCCGCAATTTGCCCGTTATTGCTTCCGACGGAGCCATAGGAGTAGTTCAAACCATAAAGCGTAGTAGTGCCTTTTACATAGCTTAGCGATGTCAAAAGCAATCGGTCCGGGGAGTAAACAAAGGAGGCGGCGACGCCGTTAGCATAATTGAAGCCCGTCAGTTGAAACGCTGTATTGTAGACATAATTCGTGGCAAAGGGGTTCGTGTTTGACGTGCAGCTCGAAGCCGTTTGGGCGATCGCGCAAAGGCGACCGATTGCATCGACCGCCTGCTGGACTATGCGACCGGATGGGTAGGTGATTTGAATCAGCTCGCTGGCAGAATTGTATTGGTAGCTCGTCGTATACGGCGTGCTGCCGATGGTTTTCTGCAATTGGGTCCGGCGTCCGAGAATGTCGTAGGAATAGCTCTCCGATCCAACTCCGTCGGCCATGGTGATAAGCCGACCATTGTTGTTCTGGGCAGAGGTTGTCCCATATGTCAGAGTGATGCCGGCCGTCGCGGCGACTCCGGTGGTGCCTACGTTGTACGTCACTGTGTGCAGCCTGTTCAACGTGTCATAGCCGTATGTCGTTATCACGCCCCTAGGATCAGTTCTTTGGGTGACGAGATCAAAGCTATTGTATTGGAATTGCATCGCAACATTGTTCGCTTCAGGTGTGGCTACGCTAGTCAAGCGACCCATATGGTCGTAGCCATAGGTTCTGGTCTGCGCACCGCCCACCGCAGCGACGTTCGTCAGAGCGTTTAACACTGAGTATGTGTAGGTAGTCTGTTGGGTGAGTGAATTGCCGTGGGTGGGGTCGGGCTCCAATACAGCTGCGAGTCGCGCAAGACCGTCTACTTGTGTTATCCGCTGCTTCCCAGCAGGGTCAGTGATCGTCGTTGAGTTTGTCGCATAACTGTATGTCGTCTTAGAGTTGTCTGGGAGAATGATTTGCGTCGTTCGGCCAAGTGCATCGAATTCAGTTTCCGTCAAATACTGCGCAGTTGTCGTATAGGGATTGCTCGTCTCGAATGCTCGACCTAAGGGATCGTACTTGGTCGCAACAATCGAATAGGTGTTGTTTGACAAATCTTGAACGGTGGTAGTGGTCGTGCGGCCTAAACCGTCGTAAGAGGAGATCTGCTTAACAACATTCGTTCCTTGAACTGGTGCAGTCAGCGTGAAAGCATTTCCCGTGTCATTGTAGGAATAAGTTATTTGAGCACTGTCGGGCCGCGTAAGGCTTATTAACCGATTTAGGTGGCCTGGGTCCGCATACGAATAAGAAGTTGGTTGACCGTTCTCGTCGGTCAAAGTGACGATTTGGCCTGTGTAGGTGTTGTAGGTGGCGCTCGTAGTCAACTGCGGCGACGAAGAACCGCTCACCACGCTATCTGGGTAAGAGTAATTTGTTGCCGTAGAGAAATTCCACGTTTTCTCTTGGCAGCAGTTAACCTGCGCTGTTCTTAGATTTCCCAATGAATCGTAAGTGAATGTCTTGGCGATGCCTCCGCTCGGTGTCACCGGGTCGGTCGGATAGGTAGTCACCGTCGTAGGAAGGCCCCGAGTCGTGTTTGAGCATGAACCCGAGAATTGTGGAATGCCAGTTATGCAAGGAGTGTTGAGGTCCGCCGCCGTGTCGTATGCGATGTCAGTGCGCGATTGAATCGTGCCCGTTGAATCGGCGATTGTCTGTGTCATTAAGAGGTTCATGATATTCAGGTTGGTGTAAGTAGAAGAGGTGTTGAACGTATTCGTAGTTGTTCTGAGCACACCGCCTGGAGCACCCATGCCCCAGCCATGTTCTTTAAGTAGCTGAAGGTTCCCGAGCGTATCGTACGTGGTCTCCACTTCGTTCTGTGTGCTGTTATCTTCGAGGATCGTTATCTGCGTAGCCGGCGTGCCATTCGAGGCCCATGTCGTATTAATTGTACGCAGGAGGCTCGCGCTTCCCTCGTAGATCTGCCTAGTAACCTCCTGACCGAGCGAATTAAAGGTGTAGAGGGTCTGATTGCCAGCAGAGTCGTACGGAAGCTGTGGCGCGGTCTCTGTCGTAACCCAGTTAGAACCGCTCGGGGCGCGCGAAAATGTCCACGTCGATATGTTCGCTCCGTCGCTAATCTTGCGTGTGAGATTGACCGTGCTGCCGTTCGCGCAGCTAACCCCGTCATTCGTGCCGCCATAGTCGTATTCATAATATCCGCCCGTTGGGAGGGTCACTTTTTGAATGCGGCCAGTCGTTTGTGAAGTGGTTCCCCCGGGGGTCTGCTCATATACAAATGTGTACGATTTCAGGTTGGGCAAGCTAATAGAAGTGGGTAAATACACCTGGCTTGTCCCGGTATACTCAGTGATGCCAGAGCAAGCGAAATTCGTCTTAATAGTGTAAAGACTCAGAGTCTCCGTAACCGTTTGATAGACTCCATTCACATCGAGATTCTCATACTGAATTGTGCTTGGGTTCTTAATAATTCTCAGTGTTCCATTCCCATGCGAATGCCCGACAGTATCGGTCCAGTCCGTCTCGTTGGAAACGGTAGAATTGCTTATGTAATTTCCATTCGTATCGGTCATCGAGCCTGAATAGGCGATCGTAATCCCTGAGGGAGACTTTACTGAAATGCCTACGCCGTTCATAAAGTATCCGCTGCCGTCCGAGGCGTACGCGCTTGTCGTACCCGTAAAGCCGCCGGTACAACCGATATCCGTATAGCGGATGGTCGGAAATGCATGCCAAGTTCCGGCGGGGTCAAGATAAGCAAAACCCGAATCCGTAGTGTTATAGTTCCAACTTCCATCGCCGCATTTGACTCGGAGCGTGGTCTCATTATAGGAAATCGAACCGGTAGGCGACGTCACTGCCCAGCCGCCACTCAACTGTTGATACCAATAAGTCCCGCTGCTCGCCCAAACCGACGAGTTATAGACCAGGCCGAGTTGAAGGTCAATGCCCCTTCCGGGAGAATGGAAGATCGGAATCGCAAAGTTGACATTGAGGTCTTGAAGGTCTACCCCATCAAAGGCACCGTTCTGAAAAGACCCGTAAGGCGGGTAGCCCGTCATCGGTCCTTGGGCATGCGCAGCGACAGTCAGAAGCAGAAAGCATCCCGACAGCAGGCACATAGACAGCTTTATTCGGGTCATTTGTGCGTGCTCCTATTCGATTGGGAAGTTTGTGTCTGTGAGGCCCGTATTGAGGGTTACATTTTGAATGGCGATCATCGCCCACGGAGTTCCATTCAACGAGCGCTGAATCGAAAACGGATACAGCACACCGCTAACGTTTCGATAGTCGGAAAAGGATACGTCAACGGCAATGGTCGGGGCATTGCTTCCCCCTTCGTGTCGCACATAGGCGATTTTCAGAGGTAGTCCTGATGAAGAATCAATCCATATATCGCGGACTGAGAGTCCCGATATTTTCTGGAGCTTCGGAACGGAAGCAAAGGAGTTCCAAAACTGGACGTGATGAGCTGATGCGTTATTTAGATTTTCGAGTCCCACATACTTGTAGGCCGTGTCGGGATTATTTAGAGCATTCGCAAGAAGGGCCAGCGGAAAATCGGGGCACTGATCGGTGACAGACCGCTCCATGGGTAAGGGAGTAGTCGCAGAGACATTCACGCTAGCCGATTGGCCTTGTGAATAAATTAGAGTGGCGCTGTGAGTTGTTTGAATTTGCTCCGAGCTTTGATCCCAACCACGGGTCAAGATAACGATCGGCCCGGTCTCGGTTTCTCCGCCTGCGTTTGTGGTGATGGTTCCGGTCGCTGTGGAATCTGATGGAATACTCTTTCCCATGGCGGCGACGCTTTGCTGCAACACCGCAAGCGCCTGCGGATCTACGGCAGGGGGTTTGCTCGTCGTCGGAGTTTGCGCGAGGGTGATAACAGGGGCAAAGATCAACATGAGCACGAGGTGCGAGGGCAACACGAGACATTTCATGGCACGCTCCAAAAGAGGTGTCACACTAGCAGTGCGACGCGGGCAACAGCTACTGATCAACTGTCTAGAGTTGGTACAGGCGAAAGATTTCGATACAAATCAGGAAAATTTCATCCGTTGCGACAACGAAATCTCAAGGAAGGAACAAGAATCGGGGGCCGGAACAGCGCGATGCCTGGGGACATTAGCGCCTCCGTAAAAATATTGACCCTACATACGCCAGATCATTTTTTGTGTCAAGGGAAAATTGCATTAATTGGTTAAGTTGTCTGATGGGCAACGAGCTTTTCTCTCGCTGAATACGACAGCACGACGGGAACTCCTCGCTCACTTAGCGGTTTTATACCCCAAAATCGACGGATAGGGGGCGAAATTGCCAGACACAAAAGTTGTTGGGGTACTTGTACGATCCGCTATGAAGTAGGTGAACAGCGGGCTCGCCGCGTAGGTGAACATTGGGCCAATCGTTATGGACTTGGCCCCGTGGGAAATCACCACTGCAGTTAGTCCAGCTGTAGGAGCACCAACGCCTATATTTTGAATACTAATTGCATCTCCACCCCAGATTTTAAGCGGGAGAAATGACTTCTCCGAGCCAAGCACATCGATATTTACATTGACCGAGCCGTTTGAGGAAGTTGACCCTATAAGAATCGCGGGATTTGGATCACCGTCTGCATCTTTGTGTGTTCCTGTGGAATTAACATCTTCAGAACGGATAACCTCTATATTACAGAGACCTGCGTCGATTTGTACTCCTGGTCCCGTTACGACACCCAGCACTTCAATTATGTTTTCCCCGTTGACGCTGCTGATGTTTCCTGCGTTATTCGCGATCCATAGCCCGCGTTGACCGCAATCTCCTATGAAGATGTTGCCTAGGGACGTTCCTTGCGCTCCGTTAATAAGGACGCCTGACGAGAACGAATTTGTTCCCAAGTACTTTCCGCCCTGACAGTTGACCGTGATGTTATGAAACTGTCCGCCATACGTTGTGTTGGGAGAAGGTGTGTTGTTAGTAAGAACCGATTGCAGATTGATCACGAATTTTTCTACGCCAGAAGAAGCCACGCCGTTTTTTAGAACTATTATACAACCGTTGTAGGACGGACATTCGTAAGAAACCCACGGCGACCAGTTAAGTGTATCGCTGACAACGTAGCGTCCCGGCGAGAGAAGCAGCTTCCCAGTTCGTGCGAGGCTTCCGTTTTGCAAAACCTGCGTGCCCTGGTTGAAAAACACCATTTCTGGTAAAGCTGCGAGTGCCGCATTGAATGCTGCCAGGTTGTCTGTTCCTGTGACCGTCCCCGAGCCAGTGGTACCGTCCGCAATTCCGCCGAACCACTCCGGTCGAGACACAGCTTGATTACCCGGAAGCGTGAAGCTGACGGTGCCCGCCCCCTCAAACATCTGATATAAACCATCAACTAGTGGTCCTGAAATAGTAAGCGTTAGTGCAGTGCCGACCGACAAGATTGCACCTCGATCAATCTGCAATGTCACTCCGGCTGGAACAGTGGTGCTTGACGGCACCGATACGACCTTAGCCGATGGAGTTACCTCAATAGTTCCGGATGACCCCGCGCAGCTTATAGCTTGGGCAAGTGTCGTGTAGGTTTTGCCGTCGAGGAAGCAAATGCCAGTTTGGGCATCTGAAACCAAGGGCAAAAATAGTAAGCTAACAGCAATGATAAGGTATTTCATTTCTAAACCCCCTGTACATTGCTTTTCCTAAGACCAAGAGTCAAGCAAACTATATCGGGCTTTATAAGTGCCGAGTGAATTGATGTCAAGTAATAAAATTATGACAACTCAAAACGGTCTGTAGATCCTGGTCATACTTGGGTTCGGGGGTGTCGCAGAAACTCGGGCTCGACCCCGAGACATTGGGATGCCTGTCCAGAATATTAAGTGCATTTGAATGCCTTTGACCCCCTTTGCTCGCGCATCCTCCGTGGGTAGACAATCACTGCGGGGCCTTTCGGCAATTCTGTCTGATGATGACCGACGCGCGATCGAAGGAGCGCGACAAAGGGCTTGTGCGGCTGCTGGTTGCGAAGCTCGCACATGCCACCTCGTAAGGCGCCACTGAAATCCTTATCGTCTATTGTTGGCGGGTGCGGGTCGTTCTGGCCGAAACGAAGCTACGATGCGCCGGCGGCGCCTTTGGCTCGCGGGAGAGGCTCCGGGCTAGAAGGCTGAGCCGGAGGGTCTATTTGGCCTGCTGAGACTTCAGGCACTACGGCCTGAGGGGCGCCAACCTTGTTATTCAAGATCGCGCCATCCTCGATCACGATACCGCTGGTCTCCATGTCGCCCGTGAGTTTACCGGTGCTCCCGATGTGGACGCGCTCGCAGGACTTGAGCGTGCCAATTACTTCGCCACGAATGATAACTTCAGGGGCCTCGATTTCCGCCCTGACACGAGCGTTTGGGCCAACTGTGAAAGTCCCACTGGCGAGATGAATTTTCCCTTCGAACTCGCCATCCAGGCAGAGATCACCGTGACCGGCGATTTCTCCCTTGATCTTGATGCCCTGACTCACGGCGGCCGGCGTGACCGCAGAATCCTGCCGCGCTGCGATGCGAGGATGCTGTGCGGAGGAAACAGAAGAAGGCGAAGATCCGGAAGAAGATTTTGGTTTGCTGTCTTCCGATTTGCGCCACATGAGACGCCTCCAAGTTATGGGCCAAGTTTATCACTACTAGCGACGAACCTCTGTTGACACGCGGCGCACTAAATGAAGCCACAGTCTGATGCTGCGCAAACGACGAATGTCGGTGTAACCAGCGTCTACGGCTTTGAGCCTTAGCTAGGCGCAATCGTCCAACGGGTCGATGAACTGTTGCTTCGTGGAATCCCAGATTCGATAACCGTCAGTTCCATCCGATGCGAGGCTTATCAGCCGCTTCTTTGCTGTCACGATATCCTCGACGGCTTCAACCCAGACTACGGAGTTATTTGTCTTTTTGAAGATGTCGTATTTCGCAACCATAGACACCACCAAGCAGAGAGAATTCTGCGGAGGAGGCTACGATGCCATTCACCGAGACTGGCGTCAAGTATCCCGTTGTCGCCAGCGCTGGACGTAGGAAACGCGACCGCCTCGCTGGACGCTATGATAGTTATTCGGTAGCTTCCAATTTCAAGGGGAAGAACAATTGACAATAAAAATTTGTCGTAATCCTAAATGTGGAAAAAGCCACCAGACTAGCAGCACAGTTTGCCGTGATTGCGGCGAACCGTACAGGAAACCAGTGCAACTAGCGCTCAGTGAGATCCAGGAACATATACTGCAAAACATCAGAGAGGTAGTGAGGGTCCAGATGGACCATGCCGTCAAAAACGGCCTCACCAAACAACAAGTTCTGGATGCCATCAAAGAGGTTCTCTCCTAGTTTTCGGTTTCCGTTGTTGTGATCGCGAGGCTCGCGCAGGCTACGTCGTAGAGGGGTAATTATATCTGTCTAAAAGTAAGGCTAGAAAAGTTGTGGATGTTCACTCGGAGAAAATTGCGCCTGCTCCAATTGGTCATCGGTAATTAATCCATCGGCAAGGCCCTTAAGTGCCACATACGGTTGCATCAACGGGTCGCTGAACTTGTATTGAAATCGCCTGATACTGCCCTCTTTTTTGAGAACCGGCCCCCGAGATCCGTCGCAGAACTTTCCCAAATGCCGAATATAAGCCTGAATATCCAAGCTATCGTCGTGCATAACAGTCCTTAAAGGTTCACGCACGTCCTTAGCATTGAAGAATCCCGATTTGCCTGCTGCCATCGCACAGGCCAGAAGAACCTGAGGAAAATTGTTCTTTTTGGGGCTGTGCGTAGCTTTCTGGTAAGCCCTACCGAGAGTTTCCCCCTTATCACGCACGGCTTCTTGTATAGCTAGTTTGTAATCGTTGTCGCTCACGTTGGTTCGCCCGTCGCGTACCGCTGCCAGTGCAGCGTTTTTTGCGAGGACGTGTACATAGTGCGGAAGTCCCTGCGATAGTCCAGCAATTCTTATGCGAATTTCATCGGGCATCGACATTTCAGCCTTCGCTAGTCCTTTTTCAATAGTTTCAAGCAATTCCGTGCGATCCATGCGCGGCATGTGAATTTGTACTAAGTTTCGCGTTATGGATTCATGTTCACGGATCAGTTGGTCCAAGGACTCAGCTACTCCGACAATGACGAGCGTGGTATCCGTTCCGCGATCGGAGAGGGTCTTTATAGTGTCCGCCATCCGCGTGGCCGTGGTTTCATCCACTCGATCAAATTCGTCTATGACGATAATACTGGGGTTGTCGAGCTGTACTAGCAGTCCGCGGATCTGTTCGGAGTTAGGGTCATCGGGAACGTCTTCATCTAGGTGGAAAGTATCCCCATCGCGTGTAATCGGCATCTGCTTGAATACTTCTCGCCAAATTTCCGTAAAGCTCATTCCCGAGCTGCAATTGACTTTAGCCGGGATGAAATTCGATTCGCCGGCTTCAATCACGACATCGTAAATGATATTTGCGAGCGACGATTTCCCCACACCTCTTTCGCCGTAGACTACAGCATGCTCACCGGGTGAAAAAACGGCTGCAAACGCACGTTCCATTTGTTCTTTGCGGCCTGCGAAAACGTCAAGCCCACCGACCGGAGCGTTAGGAGTGAATGCTCTATGGATGAGCGAGATACGTCTTGATTTTTCTTCACGTGGCATTACCGGTGCTTCTTCTGCCATTTAGCCCACCGGTTGGTATACTAACATGCCGGGGTGGTATAGAACAGCGTCGTTGCGTGTACTTTGCAATCGTCCCGCTATAGCTGAAACGCGAGTTCCCGTCCCCGAAAACTACACGTTGCCATCCTCTCATAGATTCTAGTTTTACTTGACTCTTTACATTTCATTATTTACCCTTTGTTCGTGGACAGTTCTTACATCAAGGCTCTCGAAAACGCCCGCAAAGAGCTTGCTGGACTTGTAAAGCAACGTGCAGAGACGGATGAGCGCATAGCGCGGCTGGCTAAATCCATCGAAGGTTTGGAAGCGCTGTGCGGTGACACGGATCATTCCAGCGCGCTGAAAACGAAACTCATCGAACTCGAACTTTCCGATTCGATGGGATTGACCGATGCGATTCGTGAAATCATCGCTTCGTCGGCTCTTCCGATAAAGGCTCCAGTGATTCGTGATGCACTGGTAAGCCAAGGATTCGACCCGGACGGTTATTCCAACATGCTTACGGTGATCCATAACACACTGATAAGACTGGAGAGACAGGGCGAGGTTCAGAAAATAATGAATCCGTTGGGTGGTGGTTTTTGGGGATGGGCAAGAAAAGCCAAAGGTCTTCCGCCGCCCCCGGCTCGCGAAAAGGTCAAGAAAGTAGAAGATGACTAGAAGATGAAACAGTGCCTACCGCGAACAATCTGGGCTTAGGATTTGGCGCGATGCCGGGTTCACCTTACAATTTTGAATTCCTTGTCATCGTTGTCCTCTTAGTTTTCCGAAAGAGCAAACAGATCATCGCGGGCTTCGAGGGGACGGCAATTTGTGCTTTACGCTCCGCATCGCGAATTCGAGATGAATACAACCGTCTATTTCGCAGTCGAAACGCCGGCGATCTCGAAAGCCTTCCGCAAAATAAGGGGCAGCACGTCATCAGATAGATGCCGAAGGTATTGACTGTTGGTTCCGAATCGCTTGCGGCAAGCTTCGCAATTTGAAACAACCACACCCGAACCGCCGAGCGCAACGGTCGCCTTTCCCTCGACGAACGTGCCCCAAACGTGCTTTTCAAGTTCGGCCTTCGCGTCTACTAGGATCTTGTGCTTTTCCATTTCCACAGAGTAGCATCTGCTCGACCAAGCGACGGAGCCATCATGATGAGTTATTGGATCGGCGTCGCCAGCCGCGATCACGTGCGAAGCGCCGTGGCCGGCGGATTCTGCCAACTGTCCCATGGCAAAGCGTCACCGCTTCGGCGCCTAAGCACCGGAGATCGAATCATCTACTACTCTCCGCGGGAACGCATGCGGGACGGCGAGCCCGTGCAAGCATTCACAGCGATTGGTGAGATCGCCGAAGGTGAACCTGAAGCATTCGATATGGGTGGGGGCTTTGTGCCTTTCCGTCGGGCCGTAAGGTTCTACACCTCGTTTGATGCGCCCATTAGGCCGCTTTTGCCGCTTCTGTCGTTCACGCGAGGGAGGCGGAATTGGAGCGTGGTCTTCAGTCGTGGCGTGTTCGCGATCGACAGGGCGGACTACGAAAGCATCGCTAAGGCGATGAGGGCCGTTCCGGACTCTCTCGAGTCCGGTGCAATTTGAGTCACGTCTGAAGGCTTTTTTCAAGAAGTTGCCGCGCGCCAGTGGCTATCGATTTGCAGTTGAAATCCGAAACAAATACTGGTTGAAACCCCGACTGCTCGACCTGCTTCGTCAGAATAACGTCGCGCTGGTCCTACAAGATCAATCGTGGATGCCCCACCCAAAAGACCTTGGGAACTATGATCTGATAACCGCAGACTTTTCATATATCCGATGGCTTGGCAATCGAAAAGACATCGAGAAGCTAACAACGGTGTGGAACTCCACGATTATCGATCGCACCGCGGAACTGCAAACGTGGGTGGATGTTTGCGAGAAGATCCAAAAGCGCGGAGTCACCCAATACGTCTATGCCAACAATCACTACTCGGGGTTCGCGCCGGCGACGGTCGAACTGTTTCGATCGCTGTGCAAAGTGAGAGGGATCGAGACGCCGCTGAATGTTCAGATGCCGACGGTGGTTGAGCCTACGCTGTTCGATATTTCGCCGAACTGACGCACACTAGGCGCAGCCGTGCAGCAGACCAGTTCTCCGCCGAATTCAGATTCATCATCAGTCATCTTCCTTGCCCCAGTCTGCATCCCGGGATTTTGGAAAACTTGGGTCAGACCATTCTCGCATTAGTTTCCGGTCACGACCGCCGCCCTTATAAAATCGGCTCGACCACACCCATTTGTCATCTATCTTGAGGAATAGAACACCTTGATAATAGTCGCCGTTCGAAGCATTTATCCAAATGTGGACATGTTGTCTGTGTTTCTCAGGCCTGAATCTCAAGGTTAGACCTTCGTAGCTACGACCAAATACCCAAGGGTTGAGGACTTTGTATTCGGTTTCAGAGTTGCCCATTAGGTCGGAAACAAAAACACTGATATCGTGTAGCGAATAGGTTCCCACCAATTTCGGGATTCCTATTGACCAGATCACGTTTTGCTTACCGCCATAATTTGGGAAATTCATTTCCGCTGGCCCGATCAATGGCCCAACGTCAAAATACACATAGCTATCGCCGCCCGTGATCTCAGAATGCAGTGTACGCAGTGCCTCAGTGGTGTCCTCGATGTTTTTAGCGGCTGCATCGATACCCTGTCTTGTAGAATTCAAGTCTCGGGTGATCTTTGAGAACGTTTGGCTCTGTTCGGCGTCAGTGGCGTATATGTTTCTAACCTCGACTACCATCAGTATCGTTATCAACCCCACCCACAAAAATTTCTCCAAACCTGGAGGTTTCTCTCGCAAAGTCATAACGGCAATTACGACGCCCATGACGGCGATATAAACGCCGACCGGAGGTCTGTGGTGGTTCCTGAATAACCATATAGAAATAAGGATGCTGAGCGCCGATGCAGCCACCAGCGCCAATTTGATCCAATTTCGTCCGCACCATGACTTGAACAGGGGCCTCAGCTTCGACCGCCTCTTTGGAGGCCGCATGAGAAGATTAATCCGCATGCTCGGTATTGCGTGGTTTCCTGTGGGCATCTCGCAGGATTATACCGTTCAACTCGGTGCGGTCATTGAAAGAACACTTTTTCGACGAGACGCCGAACTGATCCGGCAATATATCTCGGTTGGGAAAAAGGTTCTTATGAGCAGCTAGAGATGGAAGCACCCATCACTCTTACGGGAGTTTTGATAACTGTGGGTGTCGCCGCGCTGAGCTTCCTGGCGTCCCAAACCTGGGATATTGGGAAGACACTCTACCGTGAGCGGAAACTCCGAAAGGCATTGCGTAAGGAAATTGAGGAGGCCTCTCCTTGGTTACGTCGCAATCTCATAACCTTTAAATGTATGATCCAATTGTCGTGCGTTCACGCACTCGCAAATAATGGCCCGGTCCCAATTCCAGTCCTGGTTCATGCTGAACACTATCCCGACATCGTTCTCAAATTGTCCACCGAAGAAAAAGCCCTAGTGACAGGGATTTACAATATTTTGTACCGACTAAACAAGAACGCAGAAACGATCTTAGAACTCAACCCTCAGTGTTTAGAGGATGAAGACAAACTCCAACAGCTCCGGTCGATTTTGGACACGGCGTATCGGAACACACGCAAAGCACTTCTGCTTATCGATCTGTACGGACAGAACGTCAGGAATCTTAAGGCATTGGAAGCGGACCTTACGGCCAACGATCCGACTCATAAGATTGAGGAGGAGAACGATCAAGAATTACTAAAGTTAGCTGGTGAGGCACAATTGATTGGAGAGAAAGCGATCCGCAAGAAGTATCACGACGGAGCTGTTTCTCCCCTTGACGTAGCCCCGACTGCGCCCCCAGTAGCCGGAAGGTTCTATTTCGATATCACCGGCGCAAAGTACAAATGCCTCAGTGTTCAGGACGAAATGGTTGAGATGATCCAGCTGGAAAGTCAGATCGGGGTGGTTACGTATGATTTGCATGTGAAACGGCCAATTTCTTCGTTCCGGCATCTGTATGAGCTAAAAGATCAAGACGAAACGGCCCGTTTGGAGAGGCGATTTCTTGCATTGAGGCCACGCCCTGGTTTTTGATTCGAGTTAGTCCTTAAAGGCAAGCAGGGCCAAGCACACGCTCAAGTGCAGTTGCGAGCAGTGATCGAACCAACGCTGTTCGATATTTCGCCCAACTAAATTTTTGACAGATACACCCTGTGGACTGGCAGCGAACCGTCGCTACTGTGTGCGACCGTAACATGCACAACGCTCCTCCGCTCTCCGCGCTTTTCAATAATTTGGCCCTTTTTCAGGAACGCGTAGCGTACCCTCCATATCTACCTGTGTGTCTTCATCTTTAAAGACCGAATCGTAATGATACGCGATCTGTTTTTCCTCTCCCGCGTCTGTTTTCCCCCTGTTTCAGGTTGTCGCGGTCGCTTGCTGTTCCAGCTTGGTTACAGTATTGTCCGATTATTGGAGAAAGCAAATGAAGGTCGAAGATTTTGAGGGGGCTTCTAAGAAACAGTTGGTCCAAAAAGCCAACGAGTTTTTTTCCAAGTTGGACGACGCTGGACACGAACAGAGGCCCGCAATTCTTACCGAAGCCCAATTCTATTTACAGGAGCGCGATCGCAGGCACGATTCGTGGATAAGCCTGCGCGATCTGATCTTGGAACTCGTCATTATAGTTTTAATTGGCTTGGAGCTTTGGTCGGCGAGAACGGAAGGTCGAATTCTTGAAGATATAAATAAAAGCACCGGTGCTACGGCAGCGACGATGAGCAAGCAATTTGAAGTGTTGGACAGAATGAACGCCAGCACCGGTCAAACCGTAAAGGCGATAGCCAACCTACAAGACGCTCAAGATCGGTCGCTGAAATCCTTGGATTCTTCCCTAGCGATTACGAGACGAATGGAGAGCGCCATTTCGACCCAACTTACCGTTCTGAAGTCCGAACAGCAAGCTCGTATCGATCAACAGAATAGACATCCCGCCGTGGAACTACGAGCACGGACTTTTGAATTTAACAAAGGTTCTTGGACAGTGCTTATGGATCCCGGCGGGTTAGCGGGTGCAAACATTCCGCGAAATCAAGATGCTCCAACGCACGCGATTGCGATGATTTATCTCCGAAATGTTGGAAACATGGATTTGGTGAATGCGGTTGTAACACCGAGGGTCCCAGGTGGAATTGTCGTTCGATGTCTTGATTTCATCACGTTGGGCTTGTACCTAGCGGGGGAGGAGCCTCGCGATTGCCAATCACAATTTGCGGTTATTCCGCCTATTGTCCCTCGACCCAAGAATCGCTCGACGGATTCCAGAGAATCCCCTTCAGTTGATTACGACAGCGCGTATGACTTCGGGCTGTTGGTCCAAATGACCGTGCCTCGACAAATTCATGTCTTCGACCTTGAATTGGTCGTGAAAGCGGATCAGCTTGAACCAGTTCGGTACCGGTTGCAATGTCATTTGGACCTACAATGATCGTTCCGCCGATCGGGCGGCATCGTGGGATCGAGATGCCGCTAAACGTGCGGTTGCCGGCGGTGATCGAGTCTCACACTCTTCGATATTTCGCCAAGCTGAGCCACTCTAGTGAAGCAACCCTAAGCTTTAGCGTCCTTCGCTAGAAACTTGGCGTCCTTCGATAAATTAAACAAAACCGCAACGCTTTGGCCATCTGGAATCGGACCGACGTTAGGGCATGTCGCATACCAAGACGAACCATCCCATGCTTGAAAGTTTAAGTCACTGGATTCGTGGTCTGCGTTGTCCATATCGGGCGCTCGAAAGTGTTCGAAGGTAAAGCTCACGACGTTTCCGTCGCCTGTATGGGAGTGGCATTTGCAAGCCCAGTGCACACCATCTGACGTTAAATACTGCAACCATGCATCGTCATGTTCGACCGTACCGGCTTGACCCGGGGCGGGGACGTGGTGAAAATCTGGGTCTATCGTAGTCTTAACTCCCAACGGACCACTTATTTGAGTGCTGACATTTTGTAACCTCGCTGTCCAAAGAGTGCCAGCCCAGTGCCTGTATTGAAATGTTGCTGATTTTCCGGGATTGTTTGCCATTGTTCAAACCTCCTGTACTTACGAGCTTATATGCTAAACCACACAACAATTGAAAGGGGATCAACTGTGAAAATCGTGGTTATTAGTCGGGCGACGTCTCCCTCTACGAACTAGAAGCGCTCCCGCACGAGTCCTTGCTCATACCTGCTGAGAACAGGTTCATCACCACCCAGTATCCAGTTGACAGCAACGTACACTGGCGGTACGTTCAACATCCAGTGCATATCGAAAGGAGAATTACCACATGGCTAACTACATCGCCCGCGTCGAACTTCACAAAGCATCCGACGATGACTATGAAGAATTGCACGATGAGATGAGCAAACGCGGCTTCACCCGAACCATCAAGGGCGATAACGGCTCGACCTATCACCTCCCCACCGGCACCTATGCGGTCGCAAACTCTTCGGTGATGCTCCAGACCGCGTGCGATGCGGCTATTGAAGCTGCGAAGGAAACCGGGAAGGCGTATAGCTTGATTGTGGCCGATTGGGGCTCCGCTCAATGGGCCGGACTCCCTACGGTTTAACGAAGCGATTATTGGCGGGTCACAAAAAGAGTCCGTCGGAATAAAACCATGATCTGTGTCGTGAATTGGGAGAAGGTCACAGCATTGGCGACGGTGGCGTTCCGTATCATTACTGCGATAACCGCCGGATGAATTGATCTACTTTTACCGCGAAGAAACTCAACTGTTTCGGGAAAGCCCGATCCCGAGACGGTCGCGCCGGAGCTAGTCGAACGGTGTAGAATTTCGATTGGACGAAACGGTTCCCATGTCGCTTGTGCGTCTGTTTATTGTTACCAATTGTTCGCAATGTTCATCCGAATCGTGTCGCCAAACGACGTTAGGCGTATTTGCGCGCACTCGAATCAGGAGACTTATGCCGCAAGGACTGCATTCTCAAAGGGATTTCCAGAACAGTTGGTTCCCATCGTTGAAGTGAGAAAGAAAACGCGGCAGGCGGATACGTTTGTGTGAACTCGACTGGATTCCTAGTCGCAGACGCACGCAGGCAATCGAGGATGTCAAAATTTCAACTTACAACGCGACGGATTCTCTGGGCAGCTGGGGTGGGCCTCGCCGGGTTTCTTATCGGCGGAAAGGGAGGGGGCATATTGGGAGCCGATCTCGGATTGGTTTGGGGCGCGAGTGTCGGTTTCGGCTTCGGTTGGATCTTCGATCAAAAGCAGCCGTCTAAATGGGCCGTCGTTGTCTGGGCGGTTACATGGGCGCTGATCGGAACCTTTTTTGGTCTCATCGCTGGCGCGGTGCCTGACTACACTCTCGCTAAGCAAATCGCTGCCGGCATTTCCGGTGCCGCGGTCGGTGCACTATCTGGTCTTGTCATCGGAATCCTGAGAGAACGGAACCTTCGCCAGCGAGTCACGGCGGACTTATGAACCGCAACACGCAAAAAAGGGTGCTGATACTGGCGAGCAAGCTTGGTTATCAGACCCGCGGATTCGCGGAGGCGGCGGAGAGGTTGGGAGTCGAAGTGCGGTTTGGGACTGATCGCTGCCATCAACTTGAAAACCCGTGGGGTGATGATGCGCTCGCGCTGCATTTCGAGAATCCGCAAGACGCGGCGCTGGAGATCGCGAGAGCTTTCGGTGGCAGTGCAGCAGGAAAGAAAGCGACTGATGCGGCGAGCGAAAAAAAGATCGCTGCGGTAATCGCGCTTGGCGACCGGCCTACAGTGACAGCGGCATATACGGCCGAGGCGCTGGGGATTGCGGGGAATCCGCCGACGGCGGCCGAAATTTGCCGGAGCAAATTGCGGCAGCGCGAAACACTTCGGGCGGCGGGCATCCAGGTGCCGGACTTTTTTTCGTTTGCGGGTTCAGGCCCGTTGGCTGATGTGGTGGCGCGGGTGAAATTTCCTTGCGTGGTGAAACCGCTATCGCTTTCCGCGAGCCAAGGAGTGATACGAGCGAACAATGCGGACGAATTTGCAAAGGCAGTGCGGCGGATTCGAATGTTGATGGAGTCTCCTGAGGTTCAGGTGCTTCGCGAGCCGGAACACGACCAGCTGCTGGTCGAGGCGTATGTTCCGGGGAGCGAAGTGGCGGTGGAAGGGCTGATCGAGCGAGGACGCCTGCGCGTGCTCGCGGTTTTCGACAAGCCTGATCCGCTGGAGGGGCCGTATTTCGAGGAAACGATTTACGTGACGCCCTCGCGATTGCCGGTGGAGATGCAAACGGCGATTGAAGAGTGCGCGGGGGACGCCGTTCGGGCACTGGGATTAAATACGGGGCCTGTGCATGCGGAGTTTCGAGTGAATGAAAGCGGGCCTTGGGTGCTGGAGATTGCGCCGCGGCCGATTGGCGGGTTGTGCTCGCGCGCATTAAGATTTGGGGCGGACAGGATTTCACTCGAAGAATTGCTGCTTCGTGATGCGTTGGGGATGCCTGGGGGCGATGCAGAGCGCGAGAACGCGGCTAGTGGAGTGATGATGATCCCGGTGCCGCGGAGCGGAATTTTTGATGGCGTGGAGGGAATTGAAGCGGCCGAGAGCGTGAATGGGGTAACGGAGATTCAGATTACCGCGCGATTGCACGATTACGTGGCAGCGTGGCCGGAAGGATCGAGTTACTTGGGATTTATTTTTGCGCGCGCGGATTCTGCGGAGGAAGTTGAAAAAGCGTTACGAGAGGCGCATGGGCGGATGAATTTTCGATTTTCGCCGAGGTTGCCGGTTGAGCATCCGGCGACAGGCAAGCTCGCAAGGTAAAGGGCGGGCTAACCTTTGCCTCTTTGCGGGACGTAGCCTTCGGGGAGTTTGGCGCCTTCGCCGAAGAAAAACTGTTCCATTTGCTCTTCCATGATTTTCTGTGAATTGGGATCGAGGGGATTCAGGCGGTATTCGTTCATGACCATTTTCGAGTGCTCGAGCCACATTTTCCAGGCGTCTTTGGAGACACTCTCGTAGACGCGTTTGCCGATTTCGCCTTTCCAGGGAATGCGGTCGAGGCCGGGGAGGTCGCGCCCGAATTTGACGCAGTGCACGATGCGTTCGTTGTGACCCGCGGATTGCTGCGGAGCTGGCGCTGGAACGTTGTCCGCGCATTTATCGTCGGCCACGAATCCTCCTGAGCCTGGTAGCGAAGAGTTACATCTTCAAAGATACTGCATTCACCTGCGGAATTCCAGCCGATGGGCGGACATGAAGCCGCGGAGCGATCGGAAACATCCGATGAGAGTGTGACAGCCGCTTGCGTGCTTGCGGTCTGGACACCCTGTGGAGAGAAAGATAGACTCATTTCTCCACGCATTCTCGGCTTCCCGGAGACCAATTATGAATACCCGCGCGACAGTGACGGCAGATGCGCCGCAAACGGATGCTTATTATTGCGAAGTTCCCAATGATCCCTGCGCGATCGTGATGTTTGGCGCGTCTGGCGATTTAGCGAGGCGAAAACTGCTGCCGGCGCTTTACGATCTGGCGGTGCACGCGTGCCTGGCGCCGCGGTTTCGTTTGCTGGGATACGCGCGGACGGAGATGAGCGATGACGATTTCCGGAAAAGGGCAGGAGAATTTTTGCCCAAGGCTGCAGCAGGTGACGGTGGAGGCGGTGCAGATGGCTCCGGCAAGATCGATGATTTTCTGAAGCACTTGCACTATTTCAGCGGCAACTATGACGATCCCGCAGCGTTCCAGAAGCTTTCTCAGCGATTGGAAGAAATAGATCGCGAAGCGGATTTGCGCGGGAACCGGCTTTTTTATCTGGCGACGCCACCGGACGTCTATTTGAAGATCATCGAGCAGATTGGAAAGGCAGGGCTCGCGAAACCGAAAAGCGACAAATCGTGGACGCGCGTGATTATCGAGAAGCCGTTTGGACACGACAAGGCATCGGCGGAGGATTTGAACGCGAAGGTGCTGAGCGTATTCAGCGAAAATCAGGTTTACCGGATCGATCATTACCTGGGCAAAGAGACCGTGCAGAACATGCTGGTCTTCCGATTCGGCAATGGGATTTTTGAGCCGCTGTGGAACCGGAACTACATCGATCACATTCAGATTACGGCGGCGGAATCGCTAGGAGTCGAACGGCGCGGGGGATTTTACGAGAACACGGGCGCATTGCGCGACATGATTCAAAGTCACGTGCTGCAATTGACGTCGCTCGTGGCGATGGAAGCGCCGGCAACATTTGACGCGACGGCGGTGCGAAACGAGAAGATCAAAGTGCTGCAATCGATTCGACCGTTTTCCGCGGAATCGATATGGAAGATGGTGATACGCGGGCAGTACGGACCGGGGACCGTGGGTGGAAAACAGGTGCCGGGCTACCGGCAGGAGCCGGGCGTGAATCCGAATTCGGCGACGGAAACATTTGTGGCGCTGAAACTGTTTGTGGACAACTGGCGATGGAGCGGGGTGCCGTTTTACTTGCGGACGGGAAAGCGGCTGGCGCGGCCGACGACCGAAGTGGCGATCGGATTCAAGAAGGCGCCGCACATGGTTTTTCAGGGCGAAAACGTGGAATCGAATTCGCTGGTACTGAATATTCAGCCGGATGAGGGGATTTCGCTTTCGTTTGGAGCGAAGGCACCGGGCGGTCACATGCAGATACGCCCGGTGGAAATGGACTTCCGGTATAAGCAGGCGTTTGGCGGCGGATCTCGCGATGCTTATGCGACTTTGATCAACGATTGCATACGCGGCGATGCGACACTGTTTGATCGCGCGGACAGCGTGGAAGCGGCGTGGTCGCTGGTGGATCCGATTCTCGATGCGTGGCAGAAGGGCACTCCGCCGCCGTTTCCGAATTATCCGGCTGGGAGCCAGGGGCCGAAGGCTGCCGACGACTTGATCACGACTGATGGACGACGCTGGCGTCCGTTGTAGTCTTTACCGAATACCGCGACTAGAACGGTACAATTCCGAGCGCTTCTCAGGGCGGAGGATCCTCGATGATTCTTGCGGGCGACCTTGGTGGAACGAAGGCTAATCTGGGTCTATTCGAGATTCGGGCGGGGAAGCTCGCAAGCGTTGCCGGCAAACGTTATGCGACGCACGAATACAAAGGGCTTGAGGAAGTGATCACGGATTTTCTGAACGAGACGAAAGGGAAGGTGACGGCGGCATCGTTTGGGATCGCAGGACCCGTGGTGCAGAATCGCGTGCATGCGACGAATTTTCCGTGGATTGTGGATGGCGCCTCGCTGGCGGAGCATCTGGGAGTGAGCCGCGTGCGTTTGTTGAACGATTTGGAAGCGGCGGCGTATGGAATCGGCGTAATGGAGCCGCCGGATCTGGAAGTAATTCACCCCGGAGTGTTCGTGCCCGGCGCGAACCGCGCGGTAATCGCGGCCGGGACAGGACTGGGCGAAGCGATTCTTTTCTGGGACGGAGCGCAACACGTGCCGATGGCTACCGAAAGCGGTCACGCAGATTTTGCGCCACACACAAACCAACAGGCCAAGCTGTGGGAATTCTTGAAGCAGAGCGAAGAGTTCGTGAGCGTCGAAATCATTTTGTCGGGCGGAGGATTCAAGCGCGTGCACGAATTTCTCGATCCATCGGTTCGGCATGACTTCGACGAGCCCGGAATCGACGCGGCGCCAGGGATCACAGAGCGCGGCCTTTCGGGCGAGTGCCGAGTGTGTGCGGCGACGCTCGAGTTGTGGGTGGATATCTACGGATCGGAAGCGGGGAATCTGGCGGTTCGTGCGATGGCTCGCGGTGGGATCTTCGTGGCGGGCGGGATCGCCGTAAGGATCTTGCCAAAGATGACGAATGGGCGATTTGCCGCAGCGGTGAAGCAAAAAGAAAAGATGGGCCCTTATCTGGAGCAGATTCCGGTGGTGGTGGTTTTAAACGAAAAGTGCCCGCTGATGGGGGCTGCTTTCGTGGCTTGGAAGGGGCTGTAGAAATCAACGAGACGAAACTATGCTGCCTGCCGGGCTTTGCTCTTTTTAAAATGCAGGCTCTTTCTATAGTGATAGAGGACGTAGAGGCCCAGGGATACCGCCACGACGATAAACGTTATGAGGATTGGCTCTGCGTGATTGGTGATGACCGTAAGAATCTTCCGGCCGTAAAAAGCGCTTAAACACGAGAGGATCGTGAATCGGATTGCGCGGCCAGTTGCAAGTGCCGCCAAGAATTTATTGCGAGAGTATTGCATCGCACCCGCTGCGATCAGAAATGGAACCATGGGCGCCGGCGGCGGAAGTATCGCAGGAATCAAAACTGCGCCAAAACCCCACTTCTCGAATGTTTTCGTCACGCTGTTGATCCGTTTCGAGGAAAATCTGCGCTCCATTGCGCCTTTGCCTTGTCGGAATGAGATGCGGTAAGTGACGTAACCGCCGATGACGGAGCCGATCGTAGCCATCAG